>CAYZVB010000296.1:0-7069 GCA_964481315.1 uncultured Granulosicoccaceae bacterium
TAAAGGGAAGCGTCAAACAGTACGGTGAAATGTGTACCAGGGCTTTTGTCGGCAAGTCAATCGTATTAAAAAAGTGAATTGATAATGATGAATATGAAGCAGGTGCAAGGCGCACTTAGCATGTCAGTGGGTGGTATTGCGTCTCTGGACAAGCTGTTGCGAAGCGTGACTCAGCACCAGTCCGAAGCAGCTGAGGAATTGACTGAAAGTTCAGCAGCAAACGAGGCTGGTTCGTTCTCTATTTCTGTCATGGTGGGGGTACTGATTGCGCTTGCGATGTTTTATGGCTTGTGTATGGGAAGCTATTCGCTGTTTAAGCCGTTGAATCTTGAGGTGGCGGGCTACGCAGACAGATGGTTGCAGCTGCTCGCTTCGATGGTCAAGGTGCCGTTTTTATACCTGCTAACGATTATGGTTACGTTTCCGTCGCTTTATGTGTTTAGTGCCTTGGTTGGTACACAGCTAAGTTTCCATGCCTTTATTCGACTAATGATCACGCTGCTGGCAATCAACCTGGCAGTGCTCGCTTCCCTGGGGCCGATAGTGGCATTCTTTTCGGTCAGCACAATCAACTACCGCTTTATGCAGGTGTTTAATGTAGGCATGTTCTCTATCGCCGGCGGCCTGGGTCTGGCGTGGCTGCTCCATGTTATTCGGGGGCTTTCAGAAAAAGTAATGGGAAGTACAGAGGTACTCGATGATGGTGATAGTGAACGCGAGACTTGTCAGGTTCCCCCACAGCTCATGCCGGTGAAGTGGATCTTTCGAATCTGGATTGTTGCATTCTGTCTGGTTGGTTCGCAGCTTGGGTGGGTGCTGAGGCCGTTTATCGGCAACCCAGATATCGCATTTACGTGGTTCCGGGAGCGGGAGTCCAATTTCTTTCTGGCGCTGTTAGATATCCTGAAAAACCTGTTCAGCTGATGATTATCTTCTTACAAGGTGTGGACTCACTGCTGCGAGGCACACGGCGTAAAACGCACACGTATAGAAGTTCCTGGTTTCGCCAATGTCCCTTAATACTGCCGTTAGCAGTCGTTGTAATGTTCGGTATGCAGTACGGTATTACCATGGGAAGCTATGCAGGTGTAAATTCTGATCGATGGCTCCATCTTGTTTATACCGCTCTGAAGGTGCCCATACTGTTGGGTGCCACGTTCCTGCTGAGCTGGCCGAGCTTTGCGGTGACCAACTATCTGCTTGGTCTTGGGTCGGATTTAAAAGAAGCGCTTAAAATAGTGCTGTCCTGTCAGGCAGTAGTGGCATTGACGCTGGCTTCGCTGTCACCGTTTACCGCACTGTGGTACTACAGCTTTCGTGACTACAGGATGGCGCTGCTTTTTAATGCAGTGGTTTACTGTGTGGCGAGCCTCGCCGGTCAGTTTGCTATCCGCCGGTCGTATCGAACGCTGGTGCGGCGAAACCAGCGCCACCGTTTTATGTTGTGGGTCTGGATTGGAGTTTATTCGTTTGTAGGTGTGCAACTGGCATGGGTACTCAGGCCGTTTGTTGGCAGTCCATTTGAGGTTGTTCAGTTTATTCGTACCGAAGAATTGTCCAACGCTTATGTACGAATTGCCGAATTGCTCTGGGGAGCGGTTGCCGGAACGTAGCTGTAGTCTTTAACCTGATTTGGCGATCTGTTAATCGCCTGCAGACTAATTGGGCATTTAAATATTAACGCAAATTTAGCAGCAAGCCGGTTGCCACTGCTGACAACACTACACGAATCAAGATATCAAAGTGTTCCTTTGACAGGTGACGCGTCAGCATTGCGCCAAGCGGCATACCTGCAAAGAGTGGCAACAGCGATGCGACGCTGATCATAAAATATTCGCGTGTCATCAATCCAAACGCAAACATGGCAGGTAGCTGAACAAAAGAGATAGACAGGAAGTAGAACGAGATAGTCGATATAAACTGTGGCCTCTCCATTTTCATCGCATTGAGAAATGACACGGATACCGGCGCAGATATGCCGGAAAAAGCCTGTAATGTACCTGCAACGGATGCTACCGGAATAACCAGCTTGTGAGCCAGAGGCATGCTCATTTTCCAGTCAGGATTAAACCATCGGAAAGCCACATAGCCGAAGACCGACACTGCCAGTGTAATAGTGAGTAGCGTGGCCGGAAGGTTTATTAGCAGAAGTGTTCCTATCAGAGTTCCGGTGGCACCGGCAATGAACATTCTGGATAAAAAACGAGCGTCAAGGCGATGTTGGCGATATTTCCAGCACTGCCAGAGATTAGGGACTGCGTTGGGTACGGCAAACAGTACAACCGCCGTTTGTACGTCGTAAAACATGGTGAGCAACGGTACTGCAATTTACGGGGCACCCACTCCGGTGGCCCCTTTTAGCATGCCACCGAAAAGAAAACCGAGTGTCACTAAGACTACTGTTTCAATCATAGCGAGCAGTCGAAGGTGGTGAAGTCCAATGAGTTTCTCTGTTAGTGAAGCAGGTCGATCATTATATTTCCCGCAAGTGCAGAGACAAGCGTTGTGGCGTTAGTGTCCATAGTAGCTCGCAAAGATTTTTTAAGCGTGGTGTGATACGTGGCCTGATTCTCATATCATCAGCAATAATTCTAATAGTAGAAGTTGTGACGCCACGGCGTCAGACCCTTCCGCACAGCTTCAGCAGCGACAGTTGCAGCTCGAATTGTTTATTGTGTGTCGGTACCGGCTTTGTACATTCGAGTTACCTCGACTGCTTTCCCGCGTTATACTCGACCCGTCGTCTTGTTCTTATGCGGGGCGGTGAGTCGTATCTTCCCCCAAAACTCTTGGCGGAAAGATACTCATAACTGGAGGAAAAACATGAAATTAACCCGAATTATCCGGGCGCTTGGCCAGGCAACAGTGTTAGGCAGTGTGCTGGTTGCCGCACCGGTACTGGCTGAATACCCCGAACGCCCGATCAATATGGTCATCCCGTATGGCGCGGGTGGTGCGACCGACATCTCTGCGCGCACCATTGCTGAACCACTTGGCAACGCTGTGGGTAAACCGCTGATAATGGCTAACGTGACCGGAGCCGGCGGGGCGACAGGGTCGGTGACCGTGCAGAATGCCAAAGCCGATGGCTACACTATGTTGTTTGCGCGTGTCGGCTCACATTCGGTTAACCCGGCCATGAAAGCAACCCTGCCGTACGCACTGGATGATTTTAGATTTGTAACCGTCTACGAGATTAACCCGGTTGCCTGTGCTGTTGCTGCTTCGTCAGACATAAATTCAATGGATGATCTGGTGGCCAAGGTAAACGAAGGCGGAGTGACTTACAGTTCATCAGGTGTTGGTTCATTGCTGCATCTGGCAGGTGCCATGGTGTTAAAAGAGTTCGGGATCGAAAAACCGCTTGAAGCTGCCACACATATTCCATTGAAAGGTGGTGGTGCGGCTGCCACAGCAGTGTTAAACGGTACTGCATCGTTTCTTTGCACTAATTCGTCAGCGCTGGCAAGTTTTGTTGCAAATGAACAGTTAAAGCCATTGATGGTTACCACTCCTGAGCCTGTCGTCGGTTTCGATGCGCCGACTGCAAATGAACTGGGTAAAGATAAGCTCAATCAACTGGTTGGCTGGACCGGAATTGCCGGGCCGGATGATCTGCCTGATGATGTTGCCAAAATGTGGGGTACCTGGATGGCCGAAGCCACTCAGGATGCAAAATTTAACGAGGCGATGACGGCTCGCGGCTCCGTAATCAGGCTAATGGATCCGGTTGAAGCTAATCAGTTTATTCAGGGGCAGTATGAAGTATTCCGTGCGCTGGTTGATGAATTAGGCATGCGCATCGAAGGTTAGTATCGCCCACTAGTTGTTTTCCTTTCACTACGAATAATGCGGCTGCAATAGCAGCCGCACTGCAACTTATCCGGAGGAGCCGTGTCGTTACGCGCGCTACAACTGCGGCTGGGGCTCGGTGCCTGTGCAGTAGCCCTGTTCCTTGTATTGATTGCCATTCCAACCTGGGTGTCGTCACCCAGTAATGTATCGAACATTGTGCTGTCTCCAACGTTCTGGCCGTACACACTGGCAGCACTTACAGGGATAGCAGGGCTTGGCCTGATGCTTTCGTCTCGTGCTGTCAGTGCGGACAGAACCATGCATGACGACGATCAGATCGACGGTAACCCGTGGCTGCGTCTGCTGGTACTGGCAGTCATTATGGTGCTGACGATGCTGTTATTACCGCGCCTTGGTATGGTGTGGACGTCAATGCCTGTATTTGCTGTTATCGCACTAATGTTTAAAACGCAGCATCGCATAACAGCGTTAGTATGTGCTGTGCTGATCCCACTCCTTTTATATGCTTTTTTTGCACACGTTGCCGGAGTTGCCATTCCGCAGGGTGAATTTGTGAGGCTACCGTGAGTCTTCTCGACAGCCTGCAGGCAGGCCTTTCCATTGTTTCTTCAGTTGAGGTTTTTCTCGCATTGTTTGCGGGAATTTGTATTGGCGTGGTGGGTGGGGCGATTCCCGGTCTGTCCGCCACTATGGCAGTTGCACTAACGCTGCCGTTTACGTTCAGTATGCAGCCGATTACCGGCATACTGTTGTTGCTGGGTGTGTATAAAGGAGGGATTTTTGGTGGCTCAATTCCGGCAATTTTAATTAAAACACCGGGAACCCCTGCATCTTCTGCGACCATACTGGACGGCCACCCGATGGCCGAACGTGGTGAAGCAGGACGGGCACTCGGTATGGCGTTGTGGGCATCGTGTACTGCAGACCTGGTATCGAACCTGGCGCTTATTCTATTTGCCGGCTGGCTCGCGTCATTTGCGCTGAGCTTTGGTCCGCCGGAGTTTTTTGCGCTTATATTATTTTCGCTAACCATTATTGCCGGTGTGTCCGGAGAAAGTCTTCTTCGCGGTGCGCTTTCGGCACTGTTGGGTTTGTTGCTGGCCACGGTTGGGCTTGACCTTGTCTATGGCACTAACCGGTTTACCTTTGAAAACCCGAACATGATGGGCGGCCTGAATTTTATCGCTGTATTGATTGGATTGTTCGCCATACCAGAGATTATTGCGATGGCATGGAACCCGAAAGCGCATCTGGGTACAGCGCGGGCGCTGGGGCGGGCCAACGTCACATTTGCCGACTACAAACGCAGCTTTAAGTCGATTATTCGCGGCAGTTTTATCGGTGTGTTCCTTGGCTCTATTCCGGGTATCGGTGCGGCGCCGTCTGCGTTTTTAAGTTATTCCGAAGCGCGACGCCGGTCACCGCATAAAGAAAACTTTGGTAAGGGTGAAATTGAAGGTGTTGCTGCATCCGAGGCCGGTAACAACGGCGTAGCCGGTGCCACACTTATTCCGCTTCTGGCGCTTGGGGTGCCGGGCGATGTGATCACTGCCATTATTATTGGTGCTTTCATGATCCACGGCCTGCAACCGGGACCGATGATGTTTGTACTTAACGTAGACATTATCTACGGTCTTTTTATTGGCTTAATAATAAGCTCTGTGTTTTTGTTTATTGTTGGCAGTGTTGCCATTAAAGGCTTCCGCTTTGTGGCGGACGTACCTAAGCCGCTATTAATGCCTGCAGTGCTAGTGTTGTGTATATACGGCGTGTTCGCAGTGAATAACAATATCTTCGATGTCGGAGTGATGTTTGCGATGGGGTGGGTTGGCTTTTTGATGATGCGATTTCATATACCCGCAGCACCGTTTCTGATCGCGTTTATACTCGGGCCGCTGTTGGAAGATAATTTCAGGCAGTCCATGCTAATGTCGGGCAGTGACCCGGCAGTTTTATTACGGGGCCCGATCACTTGGTTTTTCTGGTCGGCGACTATTATTACGGTGATCGCTATTGCGCGTAATATTCGTCGAGCCGGCAGGGTTTAGCGGCTTTCGTTGGTACTGTCTACCGGCGGGTTTGCCTTCAGCGCAAGCCGGATTAACTCGACGCGGTTGTTGCAGTCGGTTTTGCGGTAGATAGATTTTAACTGCGATTTGATGGTTTCCGGTACCACGTTCCGGGATTCAGCGATATCTTTAACAGAGGTGCCCTGCGTGACCAGCTGGCAGACTTCTTTTTCGGCAGGGGTCAGTTTATACGCCAGTGCAATTTTGCTGCAGTCGACTTCAGGGTTTGAGGAAAGGTCGATTAGTGTTACCAGTGCTCCGTTAAAATGCGAGTCAAGCTCTGAGTTTGAGTCGCGTAACGGAGCAAATTCAACAGATATTTGTGTTTCCGGGCTGGCGCCGATCAGTTGAAACGCCTCTGACAATGAAGCCTTGCCGGAAGATGTGGCACAGGTTTTATAGATAGCCTGGTGTATTGCTGCTTCTTCTGCACCCGACCGGCAATGGATGAGCTTGTCTTTGCCAAGGCCAATGTCACCACCAAGATTAAGTATTCTGTCGGCCTCTTCATTGCTGACAATAATTGCCCCGTTGGGCTCGGCAATACACAGACCGACACGGACATGGTCGAGTGCAGACAGCACGGCCTGATAACGGGATTTTAAAATAGAGAAGGTACGCCACAGCTCAACAGACTTGGCTGCATGCGGCAGCAGTTGCTGAATGCTGGTAACTGACGCGTTCGGAATTTCATCAATGCGGGCGCTGAACTGAAATGCGATATTGTCGGTCCAGCACAGGTTGTCGTTTAACTTGCAGCCGATTTTTCTTTTGAAGCCAAGCTCCTGTTCGTAAAACCGGTAATCCTCACGCTGATCCAACTCGGCCGTGTCCGGCCAGAAATCAGTGTCGGTCAGAATAGTTTGCTTTCTATGCCTGTGGACGAACTTCCAGGCGCGGGTATCGTACTTTTCAAACAATGAAATGGTGCGGGCCATTTGCTCCGGACTGCACGCTCTCCAGCGCTGGCTGCCAAGGGCGTACTTCCAGCGTGAGTTTCTGTCATTTTCATGAAACATGATATTCGCGCTGTGCGCCTGTACATAGTCGACACAGGCGTCAAGGGCAGTATTCCATCCATCGGAGTTGTTGGCAGCGTCATAAATTGAGATGAGTGCCGTAGCCTGTTTCCCTGTCATTGCCATATAAGTGTCCTGCAATTGCTGACTGCCTGTTGGCTCGGA
>CAYZVB010000297.1:0-2605 GCA_964481315.1 uncultured Granulosicoccaceae bacterium
ACTCTACGCAGCGTGATCGGGTATGTGCCGCAGGAAGCCGCTCTCTTTCATGGTAGTCTGCGCGACAATGTAGCGCTTGGCCGAGCAGACATTGACGACTTAGAGATTATGGATGCACTTGGCCGCGTGGGCCTGGGGGATTTTATAAGCAGGCATCCACAGGGATTGCTGGGTGAGGTTGGTGAGCGTGGATCGCTACTATCCGGTGGACAACGCCGTGCCATTATACTCGCACGTTGTCTGGTACAGGAACGTCCATTGCTGTTGTTGGATGAGCCAACGGCAAATCTTGATCCGCAAACTGAGCAAGCATTTATCAAGACACTTAAAAGCTACTCAGCTGACCGAACCCTTATTGTTTCCACACATAAAACAAGCGTGCTTGAATTGGTAGATCGTGTGATTGTACTGGAGCAGGGACAGGTTGCGTCCGATGATCCAGTAGAAAGAGTGCTCGGACGGTTGCGTAATTCGCGTGTTCGTGCCAGTAGTAGCTCTTTGAGGGCAGACGCAGCCCGCGCAACTGTGAGTGTTAACCGTCAGAAACAGCCGAATAAAAGAGTTGTGAAGCAGGGGAGCGTGCCACAAGGTAGTACTGTATGAAGCCCGTCTCTGACATCAAGGCGCAAAACATCGCAGATTCTGACGGGTGGGATCTGGAGTTTCTGGATCTCGTTGGGAAGGCTAACGATGAGCTTAAAAGCCGCGAAGTAACGGAAGAAGGTGTATCCGGAGAATTCGTAAGAGAAAAGCCTACAAAAGCGGACAAGCCGGCGGAATCGGGGATAAGCTTTGAAGCGGTCAGCGAAAAGCTTTTTCAAAAAGAACGACGCCTAAGTCAGAGACACATACCTACGCTAGCTCTGGTGTTTGTCGTTGCAATGATTGTCTGGGCGAGTTTTGCTGACATTGATCAGGTTACACGAGCGCAGGGAAAAGTAATCCCGACGGCTAAATTGCAGTTGGTACAAAGTCTTGAAGGTGGCATAGTTGATGAAATTTTGGTGCGCGAAGGGGATATTGTTGCCGCGCAGCAACAACTGATTAAACTGCAGGATACCCAGTTTCAGGCTAACTATCAGGAAACTCTTGCCAGGCACGCCTTCATTCTGGGACGCATGGCACGGCTTGAAGCTGAGGCCAGCGATTTTTCTACACCGGCTTTTGACGCTGCAGTTAGCGAAGATATTGCTTCATCCGAGCTTCTGTTGCTGGAAGCGCGACAGGCTGATTACATCGCCAGAAAGCGCAGTCTTGAAGACTTACTTTCAATTGCAGAGCAATCCCATCGTCTTCTTGAGCGTGGGGAAACATCGGTCACGAAGGTGGATTTGCTCAATGCCCTGAGGTCAGTGGTGCAACTGCGCGGTGAACTCAGCATGCTACAGACAGAACACAAACGCAGTGCGCTCGAAGGCCTGGACTCGCTACGTATAGAGCTTGCGGCGCTTAACGAAATGCTCACACGTGACAAAGACAGACTGGATCGTACGGTGCTACGATCGCCAATGAATGGTGTAGTGAATAAAGTTAACGTTGATGCGCAGGGACAGGTCGTATTGAGCGGTGAAGATGTAATCGAAATTATACCGATAGATGAAAGCCTTCTGGTCCAGGCAAATGTGCGTCCTGAGGATATCGGCGATGTGCATTCCGACCAGAGAGCGCTGGTCAAGTTCACCGCATACGATTTTATTCGCTATGGGGGTATGGAGGGCACAGTGGAGTATATTGGCGCGGACACGGTCACCAATGAAAAAGGGGAGACCTACTACCCGATTAGAATCCGCACCGAATCAAATACTATGGGGACGAGAGACGGGCGTGACCTCTCGATCATTCCCGGAATGGTTGCAGATGTAGATCTGCTGGCGGGCAAGAAGTCGGTGTTGGAGTATTTGCTGACGCCGGTTAATCGCGCGCGGGAGCGCGCCCTAAAAGAGCAATAGAATTCGTTTTATACGGTTTAGAGTTAGAAGTAGATGTTCACTTTTTAACGTTTCGACACTTTGTTTGTAACTTCAATGGAACGCATGCTGCTGTACAGCTTGTCCGAGTTTTGATGTTAGCGGACAAAAGGAAGCAAAGAAATGGTAGATCAAGCAGTTACCGATTTGAAGGTTTATAAAACGGTCGATGATAGTTCACCGCAACTAGGACAGACCATTACATGGACTATCGAGGTGAGCAACAACGGACTGGATGCAGCTCAGAATGTTGTAGTCACCGACCTCATTCCTGAGGGTGTAACTTATACGGGTGACTCTGCAGCCACCAGTGGTGCCTTTAATCAATCTAATGACACATGGTCTATCGGTACCATTACGCCGAACAGTGTTGAAACGCTGACTATTTCCGCCATAGTAGATACCGTCGATCATCCAATTGGGGTTCGGTCGAGAGTAACTACAGATACCCATGATTGCGATCTAGATGATAATTCGCATATTGTCACTGTCTATCCATGGAAGCCTACGCAGGCAGATCTTCATTTGACCAAAACGGTTAATAAGGAAGCGCCTGCAGTCGGCACACAGGTAGTTTGGACGCTAACCGTTACTAATAAGGGGCCTGACACTGCCTGGAATACTGTTGTCAAAGATGA
>CAYZVB010000297.1:2679-6973 GCA_964481315.1 uncultured Granulosicoccaceae bacterium
TTACCTGAGGGTCTGAGTTTTGTTAGTGCCAGCGCTGACGGGTTCGATGCGACGAAAGGACAATGGAATGTCGGTCATCTCAAGAACGGCGAGACCGCGCAGGTCGAAATCGTGACTCATGTTGATAGCGCTTCCGGGACTGATTATGTCAATCGCGCGATTGCCAGCAGTAGCACAGCAGACGAAAACCCCGACAATAACACTGCCCTGGCGAGTATCGATCCTGTAGAAGCGCCCATTGTAAAACCATCTAAACCGAATACTGAAGAATGCGAACCGGTCTTTGTCTGTGGCTGCTGTTGTGACAGTGAAAAGCCTCCGGAACATGGTGCTGATCTGCAAATTCAGAGGTGGGTCGGTAACCCGACTCCGGATTATGGGAGTGAAGTGGTATGGACACTGGTAGTAGAAAATCTCGGGCCGGAAGACGCTGAGAATGTTGTGGTTAACGATATGTTCCCGGGCGGGCTTGAGTATATTGCAGGCAGCGCAACCATGGGTGAATTCGATAACTCGCTCGGGATCTGGGATATTGGCGATCTTGCCAGCGGTTCAAGCGCCGTTTTGCAGATTACCACCATTGCGACCGATGCGGAGTTTGCACAGGTGAACATTGCAATGGTAAGCAGTGAAACTGAAGATTCGGACTTTAGCAATAACATCGATCATGCGTCTATTGAAGCTGTAGGTGCTGATTTGGTTATAGAGAAATCTGTTAGCGACACAGCGCCAAATCTCGGAGATACAGTCACATGGACGATCGATGTTGTGAACAAAGGACCGGATACTGCCGAGAAAGTAATCGTATCGGATACGCTCCCGGACGGAGTTACTTTTCTCACCGCTAGTTCTGATCAGTTTGACGTCGAAAGTGGTGAATGGAGTATCGGAGATCTGGCAGCTGGCGAAGGTGCGACCCTAACCTTCGATGTATCGGTAGATGAGGCTGACGGACCGCAGGTCAATGTGGCGGTTGTAAGTAGCGATACTGCTGAGATTAATCCGGACGACAACACAGATCAGTCGCAAACTGATGCGATAGCAGCCGATCTTGGCATTGAAAAAACTGTTAGTAATGAAGCCCCCGATCTGGGAGATATGATCACATGGACTATAGAGGTCACTAACTTTGGGCCTGACTCCGCCGAAAACGTTGTTGTGAAAGATGCGTTGCCGGAAGGTGTGAGTTTTGAGAGCGCGAGCTCGGATCAGTTTGATGCTGATAGTGGCGTCTGGTCTGTTGGCGATCTTGCTGCAGGGGAAACAGAATCATTGTCCATAGATGTAACAGTCAATGAAGCGGATGGACCGCAGGTTAATACCGCTTCTGTGAGCAGTGATACCTACGACAATAATTCAGATAATGATACAGATGATGCCCTGACTGACGCTGTTGCTGCCGACCTTGCCATTGAGAAATCAGTGAGCGACGAGGCTCCGGATCTTGGTGATACGATTACCTGGACAATTTCTGTGATCAACAACGGGCCGGATATCGCAGAAAATGTGATGGTGAAAGATGTACTACCGGCGGGAGTGAGCTTTGAAGAAGCCAGTTCGGAGCAATTCGACGCGACTGTTGGTATGTGGTCAGTTGGTGATCTTGCCTCGGGCGAGACTGCAACACTGAGCATTGACGTAACAGTCGATGATGCTGATGGTCCACAGGTCAATACTGCCTCTGTCACCAGCGACTCGTTTGATAACAATCCTCATAACAACGACGCACAGGCAGAAACTGATGCGGTAGCAGCCGACCTTGAGCTCGATAAAGGTGTGATTCCGGAGACCGTTGCTCCCGGAGACGTGGTCAGTTGGGAGCTTAGCATCGCTAACAAAGGACCTGACGATGCTACCAATGTAGTTGTTGAGGATGTACTGCCGGCTGGTGTTGAGTTTCTGGCAGACGGCAGCGACGGTGCCGCGTTTGATCCAGAGACCGGATTGTGGATGGTGGGAGATCTTGCTGTTGGTGAGAGCGCTTCACTTAAGATAGATGCAACTGTTACCGACACCGGGACTATCGTCAACGTGGCAGAAGTTGTTGCTTCCGACCAGGTAGATCCCGATTCGACAGTCGACAATGATGATGGTGATCAGTCAGAAGATGATGAAGCAAATGCGACTTTGACTGTTCCGGAGATCATTGATCTTGAACTCTCACAAACAATTAGTAGTGATACAGTCGAAATCGGTGAAGTGGCCAAATTCATTATTAATGTAACTAATGTTTCAACAGTTCCGGCCACGGGTGTGAGTGTTTCTACTGACCTGGCGAATTACTTCGCTGACGGTACCTTACAATTTTCGGATTCAAGCGACGCAGGAATTGTCGCTGATCCTGGCGCAGACTGGATAATTGGTGATGTTGCAGCAGGAGAAACTGTGACACTGACGGTGGAGGCCGTGGTTCTGGAATCCGGAGAGATCGTTAATGTTGCTCAGATTGCTTCAGCAAATCAGGAAGATGTTGATTCGAGTGTCGGAAACTATGTACCGGGCAGAGAGCAGTTTCAGGATGACGGGGACGGTGACATTTTTGAGGACGATGAAGCTTTCGTTTCAGCCAGTGTCCCCCCTTCGTTCCTTGCTAACCCTAACATCCTCGAAGTGGAAGGTACAGGTGGGGCGTCTATCAATGCTGTGGTTGTAATTGATCGCTCCAGTAGCATGAAAAAAGAAATTACGATAGACGGAGAGAGCAAAACCCGGCTTGACTGGAATATTGAGGCGGTAGAGCAGTTCGCTGCGCGAACGGAAGTCAAGGCAGTTAAGGTAATTGCTTTTGATGGACGTGTTACAGATGGTACAACTGTTTATGACGGTGGGGATTCGACTTTGACTGACAAGAACCACATTCCTGGTAATGAGGTGTCCGAGTGGTTTGATGTTACTGCAAGTACTAACAATCTAGAGAGCTTTCTGGAGGGACTGGCGCCCTGGGGCAGCGGTACAAACTACCAGGCGGCTATTGATGCAACAATGGCTCAGACTGATACTCCTCCAGGTCTGGCAGAGGAAACCAATTACTATTTCTTCTCCGATGGTGAACCTACTCAAGGGGGCGTTAGCGACACTCACAAGCTAGTGGATGAGTCAGGCTGGCAGCTATTTGCTGAAGCAAACTTCGACAATACCTATTCGGTTGGTTTTGGCGGAGCAATATCTGCCCGGGATGCACTCGAAGAAGTTGCTCATATCACTGGTAGTCCGGATGACCCTGCGGTTAACGACGACCCTAATCTATTACTTGTGGATGAGGTGGATGCGATCCCTACTGTGCTAAATAATTTCGCTGACACGAGCATTAGTGGCAATGCAATAGCAGATGATGACTCTGTTAGTGAATTCAGTATTACCAGTATGGAATTCGATGATGTGACCTACAGCTATGAGAATGGACAGATTACCGAGTCTGGCCAATCAAAGGGAGCGATATTGACAAACAGTTTTGTCGTTGTCGACTCCGTCAAGGAAGGATCTCTTCAATTTGATTTCGATACAGGAGACTTTACCTATTTTGCACCTGTGACAGAAACCTCTGTGAAAGAAGTATTCGAGTACACTATTAAAGATGTCGATGGACAATCGTCAACATCAAGTGTAACGATTAATGTTACGCCCTCACCTGACGCCAGTTCATCCGCGTCTCCAGTCGTTTCTCCTCTGGCGGTTGCGACAAGTGTCGATTTCCTGGACTCCGGTTTTGTGATGGCAGATGCGCCATCCACAGATCTGCTATTTGGTGATCAGATGTTCGTTATCTGATAGGGGAGTGCAAAAACCTAGGTACAGCGCGTCTGCGAAGGCGCGCTTTTACTCTGACCAGGTGTTTTTTGGATTGGTGAGTGCTCCATTCTTAGGTTCATCTCGGTTCCACAATTCAGCTTATTATCTGCTTGAAGTATTCAAAAAGTAGGTTCGCCTGTTAACTAGCTACGGATAAACCTGTTTCGAATTATACCTATCGGTTGGTGGCTCTGGACGCACGTTGAGCCGGTCATCGTACAATACTAATCCACTTTGATCTGAAAGAAAGCTGCACTTCGCTAACGGTTTGGGTTTCAAGAGATGTGTTTTCTGAGATTCAAGCCGCCAGCTGCATGCAACTCGCACTTCAGGTATCCTGAGATAATGATACTTAGATTTGGGGGAAGCAGGTGCCAGACACCTACGATTACGTAATTGTCGGCAGTGGTGCGGCGGGGTCGGTTGTGGCGGCACGGCTGGCTGAGGCCGGTGCGGGGTCGGTTTGTGTTATTGAAGCCGGTGGTAGTAATAATAAGCTGATGGT
>CAYZVB010000298.1:0-6955 GCA_964481315.1 uncultured Granulosicoccaceae bacterium
CTTTCCATGAATTCCACAACTCCGGATTGGTGCCGCGGATATCGGCAACGGTTAGCAGGTACAGAAAGTCGAGATATCGCATGGAACCGACAAACCGTGCAAATTCAAAAATCACCTCCGGATCGGAGATGTCTTTTCGTTGTGCCGTCGTCGACATGTTGAGGTGATAGCGTACGGTCCAGACTACCAGTTTAGTGTCGACCGCATTCAGCCCGTGTTCTACGCAGAATGATTGTGCGTCTTCCGCACCAAGTATAGAGTGATCGCCGCCACGGCCTTTGGCAATGTCGTGAAACAGACCCACCAGATATAACAGCTCCGGTTTTTCCAGCTGTTGCATAATCGCCGAGCAGTGCGGGTATTCGTCGTTGTGATAGCGAATTGCAAACCTTCTCAGGTTGCGAATAACCATCAGCGTGTGTTCGTCGACTGTGTAAATATGAAACAAGTCGTACTGCATGCGGCCAACAATTTTTTCAAATATCGGCAGGTATTTGGCCAGCACACCGTAACGGTTCATTAGCCGCAGCTTTCTGGTTATTTTTTTAGGCTCTCTGAAAAGCTGCAGAAAAAGATTGCGCGGAATCAGCTCTGCGCGAAACCGATTATCAATTAAGTGTAAATGGCTGCGCAGCAGTCTCAGTGTTCGTGCGCTGAACCCTTTTATTTCTTTGTTGGCAGCGAATACCTGAAAAATTTCCAGCAGCGCCGGCGGGTATTCGATAAACACACGATCGTGAGCTACCTCAAGGTATTCGTTAACGCGGTTGAAACGCTTGTTGATTGGAACTGAATGTTGGTCAAGGTCCTCAACAAATGCTTTCTCAAGCAGTTGCAACAACATTTCATTAAGACGCTCGACTTTAGTGACGGTTCGATAGTACTGCTGCATAAACTGTTCGACCGCTTCGTTGCCTTCGCTCTGGTTGTAACCAAAGTCTTTTGCCATATCGCGCTGGTAGTCGAACAGCACGCGGTCTTCCTTTCTGGCACTTTTTTTATGCAATAAAAACCGCACCGTCCACAGGTAGTTGCGTGCTTCTATTAGTTCTTCAAGTTCATCCGCGGTTAGAAAGCCGTCTTCTACCAGGGCTTTGAAATCACCGTGGCCGTAGTGGCGGATGATTAGCCAGGCAATAATTTGAATATCACGCAGTCCGCCGGGGCTTTCTTTAAGGTTGGGCTCGAGCCGGTAAGCGGTGCCGTGAAATTTCAGATGTCTTTGTTTTTGTTCATTGCGTTTGGCGACGAAGAAATCTGAGGATGTCCACATGCAGGTTGGATCTATCGCATTGTGGAGCTTGTTAAACAAAGCCTCCGATCCGGACAGCCAGCGGCTTTCAAGCAGGTTGGTAATAACCGTCACATCTGCAGTGGCTTCTGCAACGCACTGCGAAATGTCACGCACGCTGTGGCCGACATCGAGACCGAGATCCCACAATGCGGTAACAAACCGGCTTATTTCGTCATTGGCACCGGTGTAGTCCGCGGTGGTCAGAATAAGGATGTCGATGTCTGAGTGCGGGTGCAGCTCGGCGCGCCCGTATCCGCCAACTGCTATAAGCGCCAGTGCGTCAATGGTGGCGGCGGGCATAATGTGCTGCCATAAATGCACCAACAGGGCATCGGTAACGGCAGACTGCCACGCCACCAGTTCCGGTGCGGGTGTTCCTTCTTCAAACAGTTTGCCAATGACTTCGTTGGCCTGTGCCAGCGCATCGCGATAAGCGCTGACCTCGTTGTTTTGACTTTCTATCTGTTGCAGCAAAGAGGGCAGGTGCAGCAGCTCGTGGTGGCCGTCTGCGGAAGTACCGGGCGTGTCCACGTTGGTATTCAGGACTCCGCAGGTGACAGAGTCAGCAGCTCATAGCCGGTTTCGGTGACCAGGACCGTGTGTTCCCATTGCGCCGACAGGCTTCGGTCTTTCGTGACGACCGTCCAGTCGTCCGGCAGTAGCTTAACGTGTTGCTTACCGGCGTTAATCATCGGCTCGATGGTGAATACCATGCCTGCCTGTACCGCCAGGCCCTCTCCGGCGCGGCCGTAGTGAAGAATTTGCGGCTCTTCGTGAAACTGTTTGCCAATGCCGTGTCCGCAATATTCGCGCACGACCGAGCATCGCTCACCCTCTGCATATTGCTGGATTGCGTGGCCGATATCGCCGAGTGTGGTGCCGGGCTTCACTACCTCAATTCCTTTGTAAAGCGCGTTGTATGCGACTTCGCAGACGCGACGGCCAATGACCGTGGGCTCGCCAACGCAGAACATGCGACTGGTGTCGCCGTGGTAGCCATCCTTTATCACGGTGATGTCGATGTTGACGATGTCTTTCTTTTTCAGTGCCCGGTCGCTGGGAATACCATGGCAGACCTGGTGATTGAGAGAGGTGCAAATCGACTTCGGAAACCCGCGGTAATTCAGCGGTGCCGGAACTGCCCCCTGTTTGACCGTAATGTGCTCGTGACAGAGGGTGTTGAGCTCATCGGTAGTGACGCCGGGTTTCACATGCTCGGTGATCATATCGAGCACCTCGGCTGCCATGCGGCCGGCGACGCGCATTTTTTCTACTTCGTCGGGGGATTTTATCGGAATGTCGCGTGCGCGGAGCATACAGCAGATCCTGTGGTTAATGCCCGGGGGCACCAGATTAGTTATCGATTAACTGCGTATTGTATTGGAATATTGCCAGTTTCTGGAATATAATTGTGGGTTAGCTGCGGAAGAACAGTGTTTGCATGTCTTTCCAGTCACCGGCAGTCGGATTATTTCGGCGTCGGAATTCACACGTCCCACGCATAGTCAGGGTGCTGCTGTTAAGCGAATTGCTTCGTTTGGCAGGCGGTTGCCATTGTGGGGCGGAGGCTCAACCCTGAAACGGAAAATACTAATGCCTAAAGTAAGCATGCGCCAGATGCTAGAAGCCGGCGTGCACTTTGGCCACCAGACTCGTTACTGGTGTCCAAAAATGGCTCCCTATATTTACGGCGAGCGCAACAAGATCCATATCTTCAATCTCGAGAACACCGTTCCGGCGATGGACGATGCCCTGAATTTTATGGGTAAGCTCGCTTCCAAGAACGGCAAGGTACTGTTTGTCGGTACCAAAAGAGCAGCTCGCGACGCAGTCAAAAGCGCTGCTGACAACTGCAATATGCCGTTTGTAAACCGCCGCTGGCCCGGCGGCATGATGACCAACTTCAAAACGGTCAAGCAGTCGGTCAAGCGAATGCTCGAGCTCGAAGAAATGTTCGAAAGCGGTGGCGAAGAACGTCTCAACAAGAAAGAAGCACTGACGCTGCGTCGCGAACTCGACAAGCTCCACAAGAGCCTCGGGGGTGTCAAGAACATGGATCGGCTGCCCGATGCATTGTTTATTATCGACGTTGGTTACGAAAAAATTGCCGTTGCCGAAGCCCGTAAGCTCGGTATTCCGATCGTTGCGGTTGTCGACAGCAACAATTCTCCGGAGAACGTTGATTACGTCATTCCCGGCAACGACGACGCCGTGCGTGCGATTCAGTTGTACGTTGATGCAGTGGCCGACTCTATCCAGACTGGCAAGTCGTCTGCGGCGATTACTGACAGCAAAGAGTACGTTGAAGTGAAAGAAACTCCAGCACCTGTTCCTGCTGCAGAGGCTCCGGCGGCGGAAGCACCTGCCGCAGAAGCACCAGCGGCGGCTGAGCCTGCAGCGGCTGCCCCGGAAGCACCGGCTGCTGAACCTGCGGCAACAGACAGCGCACCTGCCGCTGACTCGGCAGCAGAAGGCTCAACTGATTCTGCGTCCTGATCGCAGACCTGTCGACTATTGAAAAACTCCGGAACGGATACACGTTCCGACGGCACCCGCACCGGGTGCCCGAATTATTGAAACTATTTTAAGGTCAAAGTAATGGCTATTAATGCAGCAATGGTAAAGGAACTGCGCGAAAGAACCGGCGCAGGCATGATGGAGTGCAAGAAAGCACTTGTCGAAGCTGATGGCGATATGGATGCCGCAGCGGAACAGATGCGGATTGCGGGTCTGGCAAAGGCGGACAAAAAGTCTGGTCGTACTGCCGCTGAAGGCGTTATCGCGATTCAGGTCAGTGACGATGGTAAAACAGTCGCTATGGCAGAAATTAACTGCGAAACCGACTTTGTTGCCAAAGGCGATGATTTCTCGGGCTTTGCAAAATCTGTTTGTAGTGCAGTACTTGCGTCCAACCCGGCTGACGTTGAAGCGCTGTCGGCACTCGACGCCGGTGGCAGTACACTCGACCACATTCGCCACGAACTGGTGGCTAAACTCGGTGAAAACATTCAGGTACGTCGTTTTGTCCGTCATGAATCAACTGGCGGCACCATTGGTGTTTACCAGCATGGCGAGCGCATCGGTGTGGTAACTGAAGTTGCCGGTGGTGGTGACAGCATGCCGCGTGATATCGCCATGCATGTCGCGGCCAGCAGCCCGGTTTGTATCTCTGAGGCCAATGTGCCTGCAGAGCTGCTAGACAAGGAAAAAGAAATACTGATGGCTGAAGCCGGTGAAAGCGGAAAGCCCGCTGAAATCGTCGAGAAGATGGTTCAGGGTCGACTCAGAAAGTACCTCGCGGAAATCACACTGGTTGGTCAGGCGTATGTAAAAGATCCCGATCAGACGGTTGAGAAGCTGCTGAAATCCGCTGACGCTTCAGTTAACTTTTTCTCACGCTTTGAAGTCGGTGAAGGCATCGAAAAGAAGGTTGAGAACTTCGCTGAAGAGGTAATGGCGCAGGTTAAAGGGTAACCGGTCGATCAGGCTGGAATCGGTGAAACAGTGGTGCTTTAAGCGCGCTACAGTTTCGCAATCTTTGTGGTGTAAAAGCCGGCCGGGAGGCCGGCTTTTTTGTGGCACAATCATAAAAGCAAAGCGAACAACAACCGCAGCGTTTATTTTCGGGCACACCTGCATAAATGTCTGACACCAAAACACAGCCACGGCGCGTTATGCTCAAGCTCAGCGGCGAGGCGCTGATGGGCAATCTTCAATCCGGTATCGACCCGGCATTTATCGGTCGTATTGCAGATGAAGTTGCCGAACTGCACGCCATGCAGGTGCAGGTGGCTATTGTCATTGGCGGTGGTAATATATTTCGCGGTGCCTATCTTGCCGAAGGCGGTATGGACCGGATTACCGGTGATCATATCGGTATGCTCGCAACTGTCATTAACGCGTTGTCTCTGCAGGACTCACTTGAGCGAATAGGCGTCTATTCACGTGTGATGTCGGCATTAAAAATCAATGAAGTGTGTGAAGATTACATTCGCCGCAAAGCAGTCCGGCATCTCGAAAAAGGGCGGGTGGTGGTGTTTGCATCGGGAACCGGTAATCCGTTTTTTACCACCGACACTGCAGCGAGTTTGCGTGCTGTCGAAATCGGTGCAGACGTGATGCTGAAAGCGACAAAAGTCGACGGCGTGTATGATAGCGACCCGAAAGAGCATGCCGGTGCGCAACTGATTAAACGTATCACCTACGATGAGGTGATTCGAAAAAATCTCGCGGTGATGGACACAACCGCAATTGTTATGTGCAGGGATCATAACCTGCCGTTGAAGGTGTTCAACATGAATACACCCGGGGAAATGGTTCGCGCAGTCACTACTGACGAAGTCGGTTCCCTGATAGTAAGTGGAGAGTAAGCTGAATGATTGATGATATTAAAAAAGACGCCGCTATCAGAATGAACAAGAGTCTGGAGTCATTGCAAAACGACTTCAGTCGGATTCGCACCGGACGTGCACACACCAGTCTGCTCGACCACATCAAGGTCGACTACTACGGCAATGCTTCGGCACTGAATCAGGTTGCAAAAGTTGCCATTGAAGATTCCCGCACGCTAACGGTTACGCCGTGGGAAAAAGACATGGTGGCACCGATTGAAAAAGCGATTATGAATTCCGATCTCGGACTGAACCCGTCAAGTGCCGGTACTGTGATTAGAATTCCTATGCCGCCGCTCACTGAAGAGCGCCGTAAAGACCTGGTCCGGGTTGTACGGCAGGAAGCGGAAAACGCGCGTGTAAGTGTTCGCAATATCCGACGTGACGCAAATGCTGATCTGAAAGATCTGCAGAAGGAAAAAGAGATCTCTGAAGACGAAGAGCGCAAGGGTCAGGAAAACATCCAGAAAGTGACGGATGAATACATTGGCAAGGTTGATGAAATGCTCAAAGCCAAAGAAGCCGAGTTAATGGAAGTGTAGCCATCCGGTTTATGTCAGTTTACAGATTAGTCCTGCTTTTGCAGCAGTTCACACCATGAACGGATTACCAAGGCATATTGCCGTCATTATGGACGGCAATGGTCGATGGGCCCAGCAGCGTGGTCTGCCACGCAGCTCCGGTCATCAGGCGGGTGTAAAAGCAACGCGGACTGTGGTTGAGCAGTGTGCCCGTCGCGGGATCGATATGCTCACGGTTTACGCTTTTAGCAGTGAAAACTGGGGGCGACCCAGAAAAGAAGTGAGCTTTTTAATGGAGCTGTTTTTACGGTCGCTGCGCAGCGAAGTCGACAGTCTGCATAAAAACAATATTGTAGTGCGGTTTATCGGTGAGGTTGAAAGTTTCCCCGATAACCTGCAGCAGCAAATACGCATTGCCACAGAAAAAACCGCACAGAATACCGGTATGGTGTTGAACATAGCGGTGAACTACGGTGGCCGCAGCGAGATGGTTGCTGCGATTAAAAGAATTGCCGTTGATGTAAAAGAAGGTCGTGTGTCCGAAGATCAAATCAACGACGACCTGATCACCCGGTACAGCTGGTTGTCTGAAGGTATTGAGCCTGATCTGTTTATTCGTAGCGGGGGCGATCAGCGTTTGAGTAATTTTCTGTTGTGGCACATTGCGTATACAGAACTTGTTTTTACCTCAACACTTTGGCCTGACTTTAGTGCTGAAGAGCTTGACGGCGCTATCGACAACTTTGCCA
>CAYZVB010000299.1:0-6899 GCA_964481315.1 uncultured Granulosicoccaceae bacterium
CGGAAAGCGAGTGTGGCGGAATTGGTAGACGCGCTGGATTTAGGTTCCAGTGGGGCAACCCGTGGGAGTTCGAGTCTCCCCTCTCGCACCAAGTTTTTGTGGCCGACAATTGAATTACTCACTCGCTGGCGGACACTCGTCCGCAGCTAATCAATAACCGCTTTACATAAAACAGTCGTATATGACTGGTTGAGGTCATCATGCAGGTAACCCAAGAATCCGCGAATGGACTCGAACGCAAAATCGTCGTCGAGGTTCCAGCCGAAACAATCGACGATGCAGTAAACAAGAAGCTGCAGTCGATTGCCAAGACTGCGCGGATTAATGGCTTTCGCCCCGGCAAAGTGCCAATGAAAGTAATCCGTAAGCGCTACGGCGGCCACGTCAGACAGGAAGTGCTGGGTGATGTGATAAATGAGAGTTATCGCGACGCGCTGGAGCAGGTCGATCTTAAACCGGCAGGTATGCCTTCTATCGAGCCTGTAGTCGACGAAGCGGAAAACAGCGAGCCTGCAGAAGGTTTTCGCTATCGCGCTACCTTTGAGGTATTCCCTGAAATCCAGGTGGCATCACTGGATGGAAAATCCATTGAAAAGAAAGTGGCGCAGGTCGAGGAAACCGATCTCGATGAAATGATCGAAACGCTTCGCAAGCAGCGTGTGAACTGGGTTGAGGTAGATCGTGCGGCAAAAACCGACGATCAGGTCACGATGGATTTCGCCGGTAGCATCGACGGTGAAGAATTTGATGGCGGCAGCGCCAAGGAAGCGCCACTGGTGCTTGGGTCGGGCTCGATGATCCCGGGTTTTGAAGAGCAGCTTGAAGGGGTTTCCAAAGGTGATTCGAAGACCATTACAGTCAATTTTCCGGAAGACTACCGCGCCACTCATCTGGCGGGTAAGGAAGCCCAGTTCGAGATAACCGTGCATGCGGTAAAAGAATCGGAGCTGCCGGAAGTGAATGACGAGTTTGCCAAGGACTTCGGTGTGGAAGAGGGAGGCGTTGAGACGCTTCGCTCTGATATCCGCAAAAATATGGAGCGTGAGCTGACCCAGTCTCTCGACAACCTGAACAAGCAGGCTGTGATGGACGTTCTGCTGGAAAGTAACGACTTTGATGTGCCCGGTTCAATGGTGAAAGACGAGATCGGTCGATTGCGTCAGCAAATTACCAGTCAAATGCAGGGGCAGGGCGGTACTGAAACGCCTGAGCTTGCCGATGAACTATTTCAGGAAGACGCACAACGTCGCGTGAAACTGGGTCTGTTGATTTCTGAAATCATCAAACAGAACGAAATCAAGGTTGATCCGGACAAAGTAAAAGAAGCGATTGACACGATTGCATCTTCCTACGAAGACCCCAAACAGGTGGTTGACTACTATTACGGGAACGCTGAGTACCTGCAGAATGTGGAAGGTATGGTTCTTGAGCAGCAAGTAACTGATTGGGCAATGGAAAACGCGACAGTTGTCGACAAGTCTTTGACGTTCAAAGAGGTAATGAATCCGGAGCAGTCCGGTGAAGTTGGCGACACAACCAGTGCTTGAGCCATTGCAGGCTAAAAGTTTGCAATAGCTTTGGTGCTGATCAAAGAATGCGCAATTAATAGAGCAGAGCACACATGTTAAAAAACCCTATGGAATCTCAATTGTCTGCACCTCAGGCCATCGGGTACGTACCCACCGTAGAAGAAGTAACGCCGCGTGGCTCCATGCGTTACGACATCTACTCGCGCATGCTCAAGGAGCGGGTGGTATTTCTGGTAGGGCAGGTTGAAGATTTCATGGCCAACATCGTGGTGGCGCAGCTGCTCTACCTCGAATCTGAAAACCCAGACAAAGATATCTCGCTGTACATAAACAGCCCGGGCGGGTCAGTGACTGCCGGTATGTCTATTTACGACACCATGCAGTTCATCAAGCCGGATGTCACTACATTGTGCATTGGTCAGGCAGCCAGCATGGGCGCAGTGTTGCTGGCAGGTGGTGCGGAAGGCAAGCGCCTTGCGCTGCCGCACAGTCGCGTAATGATTCACCAGCCGCTGGGCGGATTCCAGGGGCAGGCTACAGATATTCAGATTCACGCTCAGGAAATTCTGTCGATCCGATCGCGTCTGAACGATGTACTCGCCCGGCACACCGGCAAGAACATCGAAGACATTCAAAGAGATACAGACAGAGACAACTTCATGACCGCTGACGACGCGCTGGAATACGGCCTGATTGATCGAGTGGTTGAGAACAGAACCAAGGAATCAACCGCGTCGGGGTCGTGAAGCTGCGCCGCATTGCAGTCTGCATGCACACTCCGCGAATGAGCGGGTTGTGCCTTGCAAAAATTGCTGAAAAACGGCAAGGTGACAGTAGCCTAAGACGGGGTAAAACCAACTAATGAGTGACGGCGACAACAAAAATCAAGATGACAGTAAATTACTTTACTGTTCATTCTGCGGTAAAAGCCAACACGAAGTACGAAAGCTGATTGCAGGCCCTTCTGTATTCATCTGTGATGAGTGCGTTGATTTATGCAACGACATTATCACCGAAGAAATGCAGGAGAAAGCTGCAAGCGCCACCGGAGAACTGCTGAAGCCGCAGGAAATCCGCGACACGCTCGACCAGTATGTAATCGGCCAGGAAGACGCCAAGAAAATTCTCGCAGTTGCAGTGTACAACCACTACAAGCGCCTGCAGTTTCAAAGCGACAGCAAAGACGACGTTGAGCTCGCCAAAAGTAACATCCTGCTGGTTGGACCTACCGGTTCCGGAAAAACGCTGCTTGCCGAAACGCTTGCCCGCCTGCTGAATGTTCCGTTCACGATGGCAGATGCCACCACACTGACCGAGGCTGGTTACGTTGGTGAAGACGTCGAAAACATTATTCAAAAGCTGCTGCAAAAGTGCGACTACGATGTCGACAAAGCCCAGAGCGGTATTGTCTACATCGATGAAATCGACAAAATCTCGCGCAAAGCAGATAACCCGTCCATCACCCGTGATGTTTCCGGTGAAGGCGTGCAACAGGCACTGCTAAAATTAATCGAAGGCACAGTGGCTTCGGTACCGCCGCAGGGTGGTCGCAAACATCCGCAGCAGGAATTTCTGCAGGTCGACACCAAAAACATTCTGTTTATCGTTGGTGGTGCGTTCGCCGGACTCGACAAGATTATTCGTGATCGTTCAGAGAAAGGCGGGATTGGTTTTGGTGCTGAAGTTAAAACCAAAGACGAATCAGCCAAGCTTGGCGATCTGCTGGCAACGGTTGAATCGGAAGATCTGGTTAAGTACGGATTAATTCCGGAATTCGTTGGTCGTTTGCCGGTGGTAGCGACACTGAAAGAGCTCGACGAGCACGCATTGGTTCGAATTCTCACCGAACCGAAAAACGCTATCACCAAGCAGTACGAAAAGCTGCTGGGCATGGAGAACGTTGAAATCGAGTTTCGCGAAGATGCACTTTACGCAGTGGCCGAGAAAGCCACTGAACGTAAAACCGGTGCTCGCGGGCTACGTACGATTCTGGAAAACGTACTTCTCGACACCATGTACGAGTTGCCGCAAATGGACAACGTGAAGAAAGTGGTTGTCGATGGCGCTGTTGTTCGCGGGGAAGCCAAGCCTTACCTGCTGCTTGCCAGCAACGAGTCGAGTATCGACGCCGAAGAAGGTGGCGAAGACTTCAAAAAAGCTGCTTCTGACGAGTAGCACTGAATCTGACGAGTAGCACTGAATATGCAGCGGCTGCCAGGTGCAGCCGCTGCACAGTTTAAGTACCCCCCACACTAATACCCACGGCCCCGCCCTCATGATGAGGTGCCAGAGGTGGTCGCTCACAACGCTTGTAAATCTGCCGATCGGCCTTACACTCACTTGTTACGGGATTTCCCCGTTCTTCGCCCGAACCAGTGTGACACTATGGCAGACTCGCCAGAGACTTATCCAACGCTCAATTTACCGTTGCTTCCTTTGCGCGATGTGGTGGTTTACCCGCATATGGTTATTCCGCTTTTTGTGGGCCGGGAGAAGTCGATTCTCGCGCTCGATGAGGCGATGACCAGAGACAAACAGATATTGTTGTCTGCGCAAAAACGTGCAGACGTCGATGACCCCGAAATCGAAGATATCAACGAGTTCGGCACGCTTGCCGACATTCTGCAGCTACTGAAACTTCCCGACGGCACTATCAAGGTGTTGGTTGAAGGTGGAGAGCGTGCACGCATTTCCGGTATCGAAAAATCTGACGACGGATTTTTCGCCGCCGATGCCGAAATTGTTCCGGTCGCAACCGACTTCGATGAAAAAGAAATGGAAGTGCTGGTTCGCACAGTAACCAGTCTGTTTGAACAATACGTCAAGCTCAATAAAAAACTCGCCCCTGAAATACTTACGTCCCTCAGCGGCATCGAAGACCCGTCACGCCTTGCCGATACAGTCGCCGCCCATCTGACACTGAAGATCGAAGACAAACAAAAAATTCTCGAAATAGAGAAGGCTACCGATCGCCTCGAGTACCTGATGAGCCTGATGGAAGGCGAGCTCGACATGCTGCAGGTAGAGAAGCGCATTCGCGGACGCGTAAAGCAGCAGATGGAGAAAAGCCAGCGCGAGTACTATCTGAACGAACAAATGAAAGCAATCCAAAAGGAGTTGGGAGAGCTTGAAGACGTACCAAACGAAATAGAAGATCTGGCTGAGCGTATTGAAAGCGCGGGCATGAGTGAAGAGGCTAAAACCAAAGTCACCTCTGAGCTGTCGAAGCTTAAGATGATGTCGCCAATGTCGGCTGAGGCAACAGTGGTTCGCAACTACATCGAAACGCTGGTCAATCTGCCGTGGAAGAAAAAGTCCAGACTCAAATCTGATCTTGCTGTCGCCGAAGCTATTCTCGAAGAAGATCACTACGGTCTTGAAAAGGTCAAAGAACGCATCCTTGAGTACCTCGCGGTACAAAAACGCGTTAAAAAACTGAAGGGACCAATCTTATGTCTGGTTGGTCCGCCGGGTGTCGGCAAGACCTCGCTCGGTAAATCTATTGCGCGCGCTACCGGTCGAAAGTTCAGCCGTATGGCGTTGGGTGGTGTGCGTGATGAAGCGGAAATCAGAGGCCATCGACGAACATACATCGGTTCCATGCCCGGCAAGATTCTGCAAAACATCACTAAGGCAGAAACCAAGAACCCGCTGTTGTTGCTCGATGAGATCGACAAGATGTCGATGGACTTTCGCGGTGACCCGTCATCCGCATTGCTTGAAGTCCTCGATCCGGAACAGAACCACACATTTGCCGATCATTATCTGGAAGTTGAATACGATCTTTCGGATGTGATGTTTGTGGCAACGGCCAACAGTATGGATATTCCGGCACCGCTACTCGATCGGATGGAAGTTATCCGGCTGCCCGGTTATACCGAAACTGAAAAGCTCAAAATTGCACAAAACTACTTGTTGCCGCGAAAGATCGCCGACAACGGTCTGCGTGAAGGCGAAATTGTGCTTGGCGAAGAAGCTATCCGGCACATTATTCGGTGTTACACACGCGAAGCCGGTGTGCGGAATCTTGAACGCGAGATCAGTAAGGTCTGCCGCAAGATAGTGACCGAAATACTGCTAAACAAAGACACCAAGTCTGTTGAAGTAACGGTAGACAACTTGTCTGAATACCTGGGAGTTGAACAACACCGGTTTGGCAAGGCCGAGGAAGAAGACAAGATCGGTCAGGTCACCGGACTTGCGTGGACTCAGGTCGGTGGAGAATTGCTTTCCATCGAAACTGCTGTGGTTGCCGGTAAAGGTAAGTTTAACTACACCGGGCAGCTGGGCGATGTCATGAAGGAGTCGATACAGGCGGCTCAAACCGTGGTGCGCAGTCGAGCGCAGGTGCTCGGACTTGATGACGACTTCCATGAAAATAAGGACATCCATATTCACGTACCGGACGGTGCAACACCAAAGGATGGTCCGAGTGCGGGTATCGGTATGTGTACGGCACTGGTATCTGCGCTGACCGGTATTGCGGTGAGTAAAGATGTGGCGATGACCGGTGAAATTACACTGCGTGGAGAGGTGCTACCCATTGGCGGTTTGAAAGAAAAACTGCTGGCAGCGCATCGCGGCGATATTAAAACGGTTATTATTCCGCACGAAAACGAAAAAGATCTGGCGGATATCCCGCCTGAAGTGATCGGTAATCTCGAAATCAAGCCGGTACGATGGATTGATGATGTGCTGGAGATTGCACTGGTGTCATCGCCGGTTCCACTGCTCGATGATCCTGAGCAGAAAGATGGCGAAGGGCGACCTGCGAAAAAGAAAACATCGCAAACAGTCCGACATCATTGATGGACGGGCTTCGTCTGAAGTTAGACTTGTGGTAAAGTAACGGCAGTTGAAGGGTTTTTTGCCCTTCGCCATGTAAAATACTAGAAACGATCGCCTGCCAGTAAATCGTCACCGCGCTGGTCAGCTGCCTTTTCCACTCGTTACAGACTGGTCACTTGAACAGCACCGTGTAGTGCCGCTTTGTGCGGTACTCTTACGTAATCTTCACCGAGGACACCTTTGAATGAACAAAACAGAATTTGTTGATGCAGTAGCTGAACGTGCAGACGTTCAAAAATCAGACGCCGCTAAGATCGTCGACTCACTGGTGGAAGTGATTGGTGAGCAGTTGAAAAAGGGTGACCAAATTACACTCGTCGGTTTTGGTACGTTTCTGGTTAGCAAGAGAGAGGCACGAAAAGGCCGAAATCCTCGCACAGGTGAAGAAATTCAGATCGCTGCATCAAATGTTCCTCGATTTAAACCTGGCAAAGCGTTGAAAGAATCTATAAACTAGTACGACTAAGTGGGTGCTTAGCTCAGCTGGGAGAGCATCGCCCTTACAAGGCGAGGGTCGGGGGT
>CAYZVB010000300.1:0-6898 GCA_964481315.1 uncultured Granulosicoccaceae bacterium
GGCTAAGCGCACCACACTCGGTATTGTGCGTCAGCCGGTAACACGGGTGGCTAATATTGCTATTGTGGTCGACAGCAAGTTCGATGCTTTCCACGGCGGCAACGGTGTGGAAAAAGCCATTTCAATCATTAACGCTGTCGATGGTATTTATCGCGAAGAGTTTGCACTGGCACTGCGGGTATCCAAACTCGTCACAGTCAACGACCCGAACAATGACCCGTTCAACTATGGCGAGATTCCTATTGAACAGATGTTGCGAAACTTTCGCGCCTATCGTCTTGGTGCAACTGAACTTGCGGAAGCCAGTCTGGTGCATCTTTTTACCGGCAACCGAAACTCGGATGAACCGGTTGGCCTTGCATGGATCGACACTGCATGCAGAAGTGATGGTTACGATGTAGGTATCTCAACACCATATCGACACGATGTTCTGCTTGCCGCACACGAAATTGCACATAATCTGGGCGCTGAGCACGACACCGATACTGCCTGTGCCGCACAGGATGACAAAGTAATGTGGCCTTATATCTCGATGAACACTTCACAGAGCTTCTCCAGTTGTACGCTGGAAGCAGTTGAGCGTTCACTGCAGAACAGTTGCCACGCCGAAACTATTGATCTGCAGGTATCACTGAATCAAACCAACGCCAACACAGTTGCAGTCACTGTTAAAAACAATGACAACCTGCGTGCTAACTCTTCAGCCACGCTTACTGTCGAGCTGCCTGAAAACAGCCTTGCGGCAGCGCTTGACGGTCGTTGCGAAAACCCTGATGGCAATATTACGTGCGACATGGGTACTTTGCTTGCCGGCGCAGAAGAGACGGTTTTTTTCGAACTTATCGCAAGCCCCGATGCCAATAGAACGGCCGCTTTTGTAGTCGAGAATATTGACTTCACCGACCCGCTGCCGCAAAACAACCACGCAAGCCTGCTGGTCAACAACGCGCAAATCGTCGCTATTGTCGATCCGTTTGCAGGCACCCCGGTGAACGACACTGCCAGTGCTACGCCACCTACTGCTATTGAGACAGGTAGCATAGGATTGCTGGACCTATGCCTTGTTCCAGTGGGCGCTGTGTTGTACAGGCGAAGAGTACGACGGCCGCTGGCGCGTTAGGCGGCCTCATCGAGCGCGGCATTAAGTGCCCGACCAATCTCTTCAACATGCCGCATTCTCTTAATGCGCTCGAACAACACAGCGGCAGCCGGATAACCAAGTCTTAAGTACGTCAGCCATTGCTTGGTTCGGTTTCCGGCATATTTGGCAGGTAAGTCCACCGCACCGTCCAACAGTACTTTTAATAACTCCAGCACCTCGCTCCAGGGTAACTGGGGCAGCTCCTGATGCTCTGCCTGTAGTGCAATCTGTTTCCCAAGCAGCGGCCGCGCCAATGCACCGCCGCCCAGCATAAGATCGGTGCATCCACTTTCATTACGCGCCCTGCATGAATCACCAGTCGTCCAGATTTCACCATTAATGATTACCGGAATACTCAGCGACTGTTTTACCGTGTACACCTGTTGCCAATAGGCCGGCGGACGATAACCGTCGGTACGGGTTCTGGCATGAATACAAAGTTCATCAGCACCGGCACGCTCTATACGTTGAGCAATCTCTTGCAGATGGTCTGCATTATCGAAACCGAGCCGCATTTTTGCAGTCACCGGCACCGAAGACGGCACCACTTCGCGCACACGGCAGACAATTTGTTCAACCACTTCCGGTGAACGAAGTAACGCTGAGCCTCCGCCGTGCCTGTTAACCGTTTTTGCCGGACACCCGAAATTCAAATCAATACCGGGTGCCCCCAGATCTACTGCCTTGCGTGCGTTAGTTGCCAGCGCTATTGCATGGCTGCCAAGCAACTGCACATAGACCGGTGTACCTGAACGGGTAACACCGCCTGTCGCAAGCTCCGGACATATTCTGGTAAAAACACGTTTCGGATATTCGTGATCGGTCACGCGTAAAAACTCCGTCACGCAGCGATCATACCCGCCAAGACCAGTCAGAATCTCACGCATCGGGTGATCTGTAACACCTTCCATTGGTGCCAGCATAATTCGTGGCGCAGGCATACTCACAGCGGGTGTTAGTCGGCCTTTACTGCGCTATGACTTAAACAGTCATGAATAACCGTGGCAGTCTCAAACAACCATGCTTCATAGAGACCCGCACCGGTTTCCATTTGACTTGCCAGCGGATCGATCACTGCGTAATGCAAATTGGCGTTGTCGACAACGGAACGCACCGTGCGCGATTCAAGTTGCGGCTCGGTTAATATGCAACGGATAGACTGCGTTTTAATTAACTGTTGCAACGCTCTTAAGTGCCGGGCACTGGCGGCTACCTGCGGCTGATAGGTAACCACACCGGCATTGTTCAGAGAAAAACGTTTTTCGAAATACTGCAGTGCATCATGGAAAACAAGAAAAGGCTTGTCCGACACAACCGACAATTGCTGCTGAACTTTTTCAACTGTGGCAGCGAGACTGTCTTTGAAACGTTTACTGTTGTCGGTATATACCTGTGCGTTGTCCGGATCAATCTCAACCAGCGCCGCTGCAACAAGGTCGGCAATTGCCGCAGCGTTGTGCGGGTCGAACCACAGGTGTGCATCGAGAGTATTATTAGATTTGCGGTGATCGTCGATATGGCCACTGTGCGCATTGCGCAGCGGTAACTGCGTTGGCAGACCGGCCTGCGACAGGTTAATCACCAATACGGCCTCGGGCAGCTGTGTAATTGCAGGGGCCAGAAATGTCTCGACACCCTCGCCTGCCCACACCACCAGATCGGCCTGACGCAACGACCGCAGAGTCGACGGCCTGAGCCGATCGAGGTGCGGCGACACGGTACCGTCGAGCAACAGATCAGGCTCGACCACACCGTCGGTTACCGCAGCGACAATACTGTGCACCGGTTTGATCGTCACCAGCACAGCAGCACCCGCAGCCGGGCACACGCCGAGCCAGGCAACAGCCAGTAAAATGAGACGAACAATGGGCATGAGCGACAAACGCATGGAATGATCTCAACATTATATGCCAAAACACCTGACAGCGACGCGCCGTTGTATGGGATGCGCTATCATGCATCAAACCCAACCAGCCCATTCCGTTGAACGCCCCCGACTCCACAAACCGCATTCTCATTGACGTTCGCAACCTGACCGTTAAAAACCAGGCTAATACACTGGTCGACAACGTCAGTCTGTCGGTCAGTCGCGGTGAAATTGTCACTATTGTCGGCCCCAACGGCAGCGGCAAAAGCACCACACTGAAGGCGATACTGGGCATACTCAAGCCGCAGTCCGGCAGCATTAAAGTCGCTGCAAAAACACGCATCGGATACGTTCCCCAAAAGCTCGAAATAAACTGGGCAATGCCGCTGTCGGTACGTCGATTTATGCGATTGACACAACGTCACTCCGACACCGAAATTGACAACGCACTGCAACTGACACGCGTTCAGCACTTAAAAGACCGCGAAATGACCGCGCTGTCCGGCGGTGAGTTTCAGCGGGTACTGATTGCCCGTGCGATGGCCAGCCGACCGGATTTGCTGGTGCTTGATGAACCGGTTCAGGGTGTCGATTTCAACGCGGAAGTGGATATCTATCGACTCATTGCTGAACTGCGCGACACGCACAACTGCGGTGTACTGCTGGTATCTCACGACTTACATATTGTGATGGCGCAAACCGATACGGTCGTTTGTTTAAACGGACACGTCTGCTGCTCTGGTACACCACATGCCGTAACCAGCAGTACCGAGTTTCAAAATTTGTTTGGCGTGCGCGGTGCACAGGCGCTGGCGATATACCAGCACCATCACGATCACAGTCATGCGCCGGACGGAAGAATAATACCGGAAGACCACAGCCATCATGCTTGATGACTTTCTGGTTCGTGCACTGATTGCCGGTGTGCTGGTGGCGATGGTTGCAGGTCCGTTTGGCTGCTTTGTTATCTGGCGTAAAATGGCGTACTTCGGTGACACCATGGCGCACTCGGCGTTATTGGGTGTTACGCTGTCATTGTTGCTCGAAGTGCATCCGGGTGTCGGTGTTTTTATTATCGCATCACTCATTGCTCTGCTGCTGGTGACGCTGCAGCGTTTTGCAGCACTGCCCGGCGATACAATCCTTGGCATTCTCAGTCACTCGACGCTGGCACTGGGTCTGATCGCCATTGGTTTAATGTCCGGTAACCGCATCGACTTAATGAGCTACCTGTTTGGTGATGTGCTGGCAGTCAGTCGCGACGATGTGCAAATGATGTTAATTGCCGCACCACTGGCGCTGCTTGCACTGACGCTAATATGGCGTCCGCTGCTTGCCGGCACCGTCAACGAAGAACTGGCGCAGGCCGAGTCACAAAACCCGAAAATCGCACAAACTATCTATCTGTTACTGCTGGCGGGTGTGATTGCGATTGCGATCAGGATTGTCGGTATTTTGCTTATTACAGCGCTGCTGGTGATACCTGCAGCAGCCGCACGGCGCTGGGCGGTAAACCCGGAAACCATGGCCCTAATCGCCTCTGTGATCGGCATTGTTGCCGTGGCCTGCGGGCTGTCTGCTTCGCTGCTGGCAGATGTTGCGGCCGGGCCTGCAATTGTGGTGTCGGCGCTGCTGTTTTTCTTACTGACGGTTGTTCTGCCGCGACGTTAGCTTTGTTTTGTTCGCTACCCTGTTTTTTTGGCAAACAGCATATAGCTGACACGTTCTGAGGCCGTCGCACTCATGCGGCGGTTAAACGGGTTTACCGCCACGCCGGTGCGTTCAACTACCTGTAGATTGCCTTCATTTAGTAACGCTTCCAGTTCTTTTGGTTTTACCAGCTTAGCGTATTGATGCGTCCCTTTCGGCAGCCAGCGCAGCACATATTCAGCACCGAATATCGCCACACACCCCGATATCGGGTTTCGATTAATGGTAGACACAAACTGCACACCACCGCCCTTTACCAGCGTATTACACGCGCGCATGAATAACGGTAGATCGGCAACATGCTCGACAACTTCCATGTTGAGTACGATATCGTAGCGCTCACCACTTTCTGCCAGTGCCTCTGCAGTTGTCATGTCGTACTGGATATTCAGTGCCGACGCCGCGGCATGTTGTCGGGCAATTGCGATGTTTTTTTCACTGATATCCACACCGTGCACCTGCGCACCATAGCGCGCCATCGTCTCTGACAGTATGCCGCCACCGCAACCTATATCGAGCAACTTCAGATCGGTGAACGGAATTGCCAGGTCACTGTCTGTGCCAAGGTGCCGGTGTATCGCATTAACAATAATGCCCGTGCGGAATTGGTTAAGTCGATGTAGCGGCCACATTGGCCCTTTGTCGTCCCACCACATTTCAGCGAGCCGATCAAAGCGTTCGCGTTCCTGCGGGTCAATGCTGGACGGTGCTGAAGTGGTGGAATTTCGGTGATCTGACATTACTTTCTCTACCTGTCGTAAACCAACCAATGCCAAACGTTCATTTTGTCGGTCGAATTTTTGACGGCACTGTGTGCCGACAGAGTAATTACGGTATTACCCCTAAACCGATTCACATAGCCTAATCAGCTGATTTATATAAGTTTATTCTCTAATCAAACGCACCAACCATTAATTTGTGTTAACCATCTCAAAATGAGTACTAATCGTGCAATAGCCGAGGTGTTAATTGTTTATCGGAGTTGCCCGTCCATGAGGTGGAAGGCAAGAACAAACTCAGAAGCCGGGGAAGTACTCAGACTGCTGGCGCGGCAGGGCGAGCCCCTGTTAAAGAATCTGGACAGTGGTAAAGCGATAGGCTTACTGCAGGCCAGCGCCAGTAACGACGAGACGCCGCAGGAAACAGCAGCAGCACCTGCTGCCAATGATCATGACAGCGATTCAGAAGCATCGTGTGAACCTGCTGCGGTTGCAGGGTAGCGGCTAATACTGCACGCAGTTACAAAGCCGCCTGAAGCGTTCAATAAAGAAGCCCCAAAAAGAAGCGCTCACAAAACCAGAGCGCTCACTGACCTCTGTGCCCAAACGGGTGCATCACTTCTCAGCAACGATATACGCAATCCAGCACTCGTGATCAACTACCTCACGAGTCTCTTCAAACTCATCAAGCGCTTCACCTGAGTCTTCGTCGAACATTTGCACGAAGAAACGCACCTTACTGAATCCGGCTTCCATCAGCAGGTCCTCGGTTTCCTGCCCGCCCCACAGTCGCCACGAATAACTAAACGCTTTATCGAGACGCGATTTATCGGGAAAACGGAAGTGAATATAGCACTGCATTTCCTGCGTCAGCGCATTGTAGGAGTGCTGATCCCAGTGATAGGAGAAGCCGTCGAGCTTGTGCTTTTCAACCTGTGTACTGTGAGCCTCAGAACCACCGAACGAATCGAGGAAGAATATGCCATCGTCGTTCAGTGAACGATGCACACTCGTGAAGTAGCCAAGCAAATCTTTGCGTCGCTTCATGATCCAGTAGCTGAAATTGAACGCCAGCACCACATCGACAGAAGGTGTTTTTACCGTTCGCACATCTGACTGAATAAACTCGACGCGTTCGCGCTGCTTTGGCTTGAGCTTGTCGTAGTTATGCTTTCGACCCCACTCCAGAACTTCTTCATCGAAGTCGACAGCCCATGCCTGATTATTCTTGTTACGTTTAACCCACACGCATGCGCTTCTGGAAGTGCCAGCAAAATCTTCACGCAGGGTTACCGGTTTGCGCTTGCGAATACCCTTGTAGGTATCCTGCACAAAGTCGAGCTCAAACTCGGAGTCCTGTACGGACTCCTGATACAGCTCGTGCCGGTCGGCACGCTGTGCCAGCGTTTTTTTCTTTTTCTTGTTCTTAGCCAAGAAACAATCCTCAATGGGTGGTCAGCT
>CAYZVB010000301.1:0-2949 GCA_964481315.1 uncultured Granulosicoccaceae bacterium
AGGGTGTGCTTGAAGGGATCAAGCTCGGGCTTGGCGACATTGGTATTGTGACAACAATATTCCATTCATCAAAACTGCCCAGTCAGGCACTTGCGGCAGTCACGCCTTTTATCGCCCCTGATGCACGTGCGGTGGCAACTGCCGTAGATGAAATTGCCAAGGAATTCCCAACCATGCGCAATGAATTCGAAAAGCAGAATCAGGTGTATCTGGCAACCGGCGTAGTTCTCGATACCTACCAGGTGTTCAGTCGCAATCCGGTCGAGTCATTGTCAGACCTTGAAGGCGGTAAAGTGGCAGGTGCCGGAATGAATCTGCGTTACCTTGAAGGTATTAAAGATGCGGCAGGTGTGCGTGGTGGATTGACTGACTTTTACACCATGCTGCAAACCGGCCTGGTAGATCATGCAATGCTGTGGCCTGAAGCTGCCAAGACTTTCAAAATTGCCGAGGTTGCACCTTACATGCTAAGTGCAGATCTTGGAGCGGTAAATTCCAAAACAGTGACTGTTAACGCTGACTTTTGGAAGAAACTACCGGACGAAGTTAAGCAGGTGCTTACCGATGTAGCGCTCGATTATCGTAATCACGTGGCATCGGTAGCCATGGATCGTGCCGCGGAAAGTCGCAAGGCGTATGAAGAGTCGGGGGGTAAAATTATGGAGCTTAGCGCCGAACAACGCGCTGCCTGGGCCAATGCCATGCCAAACATCGCAACTGAGTGGGCTGCAAAACTCGATGACGCCGGTGAACCCGGAACCGACATGCTAAACGCCTACCTTGAAAAGCTTAAGGCTGCCGGTTACGAGCCCACACGCGACTGGTCGCAGTAGTCAACGTGAAAGCGCTGCGTGCAATTTCGGTCTTTACCGATCGCATTGCCATGATTGCCAACGCCTGCGGTACGCTGGTGGTACTGGCGCTGGTGGCGGTGGTGAACTACGACGTAGTTGCCCGTGGCGTTTTCAATCTGCCTTTTATGGGGGCAGTTGAAGTAGTGCAGTTTTCAATGGTGTTGATCGTGTTTTTACAGTTACCCGATGTCGTCAGGGTTAACCGTCTTACACGATCGGACGGGTTTCTGGTGGTGGCGGCAAAAAAGCTGCCTCGCTTCACGCGTGTACTTGGTCAGTTGATTAACCTGGTAGCGGCAATCTTTATGCTGCTGGTTGCCATCGCGATTTGGCCTGAGTTTGTGGAAATGCTGGAAACCCGTGACTTCTTTGGTGTGCCCGGTGTGTTTACCGCACCGTGGTGGCCAATCAAGTTAGTGATATTTTTAAGCGCTGCCTTGTGCAGTGTGATGTTTCTGCTAAAAGCGCTACTGGCGGCCCGTGCCGCTGACCAGGCTGCTGATCAGCCGCCGACACCCGAGGCACGCTGAGTGGATCCACTGCAAATAGGTATCGTATCGGTTCTGGCGATTGTTGTTCTGATTTACCTGGGTGTTTATATCCCGATTGCTCTCGGGGTGGTGTCGTTTGTGTCGATTTGGATTATGCGGGACAACTTCGACCTCGCCATGAATCTGCTAAAAATCGCCATTAGCGATAGTGTCATGGAGTACACCTTCGCCACCGTGCCGTTGTTTACGTTTATGGGGCTTATTGTCTCGAAGGCGGGTATGGGGGGCGATATATACGATGTCATGAATTCGGTATTCCGCCGCGTTAAAGGCGGTATCGGTATGGCGACTGTCGGTGCCAACGCCGTGTTTGCTGCGGTCACCGGCTCATCGATTGCATCAGCTTCAGTGTTTTCTTCGGTGGCGGTGCCGCAAATGCTGCGCTACGACTACAACCCGCGCTTTGCAGTTGGGGTGGTGGCAGGTTCATCGGTGCTGGGTATGATTATTCCGCCATCTGCCATGTTAATTATTTACTCACTGGTTGCCGAACAATCGGTTGGCGATATGTTTCTGGCCGGTGTGGTTCCGGGCTTGTTACTGGCAGCGGCCTATATTGGTGCCATTGCGTTTGCCGGACGTTTCACACCGGGGTTTGTTGGCGGCAAAGTAATCAAAGAGGAAAGCGGCCTGTCGTTCACTGAAATTCTCAGTAAAACCCTGCCACTGGTGTTGCTTGTGCTGCTGGTACTGGGAGGCATTTATACCGGCTGGCTTACACCGGTTGAAGCGGGTGCTGCAGGTGCCACGATGGGGCTGATTATTGCGCTGCTGCGTCGACGCATGACGCTTTCAATGTTTTGGGAAACGCTCATCGAAACCGGCCACATTACCGCAGCGATTTTGTTTTTGATAACCGCCGCTTCGGTCTACAGCCGTATGCTCGGACTGGCTGGCGTACCGAACATGCTTGGCGAAGTAATGAATGAACATCAGCTGGGCTTTGCCACCATCATGTTTATTTATGTGTTGCTAATGCTTTTTCTCGGCACGCTGCTCGATACCGCATCAATCATTCTGATCGTCGTACCATTGTTTCTGCCGCTGATTGAACCGATGGGTTTGAGCGCTGTGTGGTTTGGTATTGTGACTGTGGTCGGTGCTGAAATCGGCCTGCTTACGCCGCCACTCGGTATCAGTTGCTTTGTGATTAAAACCACGTTAAACGATGATCGTATTGCGCTGAAAGATGTTTTTCTGGGGGCACTGCCGTTTGCGCTGGTGATGCTGGGTGTGCTGGTGTTACTGATTCGCTTTCCGTGGTTAAGTATCGGAATACTTAACTGAGTCAGCTCATAGCCGACCTGCCGGCGGTGTGAATTTCTTAAGCTGTGAATTTCTAATCTATGACTTGCGGGTGTGCATTATCCTGCAGCGCTCTTTCAGGCAAGTCTGTGAAACCCGGCCGTGATATATTTTCGGCAGTTCGTCAATAATGTGGTGCTTTGACAGAATGGCAGCGCGTCGCGGTTAGCCGCCTCCCGCTGCACGCAACAGATCAGGTTGTTCCATATTTCTGCCGGGAGTTACCATGTGCTTTAGCG
>CAYZVB010000301.1:2959-6892 GCA_964481315.1 uncultured Granulosicoccaceae bacterium
ACCGCGAGTTTTACCGCAAGTGCTGTATTGATACCACTGGGTGCATACACCATGGTGCGGGCTCAGCAGCGAACACCGCAGCTGCAACTGCTGTCTGCATTTCCGGTGCTGTTTGGCGTGCAGCAGTTTGCCGAAGGCATGGTGTGGCAGTCAGTGCCGGCACAGGGCAGCGTGCAGGGTGGCGTCGCCGCTTTTGTGTTTTTGCTGTTTGCCTATTTTGTGTGGCCGTTTGTCACTCCACTGGCGGCGTATCTGGCCGAGCCGGCTGGCAGGCGTCGCCGGCTGTTGATGTGGTTTACCCTGGCTGGTGCGTTGTTTGGGCTGCTGTTGTATGTGCCGTTGTTTTTTCACCCTGACTGGCTGGTCGTGCGGCTCGAGCGCGCCTCGATTCTGTACGACACCACACTGATTCTTGAGCAATGGATGCCGCGCACGGTTATCCGGCTGGCGTATGCGACGCTGGTGGTAGTGCCGTTGCTGCTGTCCGGTAACCGCTACATTCGTCTGTTTGGCCTTATTATTATGGTGTCGGTGCTGTTCAGTGCGGTGGTGTACAAGTATGCGTTTGTGTCTGTCTGGTGTTTTTTTGCAGCAGTGTTATCTGCCTACATTGTTTATGTCATCCACCGCTCCTCGCAACAGACGGCTTAAGATTCTGTGCCGGTAGTGCCACCACTGAACCGCCGGATAGCCTGGCGCGTGCCAGTGGACCATACGGTTGAGTTTTCGGTTCGATGGCTACACTTCTTTGATATACTCGCGCCAGTCCGGCCCTGAATTGACCGCTGTCCTGAAAGATGAAACCCAGTTATCTAGAGTTTGAACAACCGATCGCGGACCTGAAGGAGAAAATCCGGGAGCTCAGTACCGCCACTGACGATGTCGATATCGATGTTGCCGAAGAGATTGCGAAGCTTCAAACCAAGTGCGACTCCCTGACCACTTCTATTTTTCAGAAGCTCGATCCATGGCAGGTATCGCAGGTTGCGCGTCACCCCGAACGTCCGTTTACGCTCGACTACATCAAGCTTGTATTTACCGAATTTGAAGAACTGCACGGCGACCGTGCGTTTGCCGACGACCCGGCTATTGTTTGCGGTATCGGCCGCTTAAACGGTCAGGCGGTGGCCATTATTGGCCAGCAGAAGGGCCGCGACACCAAAGAGAAGCTGCACCGGAATTTCGGTATGCCGCGACCAGAGGGTTATCGCAAAGCGCTGCGTATTATGAAGCTTGCCGAAAAGTTTAACCTGCCACTGATTACGTTAATTGACACTCCCGGCGCGTACCCGGGCGTGGGTGCTGAAGAGCGCGGGCAGAGTGAGGCCATCGCACGCAACCTGATAACTCTGGCCGATTTGCGTACACCGGTTATCTGTACCGTGATTGGTGAAGGTGGCTCGGGCGGCGCGCTGGCTATTGGTGTGGGTGATCGCGTCAACATGATGCAGTACAGCACTTACAGGGTGATTTCGCCGGAGGGCTGTGCCTCTATTTTGTGGAAAAGCGCCGACAAAGCGCCGGACGCTGCCGAGGCCATGGGTATTACCGCCGGCAGATTGCATGAGCTCAATCTCATCGACCGTATTATCGAAGAGCCGCTTGGCGGCGCCCATCGTGATCATCAGGCCGCAGCAGATGCATTGAAAACCGCGCTCACTGAAGATCTGAGTCACCTGTCGTCAATGTTGTTTGACGATCTGATTGCCAAACGCAGTGAACGACTGCGCGGCTTCGGTGAGTTCCGGGAAACCTAATTCTGCCGGTGTGGCTGCCAGTGTGGCTTCGTACTGGCCCGATGCTGCAGAACCTGTTTACACGGCATGTGCCTCCGCTCTTGCCAAACTGACCGGCAACAACCCCAACTCATCTTTTGTGGTTGCCTACAGTGGCGGGCTCGACTCGCATGTTTTGCTGTGTGCCGTGCAGCGCTTTTGCGCCGAAACTAAGGATTGCAGTTTGCGTGCGGTGTATGTTGATCATGGTTTGCAGGCGTGCAGTGAGTCATGGGGTAGGCACTGTGAACGCGAGTGCAAACAGCTTAACGTCGACTGCAGCGTGCAGAAAGTCTCCATAATTAAAGACAGCAGTGAAAGCCCGGAGCAGGCTGCCCGTAACGCACGTTACCGTGCACTTGCCGGTCAAATTACTGCAGACGACATTTTGTTAACCGCACACCACGGAGATGATCAGGCTGAAACTCTGTTGTTACAGCTAATGCGGGGCGCGGGGGTTTGTGGTCTTGCATCGATGCCTGTGTGCAAGAGCTTTGCACAGGGCTTACATGCACGGCCATTGCTGACGGTCAGCCATTGGCAACTGCACGAGGCGGCAGTTGCGCTGGATCTTGAGTGGGTGGAAGACACCACTAATCACGATACCCGTTTTGACCGCAATTTCATTCGTCACCAGGTAATGCCGGCACTCAAAAGCCGCTGGCCGGCAGCTGCCGCCAGTGTGTCGAGGACTGCCGGTCACTGTGCCGAAGCCTCGTCGCTGCTGCGCGATCTGGCCACCATTGATGCAGATATTACCGCACCGGTTGTGGGCTTAAGTGAACTGACTGCCCTCACTGAGTCGCGACGTTGCAATGTGCTGCGGCAGTGGATTGAACACCACGGGTTTGTGCCACCTTCGCAAATCAAACTGCAGCACATCGAGCGTGACCTGGTCATGGCGTCGGCAGATTCTGCCGGGCAGGTGCAGTTTGGCAATGCGAAAGTAGTTCGTCACCGGCAGCATCTGTACATTGGCGAGCAGGCATTTTTTCATTCGGCACCGGCCTTTGCCTATCACTGGCCGGACATGAGCCAGCCATTGCTGATCGAGGAAACCGGCCAACAGCTCACCCGAGCTGATATTCCGTCGCCCTGGTCGGACGGTTCGGTCACGCTCGAGGTGAAAAGTCGTCAAGGGGGCGAAGAAATCAAGCTGAGTGATCGCATGCATACACAGTCTGTAAAGTCTTTGTTACAACAAATTGGTCAGCCGCCGTGGGAGCGCAGTCGTGTGCCGCTGGTCTGGTGCGACGATCAGCTGATCGGCATTGTTGGCGTTGGATTTATCGATTCTTCGGCCTGAATCATTAGCGGTTTTGTAATGCAGCGGTAATGTTTTTTTCAGTGCCAGCGTCAGTCAGTCAATGTCGTGCTTAAACTGTAAAAACACTGTCGTTATGGCCGCCTTTAGCGGGGCAGTTCAATTGTGAGCGGTAAGCTGTTCTGGTAACCTGTAGCACCATCTCTGTACCACCTCTTTCCAGCCTCCTCGGCAACAATTTTGAGTGAATCAATGACGCGATTCATATTCGTCACTGGCGGTGTTGTGTCCTCGCTCGGCAAGGGAATCGCTGCAGCGTCGCTTGCTGCACTGCTTGAGTCCCGCGGTCTTAAAGTGACTCTGCTGAAACTCGACCCCTACATCAATGTCGACCCGGGCACCATGAGTCCGTTCCAGCACGGCGAGGTATTTGTCACCGACGATGGCGCTGAAACCGATCTTGATCTTGGTCACTACGAGCGCTTTGTACGCGTCACCATGACGCAGGCAAACAACTTTACCACCGGACGCGTATACGAAAACGTGATTGCCCGTGAGCGGCGCGGCGATTACCTGGGTGCTACTGTGCAGGTCATTCCGCACATCACTGACGAGATCATCCGTCTGGTGCGTGATGGTGCCGGCAATGCCGATGTTGCCATGGTTGAAATCGGTGGTACGGTCGGCGATATCGAATCACTGCCTTTCCTTGAGGCGATTCGTCAGATGGGAATAGAGCAGGGTCCGGAGGGGGCATTGTTTATTCACCTGACGCTTATCCCGTACATTAAAACTGCCGGTGAAATGAAAACCAAGCCGACGCAGCACTCGGTAAAAGAGCTGCGCAGTATTGGTATTCAACCGGACATCCTGATGTGCCGCTCCGACCGTGTG
>CAYZVB010000302.1:0-3149 GCA_964481315.1 uncultured Granulosicoccaceae bacterium
GATCGCCGTCGAGCTCTCTGGATTGCAGATCACCGGCGTATGTGTAGCAATTCAGTACAGACTAGGCGAGGAGCGAGATGGAAATTGTGTATTTCATGACAATACTTTTTTAGATTTATTTGTCATGACACTAACAAGATACAGACCATGTGTAAACCACTAATCGAGCGAGTTGTGTGATTACCTGCTCACACATGCAAAAAAAATTAGCAAATACACAAATTTTGTGACGACATATCCCGTTAACAAAAGAGACTCGCAGACAGGTTACGTGATCACAGATTACCAACGACGGCTCGAAGATTCGCCCCAATGGAATGAAACCGGAACCCCATGCCGTTTACTCGAATAGTGTTGCCTGAATTATCAAGCAACACTACCAAATCATTTCGCTGCAAATTCCGATGATAGTATGAAGTAAACGCCTGCCATCCTCCCGAGTGCTCAACTCCCCCGTCAGGCCCGATCAGCCAACCGAATCCATAGTGCGTTTTTTCACCATCATTCAGCACACCACTTTCGTAAGCAATGCCTGCCACTTCCTCAGGTACCAGCGTATGGCTGATCAATGCGTCATGCCAGATTTTCAGATCATTAACGGACGAATAAACAGCGCCATCGCCAACCACCCCGTCAAACCGGTTGAGATCCATCTGTTTTATTCGCTTTAAAGGCCACGATTTTTTATAGCCAAATACCCTGCCTTCAAACTCAGATGTTGAAAGCAGATTAAATACACGGGTGTTTTTCATACCCAGCGGATTAAACAACTCTGATTGACAGAAGGATTCGAAAGATTGACCGGAAACGCGACTGATTATCTCTGCGAGCAACACATAACCGGTATTACTGTAAAGGAACTTGTCACCGGCCGAAAAATTAGGTTTCGAGGTATGCAATTTAAACAACTGCAGCATATCTTCGGTCGTAAACACCGGCTTTTTAAAACCTGCTTTACGCGCCAGTGACATATAATCGGGTATACCGGACGTATGATGCAGCAGGTGCTTTATCGTAACGTCTGAGTATTGCGACATTTCCGGAATATGTTTTTTCAGTAAGTCATCTACCTGCACAGTACACCTCGGTGATGCAGCAACAGTATTCCGTAAGCGGTAATGTGTTTGGAAACCGACGCCAGATTAAATGACGAATTGAGTGTCAGCGGCCGAGAAGGAGTTGCGCCGTTACCACCATAACACCCGGAAAACACAACCTCACCGCTGCGACATAGCAATACTGCGCCATTAAACTTCCCTGCTGAGTGCAGGCGGGTGAACCATTGATCCAGAGCTTTTACCTTCTGTTCACGGGCAGCCAGTCCGGATAAGTTGAGTACAGGTATGCGAATGTGGTTGACTGCTACAGCGATGGCCAGCAGCAACACTAAAAAAGCAACCAGCAATATTGCAACCATTCCGTATCGCCTCGTTTGTCGTAGCTACCCTATGAGGTTTATACCACTGGACTGAGATTTGGATTCGTTACAAAAACGAGGGACACGCACATCCGAACAAATAACTTATTCAGGATAATTTGCTGACTTATAGATTGCCGGCGTACAGTTGGATGGAGCAAGTGTTACTACGTATAGTCCAGGCAGGTAGCGCGGCAAGTTAATCACTTGCCACGCGCAGTATAAAGTTACGCCCGCAGCTTCTTGCCTTCCGGATCAAACGGAGGTTTATCGAGCAGGCGTGCGTGATGCGGCAAACCAAGCACTGCAACATCAAACTCGGCACCGGACTGAACGTATTCCGTTTTAATAAAACACAATGCCAGTGACTGTTCCACGGTGTGCCCGTAGGCACCGGAGCTTACGCGACCGACCGGGGTGCCGTCTTTGGTGAAGATTGGCTCACCGCCGTGGGCATCGGCATTGGTCACATCAATCGACAGCATCACAAGCTTTTCGCGCGGTTCTTTTTCAGCCAGTTCAGCCCACACTTCGCGACCAAAGAATTCTGGCTTGTCCATCTTGATGAGGCGCTCCAGACCTACTTCGTGCGGCCAGTATTCGGGGGAGTATTCACGACCCCACGAACCATAACCCTTTTCAATTCGCAGGCTTAACAACGAACGCCCACCGAGTAGACGCAGGTCGTAACCCTTGCCCTCTTCGACGAGTGCATCGAACAATGCAACCTGGTGTTCGGCAGGCACATAGATCTCCCAGCCCAGATCACCTGTAAAGGAAACCCGCATGGCCAGCGCGTCGATACCGGCGATGCCGATCCTTTGCGAGCGCATGAATTTCCATGCATCGTTACTGAGGTCGGCGTTGGTCATGTGTTGCAGCATGTCACGTGAGTTGGGGCCTGCGATGCTAAAGCCACACCAGTCGTCAGTGCGGGACTCGATAGTGACACCTTCAGGCATTGGTAACATTTGCCAGAAGCGCTGGTGATATCTTTCAGCCATACCGGAGCCAAACATCCAGAAGTGGTCGTCGGCAAGTTTGGTAATGGTGAAGTCACCGGCAATGCCGCCACGCACACCCAGCATCGGCGTCAGGCATGAACGCCCGACTTCGGTCGGCACATTATTGGCCACCAGCCTGTTTAACCAGTCAGCACAACCGGGACCTTTGATTTCGTACTTGGCATAGTTTGATACATCGAGCATACCGACCGAAGAACGCAGTGCTGCACATTCATCTTTTACCGAGTCAAACCACGCTTTGCGTTCGAAGCCGTAGTCTTCTTTGGCTTCCACCCCTTCGCCTGCAAACCACAACGGATGTTCCCAACCGTAGTTAAGGCCGAACACGGCCCCCATAGCTTTTTGCTTTTCATAGACAGGACGTGTTTTAAGCGGCCGGCCGGCATCACGTTCTTCATACGGGAAGTGAATCTTAAAACGGTTGGCGTAGCAGTCGAGTGCGCGTGCGCGTGTGTAGGGTTTGGTCGGCCAGGTGCCAAAACGTGCCAGATCCCACGGGAAGAGATCGAGTTCAGGCTCGCCTTCGACAATCCACTGTGCCGCCAGCAGGCCCAATCCACCCGACTGACTGAAGCCCGGAATAATGCCGTTACAGCAGAAGTAGTTTTTAAGCTCCGGCACCGGACCAAACAACGCCGCACTGTCCGGCGACCAGATCATCGGGCCGTTGATTACTCTTTTCACGCCGGCCGACGCCAGTGCCGGAA
>CAYZVB010000302.1:3159-5780 GCA_964481315.1 uncultured Granulosicoccaceae bacterium
GGTCACAGGCGCTTTCGAGGTTGTCTGCAATGCGATCAAGATCGTCCGGCAGCAATTCGTGACCGAAATCGAGCGGAGTGCCGTCTTCAGCCCAGAAGCGCCCGTCTTTCTCATAGGCGCCAACCAGTAAACCATTGCCTTCCTGTCGAAGATAAAATTCTGCATCACGATCGGCAATCGACGGCAGGCGACGGCCGGCCTCGACAATTTCGGGAATATCTTCGGTAACAAAGTACTGATGTTCCATCGGGATCAGCGGAAGTTCCAGCCCGGCCAGACGCGCTACCTCGCGCCCCCACAGACCGGCCGCATTGATCAGCACTTCAGTGTGGATGGTGGCCTCCGGGGTGACCACGTCCCATGTACCGTCGGGGCGCTGGTTGGTTTCAATAACCGGGGTAAACCGGTGAATTTCCGCACCGTTATTGCGTGCGCCTTTGGCATAGGCATGGGTGACACCAGACGGGTCGACATTACCGCCATCGGGTTCGAACATCGCACAACGGATACCGTCGGTGTTAAGTAACGGGTGAAGGTCTACGGCTTCTTTTAGCGATATTTCGTGGAATTCAACGTCAAAGTACTTAGCCTTGGCGGCCTGCATGCGCAGCTGGTGTTCGCGGTCTTTAGTTTGCGCCATGTAAATTGAGCCGGGCTGGAATATACCGCAGCCCTGCCCGGTTTCCGCCTCAAGCTCTTTATAGATTTTGATGGTGTAGTACTGCAGCTTGGAAATATTGTTGTTGTCGTGCAGACCGTGAATGCCCGCCGCAGCGTGCCAGGTAGAGCCGGATGTCAGTTCGTCACGCTCCAGCAGCATGACATCGGTCCAGCCAAGCTTGGTCAGATGGTACAGAATACTGCAGCCGACCAGACCACCACCGATGACCACGGCACGCGTTTCAGTTTTCATTTTTTTCCTTCACCGTTGCACTGCCGGGCACAGATGCCCGGACACCCTACGATTGTGCAACAGCGACGGCAGGCAAAAAAGGAACTACGGCGACCTACCTTGTGGCAAAACCGCAGTCCGGGCGTGAATAGCGGTTTGGGGCCGCCGAACTTAGGGTCAGGCGTGACGCTGCAGGCAGTAGTTGATCAGCCCGAGCGTTGAAGCGTCATGCTCGCCTGGGGTACCCGATTCGAGCTCGCTCAACACGGTAGACGCCAGCTCTTTGCCGAGCTCCACACCCCACTGATCAAACGAATTGAGGCCCCAGATTTTGCCTTGCACAAAAACCTTATGTTCGTACAGCGCAATCAGTGCCCCCAGAACATGCGGGTTCAATTCGTCAAAAATAAGCGTGTTGGTCGGGCGATTGCCGGAAAAAACTTTGTGGTGTGACAGCACATCGATATTGTCTGCACCTTTTGCTTTCAGCTCAGCACTTGCTTCGGCAACTGTTTTACCGCGCATGAGTGCTTCGGTTTGAGCAATGCAATTCGCCAGCAGCATATGCTGATGCCTGCCAGTCGGGTTTTGCGACTTTGCAGCAACAATAAAATCTGCACTGATTAATTCGGTTCCCTGATGCAACAACTGAAAGAACGCGTGTTGTCCGTTGGTGCCCGGCTCGCCCCAGATAACCGGGCCGGTGCTAACTTCACAGTCGCTGCCATCCATTTGTACTGACTTGCCGTTACTTTCCATATCGAGTTGTTGCAGATAGGCAGGAAAGCGATGCAGGTATTGATCGTAAGGCGCAATCAGATGAGAACGCACACCAAAAAAGTTACCGTACCAAATACCAAGCAACGCCATAATCACCGGCAGGTTATTTTCATATGGCGTGTTAACAAAGTGTTCATCCATTTCGTGTGCGCCATTGAGCATGGCATCAAAGTGCTCATTACCTATTGCAAGCCGTATGGATAATCCAATGCTCGACCACAACGAATAACGTCCGCCCACCCAGTCCCAGAAGCGAAACATATTGTTGGTGTCTATGCCGAAGTCGGCTACCGCATCACTGTTGGTCGAAACAGCAACGAAGTGTTTTGCAATGTCTTCACCGGTGGCACCCTGATCAAGAAACCACTGCCTTGCGGTATGCGCATTGGCCAGTGTTTCCTGTGTCGTAAATGTTTTCGATGCGATAATAAAAAGCGTGGTTTCAGCATCAACCGCGCGCAGTGCTTCACTGATATGGGTGCCGTCAACATTACTAACAAAATGCATTGAAAGTTCACGCCGCTGCCACGGCTTCAATGCTTCGCACACCATAAGCGGCCCAAGATCAGAACCGCCAATACCAATATTCACTACATGCCTGATTGGCTTGCCGCTATAGCCCTTCCATTCACCACTGCGCACTTTGTTAACAAATGCAGCTGCCTGCTGATTAACCGCGTGAATGTCTTCAACCACATTAACACCGTCCACCACTAACGACTCACCGGCCGGTAAGCGCAGTGCCGTGTGCAACACTGACCGGTCTTCGGTGGCATTGATTCGCTCACCACTGCACATACGCCGTGCCTGAGTGGCAATATCTGCACGCGTTGCGAGCGCCGTAAGGAGCTTTAGTGTTTCACTGGTAATGCGGTTTTTGGAATAGTCGAGCAGAATACCGCAGGCGCTGGCAGTAAATGTATTGAAGCGGTTGCTGTCATTTGCAAAC
>CAYZVB010000302.1:5790-6303 GCA_964481315.1 uncultured Granulosicoccaceae bacterium
GCTCACGCATATGGACAGATTCAATTTCACTCTGGTGCGCCTTAAGGGCACTCCATTCGGCTTTCAGCGCCTGCATCAATTTGCTCTCCGGACTATCGGTAACAAGGGGAAGCGCCGGGCGGCCTACCAGCCGCCCGCGTTGCCTGAGTGATTATTATCAGTATCAGGTGACGTTTTTCAGCTTCCAGATATCACGATTATAATCTGCAATGGTCCGGTCTGACGAAAATTTACCGCTCTTTGCAGTATTCAATATGCTCATGGTAGTCCATCGCTCTACATCGCAGTAAGCTTCTGCCGCCTGCTGCTGAGCATCGACAAACGATCTGAAGTCAGCGGCTACCATCCACGGGTCATTCGGATCACGAATGCTCTGAACTACTGAATCGAATATGCCGCTTTCAAACTGATTAAAAAAGCCACCCTCCAGCAGATTCATTACCTGTTTGAACCCTTCATCGGCTTCGATAATTGCATTTGGATTGTAGTCGGCGCGCGCGGCCTACAGATATG
>CAYZVB010000302.1:6313-6857 GCA_964481315.1 uncultured Granulosicoccaceae bacterium
TGGTCGGCGGCGCGCCCCGACTCGACTTCTGCCGCTGTCAAACCAAACAGAAAGAAATTGTCGTCGCCAACTTCTTCACGAATTTCGATATTGGCGCCGTCAAGCGTACCGATAGTGACTGCACCATTCATCATGAATTTCATGTTACCGGTGCCTGAAGCTTCTTTACCGGCGGTGGAAATCTGTTCGGACAAATCAGTACCGGCACAGATCACTTCCATCGCCGAAACGCGGTAGTTAGGCAGAAACGCAAGCTTAAGCTTGTTACCAACATCAGGATCTTCGTTAACGACCTTGGCTACATTATTGGTCAGCTTAATGATCTGTTTGGCCATGTAGTAACCGGGAGCAGCCTTACCGCCAATCAGCACGCTGCGCGGTGCCCAGCCCGCTGTGTCACCGTTTTTAATACGGCAGTACAAATGCACCACATGCAACACATTCAGTAACTGGCGTTTGTATTCGTGAATACGCTTAACCTGCACATCGAACATGCTTTCAATGTCAAAGCTAACACCGCAGTCCTGCTCAACCATGGCTGCCA
>CAYZVB010000303.1:0-6845 GCA_964481315.1 uncultured Granulosicoccaceae bacterium
GGTGTACTGGTAGCCTTCACCAGGCTTGATACGCGGTTGTTCTCCGACCACGCCATCGCCACGGACTTCCTGCTGTTTGCCGTTACCGTGCGTGATAACCCAGTGCCTTGTAACCAGAGTGGCCGGCTGCTCACCTTCGTTAAGGATGGTAATGGTATAGGCGAAAACGAAACGGTCGGCTTCAGGGTTGGAGTCATCCTCCATATAGCGGGTAGCGACTTCTATTTTGAATTGATGGTCCGGACCCGGTGTATTGTTTTCAGTGTCGGTCATTTCTGCGGTATCTCTGGTCTATAGAATTTCTGGTCTACAGAATAATCTGGCGGGGAAGCGGCGTGAACGCACAACAGCAACTGTGTTTTATATGGGTCGGCAGCGGATTTGTAAAGGGCGCGCGCGGCTTTTCGCTCAATTGTCCGGTGTTGGGAATGAGAGCTGAGGTGCCCTGTTACCCGGTCAGCACCTTTATTTAAAAGTCAGGCGTCGAGTTGTTCGGCGAGCGCGGCAAATTGTTCAAGTGTAAGTACTTCCGCACGCAGCCCCGGATTTACCCCGGCGGCGGTTATTTGTGATTCGTCGAGCAGTCCTTTCAAATTGTTGCGCAGTGTTTTCCTGCGTTGTGCGAACGCACTTTTGACAACGTGTTCGAAGCGCTGTGTAAGTGCCTGTTGCACCAGAGGTTGTTGTCTGGGGGCGATCTGGATCACTGCTGAATTGACTTTGGGTACCGGGTTGAATGCTGCCGGAGGGACTTCGATAAGCGTTTGTGTTTGACACAGGTTATGCATAACGACGGACAGCTGCCCGTAGTTTCTGTCTCCGGCCTGAGCAGCAAGCCGTGCGGCAACTTCCCACTGCAACATGAAATGCATGTCGGTGATGATTGGCAGGTGTTCCAGTAACCGGAATATCAGTGGTGTCGCGACGTTGTAAGGCAGGTTGCCAACCACCCTCAGTGGCGCGTTGGCAGCCAGGCTCTGAATGTCGAAGGTTAGCGCATCTGCCTGGTGCAGCTGAAAGTTGTTGTATGCGTCAAAACGCTTTTCAAGCAGTGGGATCAGGTCGCGGTCCAGCTCGAGTGCAATAACATTGGCGCCGGTTTTTAACAGGCCTTCGGTCAGTGCGCCGCGCCCCGGGCCGATCTCGACAATGGTTTGTGTGTGGTCGAAGCGGCCGACGATTTTATCGACAATGGTTTCGTCGATAAGAAAGTTCTGCCCAAAGCGTTTACGTGCTCTCACTGGTTTGTTGTCATGAGATATTTGCAAATTCAATGGCGGTGTCGATTGCGGCCTGAAGGCTACCGCCCTCTGCTTTGCCCGAGCCAGCCAGATCGAGCGCGGTGCCGTGATCAACCGAAGTTCGAATGATCGGCAGCCCGAAAGTTATATTTACCGCATTGCCGAAGCCTGCATATTTAAGTACCGGCAGGCCCTGATCGTGATACATCGCAAGCACGGCGTCTGCGTGGTCGAGATGTCTGGGAGTAAACAGCGTATCGGCCGGTAGTGGTCCTACAGCATTGATGCCACGTTGGCGCATGTTGGCAATGGCCGGTTCAATGATGTCTATTTCTTCGCGGCCCAGGTGTCCGGACTCACCGGCGTGCGGGTTAAGTCCGCAGACCAGTATGCGAGGTGCCGCAATGCCGACTTTAGCAATGAGATCGTCGTGCAGTATTTGCAGTGTGGTTTCGATGGTTGATTGCTTTAACGCACCGGCGACACTTGCCAGCGGCAAATGGGTGGTGGCAAGTGCGACACGGAGTTTGTCTGCCGCCAGTACCATCAGCGGATAAGCGTCGAACAGTTCAGCGATAAATTCGGTATGCCCCGAGAATGCAATTCCTGCATCGTTAATGACACCTTTGTGCACAGGGGCAGTCACCATGGCATCGAACTGTTGACGATTTTCACAGCCCAGTGCTGCGGTTTTAATTGTGTTTAGCACATAGGCGGAATTGCTTTTGTTTAACTCACCGGCAGTGCAGGGTGCGGCAAGTGCTACTGGCAGTACGCCAATCGCAGGTTTTGGTTGTTCCGGATTAGTCAGTGAAGGTACATTCCATTCGCAGCCGAGCATGGCAGCACGCTGCGCTAACATGTCAGGGTCACCCAACAGCGTCAGGGTGGCATCGTCGCGGGCAGTGAGTTGCACGCAGAGGTCGGGGCCTATCCCTGCCGGCTCACCGGTGGTAATCGCAATGTGTGGTTTAGTCACGAACCTTCACGGCTGTTGCGGGTAAGCGTAAGTGCGTTTACCCGATACATGTTACTGGAGGCTTTTTGCAAAACCGCGCAGCTCGACATACGCGTTTTCGCGCAGCTCGGTTAGCCATGTCTCGAACTTTTCTTCTGCCTTTTTGCGTCGCAGTTGTTCGCGGGCCTGAGATTTCATGGCGGCTTTGGGCGCGGTTTCGAGCTCGCGATCAGTGACTTCCATAATGTGCCAGCCGAACTCGGTTTGAAAGGGCTCGGTGACTTGATTTGCAGGTGTGGTAAAAGCGCGTACTTCAAAATTCGCGACCATCTCACCGCGTCCAAACCAGCCGAGATCGCCGCCTTTGGAAGCGGTTGAAGCATCTTCTGAGTAGCTGGCTGCAACGGTGGCGAAGTCTCTGCCTTCTGAAAGCTCGGCAAGTGCATTGTTTATTAGTGCTCGGGCCTGCTCACTGTTGTTGCCGTTGCGTGTACTTGCCAGTATGTGCCTTGCGCGTACCCGTGTAGGCTCCTGAGAGCTGGCGATTTTGCGAATCAGTTTAAGTACATGAAAACCTGCGGCGCTGCGCAGTGGTTCGGTGACGTCTTCTTCCTGCATAGCCTGAACCTGATTAGCGAACAGCGGTGGCATATCGGTCAGCGTGCGGGCACCAAGGTTACCGCCTTCGACGTTGCTGTTGCCGCGCGCACGCTGCACTTCAAGGAGGCGCGTGAACGGGGTTCCGTCGCGTCCGGCGCTGGCAATTTCAAGGGCAATTGCTTCGGCGTTTGCAATCAGGTCGGCGTCTGCCTGTTGCGGTACCTGTACGAGTATGTGGTCAAGCTCGTAGCGTGATGTGGTGGAAGTGCCGCTTTCAATGCTAAGCAGTTCTTCGACTTCGGCTTCAGAGACACTCAGGTTATTTTCGACAACGCGCCGGGTGAGCGTTGAGATAATCAATTCTTTGCGGATGTTTTCGCGGAACTCAAGAAAGTTCACACCCTCTTCGGTCAGTTGTTCACGCATTTGTGTTACTGACATATTGTTGTTGCGCGCCATATCTTCAATGGTGCGTTGCAGGCTGTTATCGTCGATGCGAATGCCGCGTTGTGCTGCAGACTGAATTTGCAGCGACTGTACAATCAAGCGTTCCATGACGGCTTTATCAAGCGCTTCACCCTGTGGCAGATTGGGCGGATTCTGGCGAATCAGCTTGGCACGTTCGTTGACAAAATCACTAGCGAGAATGATGTCGATCGGGGTTTCCTGGCTGAGTGTTGCGCCGCCGGGCAACAGGCTGAAAACCAGCACCAGAATGGGGTATAGCGTTTTGTGCATGGGATTAAGTCTTCACTGGTTGTTTGTGAGTGCGTTGCGGGCCGCCCGTATTGTAGTCGGGCTACGGGCTATAGCGGTACCCGCCAATTGCCTCGCTCAGCACTTCGGTGACATTTTGTCCGACCGGTGCCAGGCCTTTCAATACCAATTGGAAAAAGTAGGCATCGGTAGAGTCTTCGCCGTCGTCGGTAATATAGCGCCGGGCAGCGGTGCGAAAAGCCCAGCAGCAGCTTTCGTATTCAATGCCGAGTACTGTTTCGATGCCCTTGTTGTCATCGAGTGAGTAGTTCCAGCCCGATGCCAGTCGCCAGCGGTTGGCAATTGGCCAGGTAAACGAAAAGTGCGCGAACTCACCGTCGTCTGCGAGATAGCGATGGCCAAAGTTGACCAGTTTGTCGGGGCCGTTGTTGTAATTGATTCTGGCCGACGAGCGTTCGGTGCTGCCGTCGGTGGGGTTCCATTGCATGTTCAGGCCGCTGCTCCAGCGGCGATTAAACACGGCACTGAACTCGGCAACGATATCTGATGTGCTGCTGCGTCCCGGGTTGTCTTCGGGCAGGGTAACCAGTCTGTCTTCGAAATAGAAAATCTGACCAACGCTTGCGGCAAAATTCTCGCGACCCGACATGTTAATCAAGCGGCTGCTGAGCGCGAATGAAAGCTGATTGGCATCGTTAATACGGTCGGCACCGGAGAACCGGTTTTCGCGAAACAGCTGAGAGAAATTGAAGTCAAGCGCACCGGTATCGAACACCGGCAGGCGTTGCTGCTCGCGGCGTTTTGCGTATAGGTAAACAGTCGCGGTTCTAGCGTCAGCATGCTGTTGCCGGAGGGGTTGCGGCGCTGGAAGTAAAGACCGGCGTCGGCTGAAAACAATGGCACATTGCGCACCTGTGCCTGATCCTGTCCGGTGACGTTGTTGAGGTCGTAGCGTGTTACCCGCCACGTGCTCGCCAGATTGGTAAACCAGCCTGGACGGTTTATATCCCACGAAATACGCGGTTTGATATCGAGTCGTGAGCCGGTGACCGAACCGCCACTGCGGTCGAAGTAAACCAGTTCGGCGTCGAGCGTTGGCGTCAGGCCCAGTCGTTTAACCGGTGCTTTGTAGCTGAACGTAAGTTGCGGCAGTTTGCGATACGGCCTTTCGTCTTCAGCAATATTCAGGTCAACCGTCTGGTAGCTCAGCAAGCGCGCGCGAAAGTTATAACTTGGTGCTTTAAAGTTGAGGTCGGCACGGCGCTGTAGATGCGTGATACTGGCGATTTTTAAAGTGTCACCAAGATCTTCAAAGTAGTCTTTATCACTGACCGAGCTCAAGTCCATTTCGGTGGTCCAGCCTGCGCCCAGATCACCTTCGTGCTGAAAGCGCGAGAAGCGGCGTGTTTCACCCGGCGCAAAGCGTCGGTCGTCGAGAATGGCTTCGTGGTTGAGTGTCCAGTTGCCAATTCGGTTCAGGTGTCGCAGCTCTGACTGCAGCTGTATGCCGCGGTCGGTCATTGCACGCATCACAAACGTTGCATCCCAGTTGGGCCTGATATTCCAGTAAAACGGCTGACGATATTCGAAGCCGGTCTGGTCGCTCTGGTCAAAGCGCGGTGGCAGCAGGCCGGTTTTGCGCTGGTTGCTTATCGGGAAGCTGAATATCGGTGTGTATAGCAGCGGCACGTTCTTAAAGCGCAGGGTAACGTCACGCGCGGTACCCACACCTTCATCGCCGTCGAGTTTGATCTGACTGGCGGTGAGTCGCCAGCCATTGTCACCGGGCGGGCAGCTGCTGTACGACGCACTGTTGAGTTTAAGTGCACCGTCGCTGTCGCGGCGGATATCACCGGCACGTCCCTGCGAAAGCACGTCGCCACTGGTAACTTCGTAGCCCGATTCACCAAGCCTGAAGGTGCCATCGGCAATATCGATTTCAGCATCGGCGCTGTGAATCCTGAGTCCGGCAGACTCATAAGTCATGTCGCCGTCGACGCTCGCTCTGTTGGTGTTGGCGTTATAGAGCGCGTTTTCAGCCTGAATTGCACCACCCTTGTGAAGGATTTCAATGGTGCCGTTGAGGCGAATGTTTTCAGGCTGAGTAGGGTCGCTTTCGGCACTGTCGGCAGACAAAATTACCTTGTCTCCGAGCGACTCGTCCGGGAAGCGGTTGCTGTTTTGAAGCGGCATCACGTCGCACACGCTGGCAAGTGTCTGTGGTGCATAGAAGCCGGCACACAATCCAATCAGACACAGCCACAGGTGTGGCCTGTGAAAGCGCTGCGGGGCGGGTTGCTGCTGTGATCTTTGGGGGGATTTCATGACTGCCCGCATGATACGGGGATTAACCTGCGCGAATCACTACGACGTGTCAATATAGAAAGAACGATAAGACGGGCGACTAGCGATGAGCCACGACAGAATTAAACTGCCACCGAGCTGGAAAAGCCAGTTGCTCGATCAGTTCGATCAGCCATACATGGAAATGCTGCGGGACTTTTTGCTCGAGCGCGGCAACGCAGTAAAGATTTATCCGCCGCCGGCACAATGGTTCAGTGCTTTTAATGCCACGCCGTTCGATGAGGTGAAGGTGGTGATTCTGGGGCAGGACCCCTACCACGGCCCCGGCCAGGCGCATGGCATGTGCTTCTCGGTGCTGCCGGGTGTGGCCATTCCGCCGTCGCTCAGAAACATTTACAAAGAGCTGCACAGCGACCTTGGTATTGCGCCGGTCAGTCACGGTTACCTGCAGTCGTGGGCAACGCAGGGTGTATTTCTGCTCAACAGTGTATTAACCGTCGAGCACGGTCAGGCTGCGGCACACCAGGGCAAAGGCTGGGAGCAATTTACCGATGTGGTGGTGGAAAAATTATCGTCACATTCCAGCAATCTCGTGTTCATGTTGTGGGGTGGCTACGCGAAAAAGAAGGGGCAGGTGATCGACACCTCGAAGCATTGTGTATTGACCAGCGCGCATCCGTCGCCGTTGTCGGTGCGCGGGTTTACCGGCTGCCGGCATTTTTCAAAGGCCAACGAGTATCTGACATCGGAGGGCAAAGCCCCGATTGACTGGCAGCTGCCTGAAACGGCGGTTGTGTAACTTCGGTTGTTTAGGTGGATGTCGGGCCGCTCAAGCCCCAATTTGCGCTGTTTTTTCCAAAGTCCCTGTGCATAACTTTCTGAAAACCAACTAAACTTCGCCGTAGCTGTTGTGTCCTGAGGGCATGCGAGGCAAAATCCTGCCTGCCAAAACATCACTATCTTTTAATAACCAGGGGAAAATCGCTGATGGAGTTTATTCCAGTACTACTCGGACTGGCGGGTAT
>CAYZVB010000304.1:0-6842 GCA_964481315.1 uncultured Granulosicoccaceae bacterium
AACCGGTTTCACCCACACAGTACGGAGGGAAGTTGTAGTGCAGCATAAACGCATCACGGCGTTCGCCTTCAAGCGCATCAATGATTTGTGCATCACGGGTAGTACCCAGTGTTGCAGCAACAATTGCCTGAGTCTCACCGCGGGTAAACAATGCAGAACCATGCACACGTGGCAGCATGCCGGTCTTGACCGCAATAGGACGAACAGAGCGTGTATCACGGCCGTCTATGCGCAGTTCACCGGCAAGGATTCGACCGCGTACCGTGCTCTTTTCAAGGGATCCGAAAGCGCCCTGCACTTCGGCAGCACTTGGTGCATCGTCGGCGTCAGTGGCGAGTTGTTCAACCACAGAGTCGCGCAGTGCACTGACTTTGTCTTGTCTTTCGAGCTTATCAGGTGTGCTGTACGCCTCGACCAGCCCGGCTTCGGCAACCGATGCCACTTTAGAAGCAAGATCTTCGTTAGTCGGTGGTGCTTCCCAGTGCCACTGTTCTGCGCCAACTTCAGCGGCCATTTCACGAATAGCGTTGATAGCCACCTGCATTTGCTCGTGGCCGTAAACTACCGCGCCCAGCATTACGTCTTCAGACAGCACAGCTGCTTCCGACTCAACCATGAGTACCGCGTTGTCAGTACCGGCAACCACCAGATCGAGATCAGATGACTCCATGCTGGTGCTGCTTGGGTTAAGTGCATACTGTCCATCAATGTAGCCAACACGTGCCGCACCAATCGGGCCCTGGAAAGGCATACCCGAACAGGCCAGTGCCGCAGAAGCACCAAGCATGGCAGGAATGTCAGTCTGGATTTCAGGGTCCAGTGACATGACCGTGGCAATCACCTGCACTTCGTTGCGAAAGCCCTTCGGGAAGAGTGGTCGCAACGGTCGGTCGATAAGTCGGGAGATGAGCGTTTCGCTTTCAGCAGGTCGCCCTTCACGCTTAAAGAAACCGCCGGGGATTTTACCGGCTGCGTAGGTACGTTCCTGATAGTTGATGGTAAGCGGGAAAAAGTCCTGACCCGGCTTGGCATCTTTTTTACCAACGGCGCTGACCAGCAGTACCGTGTCGCCAATGCTGATCATGATGGCAGAAGAGGCTTGTCTTGCGACCTCTCCGGTTTCCATCACAACTTCCTGGTCGCCAAATTGAAATTTTTTGATTACGTGATTCACAGTAAATCCTTACGTTTGCAATTGCGGCGACTATCGACGCAGTCCGAGTCGGCCGATGAGGTCCTGGTAGCGTGACTGATCTTTACGCTTAAGATAGTCAAGCAGCTTGCGGCGCTGGTTGACCATTCGCAGCAACCCGCGGCGTGAATGGTGATCGTGACTGTGCGCTTTGAAGTGCTCGGTCAGGTGATTGATTCTGGCGGTAAGCAGTGCGACCTGAACTTCAGGTGAGCCTGTGTCTGCTTCGTCGCGCTTGTATTCGCTAATGATTTCCGCCGTGGTTTCGGCGCTTAAACAGCCCATTTATGTTCTCCAATGGATGAGTAGTAAAAATAAAGTCGAACAACCGCCACTCATTGCAGTTGCGACCCGATGATACGGACAGTTTCCAGCCGTCCGTTTGAAATTTTTCCAAGACCAAGAAAGCTGTCTTCCGGTCCGTAGACCCGCAGCAGCTTGTCGGAAGGCTGCGAGGTGTTTTCAAGCGCCGGCTTTGATCCGTGCCGGAACTTAAGCGCCGTTGTTTCATCGAGCGTCTGGCGTGGCCAGTCGCTAATGACTTCGTCGACATTTAATAACAGTTTGTCGGTGTGCTCCTGCATGTCTTCGACGCTGTGCATCGCGTGACCGTCGAATGGTGAGACACTGAGTCGACGCAGCATAGTGACATGCGCTCCGCAGCCAAGCTGCTCACCGATGTCGCGAACAATCGACCGCACATAGGTGCCTTTTGACACACGCATGCGGACACTGAACCTGTTGCCGTCAAATTGCAACAGTTCTATTTCGTGAACATTAACCGGTCGTGGTTCAAGCTCGGGCATCTCACCATTGCGCGCCATTTTATGCGCTCTGATGCCATTTTTCTTGATGGCCGAATAAATCGGCGGGCGCTGCATGGACTCACCCAAAAAACCGCTAACGGTCTGCTGCATTTTTTCCTGCGAGATTTCCGGCACATCGGCCTGAGCGATAATTTCACCGTCGGCATCATCAGTGTCGGTAACCGCACCAAGCACGCCTTCGGCTTCGTAGGTTTTGGCAGCGTTTAACAGGTAACCACACAGCTTGGTGGCTTCTCCGAAACAGATTGGCAGCATGCCGGTGGCAGCAGGATCTAGGCTGCCGGTATGACCGGCCTTGCTGGCACCGTATAGCTTACGCACCTGTTGCAACGCCGCGTTGGAGGTGCACCCCGGCGGTTTATCAAGCAACACGACTGCGTTTAGTTTGCGCAAGGTTAGCTCTGCCCTTGTTCCGGGTTGGGCTCTGGGTTGTCCGCAGAGTCGTCTTCGGTGGTGTTGGTACTGACAGCATCGTCAATCAACGAAGACAGCCGCGCAGCGTCTTCCTGCACGTTGTCGTAGTAGAACTGCAGGTTGGGTATGGTGCGCATGCGCATGGTGTTACCCAGCAACTTACGCAGATATCCCGACGCCTTGTTTAACGCATCCATAGCATCACCACGCGACTCAACATCAGACGCCAGATCAAAGGTCGACATAAACACCTTGGCATGGCCGAGGTCTTTACTGACCTCGACTCCGGCTACCGTCATGGTCTCGGGCACCCGAGGGTCTTTAACCTCAGTGCGAATCAGCACAGACAACTCGCGTTGTATCTGGTCTGCCACCCGGTAGCTGCGCGGATAATCTTTTGCCACGTGCGTACCCTAAAGCGTCCGCGCCACTTCAGTGCGTTCGAAGACTTCGATCTGATCACCAGGCTGCACGTCGGTGTAGTTTTTCACACCAATACCGCACTCGGTTCCCATACGAACTTCGTTAACGTCGTCTTTAAAGCGTCGCAGTGATTCGAGCTCGCCTTCGTAGATAACAACGTTCTCTCGCAGTACCCGGATAGGTGCGCTCTTGCGAACCACGCCGTCCTCGACCATGCAACCTGCAATCGCACCGAACTTCGGTGAACGGAAAACGTCCTGCACTTTGGCCATACCGATAATCTGCTCGCGAATTTCCGGTGCCAGCATGCCGCCGGCTGCCGCTTTAACGCGATCGATCACTTCGTAAATCACACTGTCGTAGTGCAGTTCGATTTCCTGCTCGGTAATGACACGGCGGGCCGTGTTATCTGCACGAACGTTAAAGCCGATCATGATGGCACCCGACGCGGCAGCGAGTTGTGCGTCGGATTCGGTAATACCACCAACACCACCACCGATCACTTTGATCACTACTTCATCGGTAGAGAGCTTTTCCAGTGAATCACGCAGTGCTTCGAAGCTGCCCTGCACATCGGTTTTGATAACGAGGTTCAGCGTGCTGATATCGCCGCGAGTAACCTGAGAGAACACATCTTCAAGCTTCGCAGGTCGACGTTCTGCCAGTCTGGCATCACGTGATTTTTCGTTTCTGAGACCAGCAAGTTCACGTGCGCTGCGTTCGTCTTTAGAGACCAGCATGTTCTGACCGGCTTCCGGCGCGTTACCCAGACCAAGCACCTGAACCGGTACAGATGGTCCGGCTGTTTCGACCTGATTACCAGCGTCGTCAAACATGGCACGTACACGACCGAATTCCTTACCGCACACCATGATATCGCCACGCTTGAGCGTACCGCTTTGCACCAGAACCGTTGCCACCGGACCACGACCTTTTTCAAGCGTCGCTTCAACCACCACACCCTTCGCAGGGCCGTCGGCAGTCGCTTTCAGCTCAAGCAGTTCGGCCTGCAGCAACAATGCATCAAGAAGATCATCAATACCCTGACCGGTCAGTGCAGAAACCGGTACAAACATGGTGTCGCCACCCCAGTCTTCCGGAATGACTTCATGTTTGGACAAGTCGTTTTTAACGCGATCGGGGTCGGCGTCTTCTTTATCCATTTTGTTGACCGCAACAATCATCGGCACACCGGCTGCTTTCGAGTGCTGCACCGCTTCAACAGTTTGCGGCATTGCACCATCATCGGCAGCTACCACCAGTACAACGATGTCGGTGGCCTGTGCACCACGTGCACGCATGGCGGTAAACGCCGCGTGGCCCGGGGTATCGAGGAAGGTAATGCGACCGCGATCGTGATCGACGCTGTATGCACCAATGTGCTGGGTAATGCCCCCTGCCTCACCGGCTGCAACACGTGAAGAGCGGATGTAGTCGAGCAGTGAAGTTTTACCGTGGTCAACGTGGCCCATAACGGTCACTACCGGTGGACGTTCGTCGAGATCCGTATCGGCTGCATCTGCCTCGGTAGATGAACCAATAATCTTGTTTTCCAGTTCTGCCTCAAGATCATCCGCAGAAGTAGTGCTGGCACGGTGCCCCATTTCCTCGACCACAAGCACCGCGGTGTCCTGATCAAGCATCTGGTTAATGGTGGCCATGACGCCCATGCCCATCATTGTTTTAATGACTTCACCGGCTTTCACCGCCATACGGTTGGCAAGCTCGGCAACGGTAATGGTTTCCGGCACCTCGACATCACGAACCACCGGCTCTGTCGGCATGGCAAAGCCGTGCTTGGCCTCTGCTGAACGACTGAATTCGCGCCGCGGTGCCTGTCGCTCGCGACGACCACCACGTCCGCCGGAGACACGCAACTCTTTGCGTCCCGACTTGCCGCGGCCACGACGACCGCCTTTGCCGGAGTCTGCCGGTGGTGCTGCCGGTGTACTGAAGAATTTCTCGCGTTTGACCTTGGCGGCCTGACGCTTTTCTTCTTCAACACGGGCAAGCTCGGCTTCGGCCGCCTTGCGTACGGCTTCGAGTTTGGCACGGCCGGCGTCTTCAACACCCTGCTGAAGCTCGGCAAGTGCCGCCTCTTCAACCGCCTTGCGTGCGGCAGCAAGGGCTGCTTCACGTTCGGCTTCTTCACGTGCTTCCTGTTCGGCCTGCTGTTGTCTTTCGGCCTCGGCTGCAGCTTCGGCTGCGGCATCATCGGCAGCGTTGTCTTCTGCCACTTCGACCGGCGCTTCGGCTTGCGGCTCAGCTGCCGGCTCTTCGGTGGCAACCGCGTTGGCCGCTTCGAAGATTGCGCGTTCGGCGTCAGCTTTAGCCTGCTCTGCTGCTGCCTGCTGCGCGGCTTCAAGCGCTGCCGCTTTCGCTTCGAGCTCTGCGGCTTTGGCTTCGAGTGCTTTCTCTTTTGCTTCGAGCGCTTCGCGTTCCGTGTCGATTGCAGACTCTGCCGGCGGTGCTAGGGTAGCTACCGGTGCGGGCTCGGCAGGCGGTGGAGGCGCTGCGGGCTCAGGGGTCGGCGGTTGTGCATGTTCGGACACCTGCTGCTGTCGCAGCGCTGCCTGACGCACCATTTCTTCGCGAGCGCTTTCATCACGCTTTGCGTACGTGCGCTTGCCGCGGGTTTCGACGGTAACCGCTTTACGACCGGGCCCGCCGACTTTAATTTCGCCGCGCTTTTTACGCGTGAGCGTAATTTTGCTCGCACCCGATGCTTTCTTCTCGACCCCGTGCGACTGGCGCAGGAAAGTGAGAAGCTGCGATTTTTCAGCATCTGCAATTGTGTCGTCAGGCGTGGTTTTATCGACGCCTGCGTCTTTTAGCTGTTCCAGCAGTTTTTCGACAGGTGTTCCCACTGTATCGGCTAACTGTTTGACGGTGACTTCTGCCATAAGTTTTTCTCTATCCCCCGCTAGCTTCGGCTCCCGCCTCTACCATTGATTCCGAATCATCCTGAAACCAACTCTCGCGCGCCTTCATTATCAGTTTGCCAGCCGTTTCTTCGTCCATGCCGTCGACAACCATCAATTCATCGACAGCCAGGTCTCCCAGATCATCGACAGTGGTAACCCCTATCTCTGCAAGCGACACCGCAAGCTCTGCACTAATTCCTTCCATTGCCAACAACTCATCGGAAGGATTGAGGTTTTTAATTTTTTGTTCGGTAACCAGTGCCTGCGTCAGCAGCACGTCCTGCGCACGGCTGCGGAGTTCTTCGACAATTTCTTCGTCGAACTCATCGACATCGAGAAGCTCCTGTGTCGGCACGTAGGCTACCTCTTCTACGCTGGTGAAGCCTTCCTGTACCAGAATCGTCGCTACTTCTTCATCGACAGTAAGCTGTTCGACAAATTTCTCTACCAGTTCGCGCGCTTCGTTTTCGTTCTTTTCGTCGGCAGCGCCTTCGTCCATCACGTTGAGCTCCCAGCCGGTCAGCTCACTGGCGAGCCTGACGTTCTGGCCACCGCGGCCAATTGCAAGCGACAGCTTTTCAGCATCGACAACAATATCCATGCTGCCGTTGTCTTCGTCGACAATAAGAGATGCAACCTCGGCCGGCGCCATCGCGTTAATCACGTATTGCGCGGGGTTTTCGTCCCACAGAATAATGTCAACGCGTTCGCCTGCCAGTTCGTTGGACACGGTTTGCACACGTGAGCCGCGCATACCGACACACGCACCGACCGGGTCGAGACGTTTGTCGTTAGATAACACGGCAATTTTCGCACGGCTGCCGGCATCACGTGCGGCACCGCGAATTTCGATGACGCCCTGGCCGACTTCCGGCACTTCAAGCTTGAACAACTCGATCAAAAACTCAGGTGACGTGCGCGTAGCAAACAACTGCGGGCCGCGCATTTCAGCCTGCACTTCACGCAAGTAAGCACGCAGGCGATCGCCGGTGCGCACTGCCTCGCGCGGGATCATTTCTTCACGCCGAATATAAGCCTCGGCATTGTTGCCCAGATCAATAT
>CAYZVB010000305.1:0-6797 GCA_964481315.1 uncultured Granulosicoccaceae bacterium
CACTGACCAGTGGTAACAGTGTGCCGCTGGAAGGCGAGACAGTCACGTTCCAGATAGCAGTCGATAACAACGGTGCAGCACAGGCGACGAATGTGTCACTGACCGATCTGTTACCGGCAGGTTTAACGGCCACGGGCAACAACGGCACAGTGACTCAGGGTAGCTACGATGCAGTCACCGGTATTTGGACCGTCGGTACGCTTGCCACGGGTGGCAGTGCAACACTGACTCTTGAAGGCACGGTAGATGTGGGTGAAGGTGGCAACACCATCACTAACATCACAACGTCAGCCACGGGTGACCAGCCAGACCCAACGACGGCAGGAGATGATCTTACCGAAGCGGTTGATGTGGATGCTAACGCAGACCTGGTGACAGTGAAAACCCTTGCCAGTGGCAATAGTCAGCCTGCTGAAGGTGAAACAGTGACGTTCCTGATAGCAGTTGGCAACGACGGTGCGGCTCAGGCGACGAATGTATCACTAACTGATTTGTTGCCTGCTGGCTTAACCGCCACTGCCGGCAATGGTAGTGTAAGTCAGGGTAGCTATGATGCCGCAACGGGTTTGTGGACAATCGGAACACTGGAAACCGATGACTCTGCAACACTGACACTCGAGGGCACTGTAAACGCAGGCGAGGGTGGCAACACCATCACAAACATCACTACTGCAGCCACGGGTGATCAGCCTGATCCGACGACGGCCGGAGATGATCTTAGCGAAGCTGTTGATGTAGACCCGAACGCAGACCTGGTAACAGTGAAAACACTGACCAGTGGTAACAGCACTCCGCTCGAAGGCGATACGGTGACGTTCCTCATTACTGTTGATAACAACGGCTCGGCACAGGCGACAAACGTGTCCCTGACCGATCTGCTGCCGCAGGGTCTGACTGCCACAGCCAACAATGGCATGGTTGATCAGGGTGCTTATGATGCAACAACCGGTGTGTGGTCTATAGGCACACTAGCCACCGGCGCCAGCGCAACGCTGACGCTTGAGGGAACGGTTAATGCGGGCGAGGGTGGAAACACCATCAGTAACGTGACAACAGCGGCCACCGGTGATCAGCCTGACCCGACCGGTGCAGGTGACGATCTGTCCGAAGCAGTAGATGTTGACCCGGGTCCGACTGCAGTTGATGAAACGGTGACTGTTCCGTTCGAAACACCGGTACAGATAGACCCGCTCGCTAACGACTCAGATCCCGAAGGTGAACCGTTAACGATAACCGCTATCAATGGTGTTCCACTTACACCGGGTGTGGCTCAGACAATAGCAGTACCAAATGCAACAGTCACAATTGCAGCAGACGGTACAATAACGGTAACGCCTGACAGCGGATTCTCGGGCACCATTGATGTTCCGTACACCATTGTTGATCAGGACGGCGCGTCCAGTACCGCATCGCATTTTGTGGAAGTAGGTAATGCGCCGCCAGTGATTGAAATTGTCGACCAGGCTCCGGATGCACCTTCAATCGATCCGGCTGATCCTAACAATATTATTGTACCGGCAATTGATGGCCAGCCACTGACCATTGATCTGGACGAATATCTGATTGACCCTGAAGGCGATGGCCTCACCATTGATTTTGAATCATTACCTGAGGGTGCGACATTCGATCCAGCGACAAACGAACTTACTTTTATTCCGACCATAGACAATAACGGAGACACGGTACTACCGGTTTCAGTGATTGATAGTGCGGGCAACGAAATAACGCCCACAATCACCATTCAGCCGATTAACCCGGCGCCGGTTGCGGCTCCCGAGGTGGTCGAAACCACAGCTGAAACACCGGTTGTTGTCGACTTTCTGGCAAATGATACGGACCCGGATAACGACACCATTTCTCTGCTTGGCGCACCAGTGTTGCTGGATCCGGCCAGCGGCACACTCGAACTGATTGGTGAAGACTGGGTGTTTACACCTGCTCCGGGATACTCCGGCACTGCTGTCATTGCTTACACGCTGCAGGATCAGGATGGTAACACTGCCACTTCGACACACTCGGTGGTTGTGGCAAGCGTATCGTTTGTCGAACCCGGGCTTGGAGAAGCTACACCGGAGCTGGTGTACGTAGAAGAGCCGCAAACGCCAACAGACATCCTCGGCAGCGATTATGAGCGCGGATTCCATCGCATACCAACCGATGCAGAGCTGGTTATTCTAAGTATGGCTGAAGAGCTGTCTTCGTTAAACGGCGCTGACAAGCTGGTTCAACTTCACACCATAGATAATCAGCAAGGTGGTAATGAACACGATCTGATGGTCCGTTCACTCGAATCAACCACTCCGGGCTCCGAGGGATTCTCTTCCGGCAAGGGATATCGCGGCACCCTCAGTATCGACCCGACAGACGAGTGTGGCAGGTTCTTCATTGACACCATTATCAGGGAGGAGATGTTGTCTGTGATTGCACGCAGCACTATCGATCCCGAGCAATCCAGTGGTGTTATCGGTTTTAGCGCAACACTCGCCGACGGCTCACCACTGCCTGTGTGGGTATCGCAACTAGCCGACGGGGAGTACCTGATCGACAGGACCATCGATCTTGAAGTCGTAGCACTGCGGATAGTGGCACATAGGGCTGATGGCAGTACTCTGATCAGAGTGGTAGCCATTGACACGTTGACCGGTGAAATAAGAGAGCAGGAGCAGCTGTCAAACTTTGGCTCCAGCTTCTCTGAAGAGCTGCGATCTGATACATCGCCGGTGAAAACAGTAAATGCCTCAATAGACAAGTAGTGTTTCGATTTTAACTTAATTGACAATGTTGCATGTAGTCCGGGTTTGGGCTGCATGGAGTACGTAACCTCAGGACTTATACGATGAAAAGACTTACTTTAGTTCTTGCTGCAGGGTTGCTGGCCAGCGGATGTAGCGTGACGCCAAAGCCTCTTACCATGGAAGAGCTCAGAAACAAAAGCAGTGCAAGGCTTGCTCAGTACACAGTCAGTCAGGAGGAAATCACACGTCCTATTGGTCTGTACGAAGCCATGGCGCGCGCAATCAAGTACAACCTTGACTATAAAGTTGAGTTATACGAAGAAGCGCTTCGCAGCAGTGAGCTAAATCTCTCGAGTATGAACATGCTGCCGGAACTGGTGCTTAGTGCAGGCATTTCCGACCGTGAAAACTATAGCGGATCGCGCTCCAGCGCGTTGCTTGGCAGTAACTCTGTCGGTGATGTGTCGCTTGTTCCATCTACTTCGTCTGACAAAGACCTTGTCACCAGCGACCTGGAACTGAGCTGGGACGTACTCGATTTTGGTTTATCTTACGTCAGGGCAAAGCAAAAAGCTGACGCGGCGTTAATTGCCAATGAACGCAAGCGCAAAGTTGCCAATCGTATCATCGAAGATGTTCGCACCGCCTATTGGCGAGCAGTTAGTGCCGAGCAATTGATCGGCAAACTAAATTCACTTGAAAGTGATATTGCTCAGGCATTAACTGATGCCGATGAATCGTACCGGCAGCGGAAAACCTCACCACTGGCAGCACTAACGTATCAAAGGGAGTTGCTGGATATTCAAAGTGAAATCCAAACCATGCACAACGAGCTTTTCGTTGCCAAACGTCAGCTTGCAGCGCTGATGAATTTAAGTCCAACGACAAAGTTCACTGTGGTACAGCCAACCAGAGACGTTAAAGTAGCTGTGTTTAATCTTGACCCTAACAAGCTTGTCAGTGCTGCCATGGTTAACCGTCCGGAACTCCGGGAGCTAAACTACGAGCAGCGGATTAGTGAAAACGAGGCCAACAGTGCATTGCTGCAGTTGCTGCCTAACCTTCGGTTATTCGGCGGGTTCAACTACAACAGCAACGAATTTCTCTTTAATAATAACTGGGCAGCCTGGGGTGCACAGGCCAGCTGGAATATCTTCGATGTGTTTCGCTACCCGGCGCATAAGCGTACCAACGCGCTGGAGCAGGAACTGTTAAAGCAACGATCTCTTGCCCTGACGATGGCAGTGGTTACGCAGGTGCATGTGAGTGCAAGTCGCTATCAAATAGCCAGTCGAAAACTCGAGACTATGCGCAAATACTATGACGTTACCGGCAATATTCTTGACCAGATAGAGTCAGGCTACAAGGCTCGTAAAGTCAGTTATCAGAATTTTGTTCGCGAAAAAATGAATAGTCTGGTAGCTGAAGCGCAATACGACGTTGCTCAGGCTGATCTGCAAAACGCCTATGCAAATATTTTTGCTGCCGTCGGGCAGGATACGTTCGGGAGAATTAATACCGCTGAATCCAGCGTGGCGGAATTAGCAGAACATCTGCAATCTCACTGGGGGAAAATCAGCCGCCAGTTGATGATGCAAAATTAATAAAGCATCAGAGGCATTTACCCGCGCCACACAGAAACCTTTATAACTACAAGACAGCCGCTGTATAGCCTCCCAGTCGGCTGGTCTTTAGTCCAACCCGTACCAGGGCTTCGGCCCAGGTAACGGCGCAAGCCACACCATCGATCACCGGGACGCCGTGTTCGGCCGCCAGCGACTGAGCCAGGTCAGCCATACCCGCACAACCAAGGACAATCGCTTCTGCCTTATCTTCGTGTAAGGCCAACTTTATCTCTTTACTGATTTGCTCTCGTGCGTCGCTACCGGGTTTTTCAAGGTCGAGCACCGGTACTTCTGATGCGCGCACGCCACAACAGCGCGCCGCCAGACCATAGCGACTAAGATTGTGCTCCAGCGCGGGTACTGATCGTGCCAGCGTGGTGATTACACTGAAGCGATTCGACAGTACAGATGCGGCGTGATATCCGGCTTCTCCGATACCAAGGACTGGTGCGTCTGTCATACAGCGTACCGCGTCGAGACCGGTGTCATCGAAGCATGCCAGAACAATTGCATCGGCAGCGGTGTTTTCTTCAACCAGTTGAAGAATACCGGGCAAACACAAGGCTTCTTCATAATAACCCTGAATGCTGGCGGGGCCATGCTCCGGGTTCACAGCCTTAATTTGAGTATCCGGCAAGGCAACAGCGGTAGCTGCGGCTGCTATTTTGGCAGTCATGCTGGCTGTAGTATTTGGATTAATAATGAGCAATTGCATAGTGACTACAACTCTCCACCCAGGTAGGCCGCTTTGATTCTTTCGTCGTTCATTAGGTCGCGTGAAATTCCACTTTGCGCGACCGACCCTGTCGACATCGCATAGGCTCTGTGTGAAATAGACAAAGCCATTCGGGAATTTTGCTCCACCAGCAATACCGAGACGTTCTCGTCGCGATTGATAGCAACAATCGCTCTGGCGATGTCCTGAACCAGCTTCGGTGCAATGCCCAGAGACGGTTCATCCAGCAACAGCAGTTTAGGCTTTGCCATGAGCGCTCTTCCAATAACCATCATCTGCTGTTCACCACCGGAAAGCGCACCTGCCTGCTGCCTGGCGCGCTCCTGCAGACGCGGGAAACGCTGATACACATCGTTGAGTGACTTATTAAACCCACCGGCAAAGGCTCACCGGCGACCCGATTCTTTCGAATGGATAGCCTAATAGGAACAAGAATGCGTGCTATTGTCAATTATCAATTGAAATATGGTTGATTAAAATATTTGGTATTGTTAACAACAAGTCTGACCAACAAACATGGATCATCACCGTGCAGATCGCTAATTCACCAACAGTAACCGTGTATGCCTATCACTGAAAACTCACACGATATTTCAGAAAACGCTGAACACGCAGCCGAGCAAAGAATTGTGGATCAGATCTTCGAGGCCGTTGCTGACCAGCGGCTTCGACCCGGGACAAAACTGTCATAGGCGTCGCTATGCAAGGCGTTTGGAGTAGGGCGCATGCATGTCCGGCGCGCGCTACTGCTGCTCGCCAGTAAAGAGGTGGTGGAGATCATCTCTAACCGGGGCGCTTATATTGCCTCGCCGTCCGAGAAACAAGCCAGAGATGTCTTTGAAGCTCGACAAGCGCTTGAGCCGAGTGTTGTGAAGCTTGCAGTCGAACGAGCCAGCGCTGCCGATATCGTTCGTTTGGAAAAGCATCTTGCAAAGGAACACGCGGCTCACGATGGTGATAACAGGCACGATGCTATTCGGCTATCCGGTGCTTTTCATATTTTGCTGGCAGAAATAGCAGGTAATGATGTAATGACCAGAACAGTCACAGAGCTGGTCGCGCGATCATCACTTATCATAAGCGTTTACGGCGCACCCGGTGCGTCGAGTTGCAGAGATGATGATCATACCGCGCTGATAGATGCATTCAAAAAACGAAAAAGCGATTTGGCCCAACACTTAATGAGCGCGCATCTGCAAAAGATACTTGAGCAAATAAATCTGGAAGTAACGACGGAAGATCAGGTTGATTTAGTGAGTATGTTTTCGAATTGATACCGGGTAAAATTCCCGAAAACACTACACACAATTGTACTTTCATCTCCTGAACTCATTACCTGGGCCTCAAATCGAACCGCGCCAGCCATGCTGAGGCGCGTATCCGGGCAGCTTTCTACAAAATCGTGCGCTGATGGTGTTAAATGTTGGTTCATTGTCAGACAAGGAGCCATCCCAATGTGTGGCCGCATGAATATCTCAGACCATGAAGGCATCCAGTGGCTGCTCAACCAGCTTGGCATCTCGATGAGTCCAACGCAAAAGCCACGCTTCAACGTAGCACCCACTCTCACAATCGATGTTGTTACCGCTACGGATGGAAAGCCCACCATGGTGCCGATGAGCTGGGGCATCAGCATGAAGACCAAAGGCAAGAAGGGTCAGCCCATCACACGCAGAATCCCCAACTCGCGTGATGACAAAG
>CAYZVB010000306.1:0-6797 GCA_964481315.1 uncultured Granulosicoccaceae bacterium
AGTTGCGGCTGTAGTAACTGCCACGTAAACGGTAGTGCCGCCAGTAAACCGGCCAATGGCAACTTTTTCAATGCCGCAAGATTGGTCATCAGCGACAGAGTCACATAGCAGAATACTGCAAGAAACAGCGTACCCAACACTCCATTCAACAGCAGATTAACCAGGTCGGAATTTACATTGAACTGCACCACCTGGCTTGCGGCAGCCGCCAGTGATGCACAACAAAAGGTCAGACACAGCAGCACCCAGTGCGACAGAAAATTAGTCTCACCGCGAAACACCTTGCCAAGAATTCCAGCCACCAGACACCAGCCGGTGAACAGCGCAGCAAGCATAATAAACTGCTCAGCAATGGCATCAGCTGTCGCCTCTTCACTTTGCAGGACGTAAATTGAAAACAGCATCGCGGCCGCTGCACCAAGGGTGGTAAGCACTACACCAACCGTCGACGAGAACCGTCGCATGCTCCTTTGACTCGCGCCGAAACGGACAGTTGGGGTAACTTCCACATCGCCATTTAAAATCTGGATTTGCGTATCACCGACGCCAATGCGTGCACCCGAAGCAAGTGTCGCAATGCCTTTCAAGGCCTTTTTATTAACTCTGGTGCCATTGGTAGAGCTACTGTCTTCGAGCGTCAGTGTACCGGAGCGATCAAGCGTTAACGTAGCGTGAGTCGCATCGACGTATTTATCGTCAATGACAATATCGCTGTTCCAGGCCCTGCCTATGGACAGGCTATGGTTTTCAGCAAGCGATACTTTCTGAACCTGTTTTTGTCCGCGTCGCGTGACAATGGCAATCAGGTTCATAGTGCCCGCTCCACAAACTGGCGGTTTAGCGCTTCTATCTGATCGGGCTCAAGTGCCGATAGTGAAAGATGCGCTTCAAACACCTGATCACCTGCGTGGTCCTGCACCATCAACAAAGAATCATACAGACCCGGCAGCTTTTTAAATGCACGAATGCAGGTGATAATTCTGCGATAACTGTTGTCACCGGGCGGATCGATAAAGTCTTTGCGGCATTCGTAGTTGGTTGAGTGTTTGTAGCCGGAATTATTATCGGCAACCATGCTAACGGCCACTGATCTGGCAAACTGCGAACGGTTGAGTTTCAGTGGTTTCAGATTTCTAAAGCTGAAACGGATATGCCCGGCACTAAGGCTGTAACCAAGATATATATCATCACCTGCAGCGCAGGTTTTACTCACGCGCTCTACAATACGTGAGTCATGTGAATCGTTGGTGCCACCCCAGCACTGAAAATCTTTGCGAATCTCACCAAACAATTCACGATTAGTGAATGTTTCAGTCTGCCATTCAGTGTTTAACAACTCGTCAATTCGCGGTCGCTGCCACTGCTTGAGCTGTGACGCAATTTCCGCAGGGTAGGAATCAACATTGAGTCGGCGCTTGCGATTAACCAGCCGTGAGACTTTTTCTACCGGCACCAGAAAGCTTAGCTGGCTGCCGGCCGTGGCAACGTTTACACCGATAATGTCGCCTTCCCTGTTTAAGGAAGGCCCGCCACTCATCCCGGAGTTTAAACTACCTGAAAACAATACCCGTTCTTCGTAACTGTGTTCGACCATGCCATTGGCCGGGCCCGGTACTAAAACAATACCCCAGTCACTCGGGTTACCCAGCGCATAAACAACTTCGCCTTTTGCCGGCGGCGTGTCTGCCAGTTGGAAGTATTCGCTGTCTGGTTGAGGGTGTTGCAGCACTGCCAGATCACTAACCACGTCGAAGTCGACAAGCTCAAGGTTGCCAAGCCTGCCGTCGTGACTCATGTACTGAATCACAAAGTCATGAGGGGAGTTTATGTAGTCCGAAACCACATGGTAGTTGGTAATCAGTAAACCATCGGCCGTGACCTGAAAGCCGGAACCGATGGCAGATTTGCTACCGGCATCGGGTGATACCACGCGAATTTGAAATACCCGTTCGTACTGCGAAGAAAAATCGACATCTGTGGTGTGAGGAGCCGCCACCGAGAGGCCCGAAATGAGTAACAGCGCACACGCGAATAGCGTGAAAATTCTGTGTTGCAGCATAGGCAGGCACTTCCTTTGTCACTACGTGATCACAGTGCTGCCTGTTTAGACGCGTCTGCGACTCGTTATTGTCGTAAGAGTGCTAGCGTCAATTGAGCGGACAAATTAAGCGAACAACAGAGCGCTACACCTATAATACAACCCTGCTTCCGGTTTTCGCCGCTTCGTAAACCGCAAGTGTGGCTCGCAGTGTGTCAGTGGCGTCCTGCGCATCGATACGCGGAGAGTCGTGCCCGGCAATAACAGCAGCAAAATGATTCAGCTGATTGATATAGGCATCTTCAAGCTCGCCGCCGAGCGGCGTGGCGCTGATAGGTGTATTCCAGTTACCGTCGCCGTCTTCGGTGGTCCACAGCGTCAGGTTGGGAAATTCCAGTGAACCTTTGGTGCCGATAAATTTAATTACGTTCTGACCGGAGCGCGGCATTGCGACATTTTCACCGGTTGCCTGTTCCCAGCTCCAGGGTGAGTGGCCCTGATCGGACAACATAAACGTACCCAGTGCGTTGTTACTAAAACGCATAATTAACGCTGCGGCATCTTCCTTTTCAAACCTAAGTACCGCATTGGATGTTTCTGCGCTAATCGACTGCACATCACCGGCCACATACCGCAACAGATCCATTTCGTGAATCAGGTTAGTGAGGATCGGTCCTGCTTCCCATTTTTTTCGCCAGTCTGCACTGTAGTAGTCAGTGGGTTTACGAACATTCCACAACCCGCAAACTGAAACCAGCTGACCGAGACTGCCGCCCTGAACAATCTCACGCGCCTGATTCACCAGATCGTAGTAGCGCCGGTGGTGTCCAACCAGCACGTGTTTACCAGTGGTGCGGGATTTTTCAATAGTTTGGCGGCACTCTTCAAGCGTTGCCATCATCGGTTTTTCGACCAGCACATGAGCGCCATGATCAAGTGCTGTGAGTGTCGGTTCACTGTGATGCTCGGTGGGTGTGGCGACAATCACGCCATCCGGCTTCACCGCTCTAAGCATTTCTTCGGTGTTGGTAAATAACTGTACGTTTTGTTCGGCGGCAACATCCTTTGCGGCCGGAAACGGATCGGCAATGGCTGCCAGAGAGATATGATCGATACTGTTTAGCGCACGAAGATGGCGCTTACCGATGACACCGGCGCCAATCAGTGCGATATTAATGGTACTCAATCGGGATGCTCCGACATGGTTGCTTTACCGGGGTGTCGGCCAAATTTACTGCACACGGCCAAAGCCGATATTTTCAATCAGTGGCGATGCTTTTACCAGTGCAACAGTCGGAAATCACTAACTGTGTGACGATGTTCGGTACCAGCGGTACAATCTGCCGCCAGCCGTAGCGTCAAAACATTCAGGTATACCGTTTTCACCTGCTTTTATGGTACTTGCTGTCCACCTCGTTTATCGCACGCACGTTACCCGCTGAGCGTCCGGCTTCATCGAAAGTGTTCGCAAGAAAAGCATCGGCTATAGTTTTTGCGAGCTCAGGGCCGATCACGCGTGCCCCCATGGTAATGATTTGTGCGTTGTTGGAAAGTGCCGCACGTTCTGCAGAATATGTGTCGTGACACAGTGCAGCGCGGATACCCGGTACTTTGTTGGCGGCAATACTGACACCAAGCCCGGTACCGCACACCAGAATGGCGCGATCATAAGTGCCGTTTATTACGGCGCTGGCTACTCTGTCGGACAGGTTGGCATAGAAGGCATCGGGCCCTTCCGATGTTCGTGAAATTTCTTCAACATCACAGGTGGCTTTCAGATGTTCGGCCAGTATGCCAGCCAGTCCTTCACCCGCGCTGTCTCCTGCGACTGCTACTTTCATGTTTTCCTCCGAAAATAGTGATAGCTGCTTACTTTAAAATACCTGTAAATTCAGCAATTGCACAGCAAATTAGCCGCACTGTATTTTCTTTTACACGTTGATGCCTTCATAATCAACGCTGTCTTTACTGCCGGCACAGCTTAATGAATCAGGCAATATTTATTCACGGTGCGCGTGATGTTCGTTTAGGTGAGTATCAGCCACCCGCACCGCGCGACAATGAAACCGTGCTGTCAATTGCAGCCGTCGGTATCTGCGGCAGTGATTTACACTACTACAAAGACGGTGGCATTGGCAGCGCACACATTAAAACGCCTTTTATCCCCGGTCACGAGTTTTCAGGCTGGTTACAACAGGACATTCCTGCGCTTAATCTTCAGGCAGGCGAGTTGGTGGCGGTAGATCCTGCGACACCTTGTCATCAGTGTGAGTGGTGTCAGCGCGGTTATCATAATCTTTGTCCACAGGTAAAGTTTATCGGTGCCCCGCCATATCAGGGAGCACTAACCCGCGAGCTCACCGTGCCACACAGTGCACTGGTTAAGCTGCCGCCCGATATCTCCGCTGCGCAGGCCGCCATGCTTGAACCACTCGGCGTGTGCGTACATGCACTTGATCTGGCACGTGTCCGCGTGCAGGAATCGGTCGCTGTCATAGGCTGCGGTGGTATTGGCCTGGGTATTATTCAGCTGCTTGCCAACAGTAGCTGTGGGCCCGTCATCGCCATCGATCCACAGCCGCATAAAGTTGCCATGGCGCTTGAAGCCGGTGCCGCAGCAGCCGGAGAATCACTGGAGGTAGTCAGTGAGTACACCGGTAAACGCGGTTGTGATCTGGTCATTGAAGCCACCAACTCACCGGACGGGTTTGCTCATGCAATACAGGCCGCAGCCATTGGCGGCCGTGTGGTGCTGGTGGGTATTCCGGACGGCGACAGCTATTCAACCATTTCAGCCAGTGAAGCCAGACGGCGCGGGCTCGATATCCGCTTTTCACGGCGTATGGGCGATGTATATGCCCGAGCCATCAAACTGGTGTCCGAACAACGTGCCAATGTTGATCAAATTCTAAGCCATCACCTGCCACTGGCAGACACACAACAGGCATTCGAGAGCCAGGCTAACAACGCCAACGGGTTGATCAAAAGTATGATTTATCCGGGTAATGTCCCTGCCGGTGTGCAGCTCAATAGCCTGTAACGAGTAGTCAGTTCACAGAGGTGCGTTCACACTGGCTTGTTTTAGGTTTTATCTTTCTGTCCGTAACCTTTGAACTTATCGAGTACGCGCTGCATTTCATCGTCCGGCAGCACAATCATATTGCCGTTCATTTTGGCGTAGTAATACTGCTTAGCCAGTGTTTCAAGTTCTACCGCAGCCCACATCGCGTTCTCGAGGTTATGACCACCGGCAATCATGCCGTGGTTGGCCAGCAGGCACGCAGTACGGTCGGCCATCGCAACGCTGATCGCTTCAGATAATTCGGGAGTGCCGAAAGTCGCATAGTCGGCACATCGCACAGTGTTGCCGCCAAAAGCCGCAATCATGTAATGGCACGCAGGGATATCTTCACGGGCAATTGACAGCACCGTAGCAAAGGTGGGGTGTGTATGCACCACTGCCCCGAGAGATTCATTTTCCTTAAGAATTGAGCGGTGAAAATGCCACTCGGAAGAAGGTTTAAACGGACCATCCCACTCGAGATCATTGCTGGCCAGTGACATCTGTACAATATCTGCCGGCTTCAATTTTTCATATGGAATACCGCTTGGTGTAATAAGCATAGTGTCGTCATACCGGGCACTGATATTGCCGGAAGTACCCTGATTCAACCCGCTGCGGTTCATCTCGATACACAAGTCGATAATTTGTTGTCTGATGCTGTTTTCTTTCATGCTAACCAGTGATTGTTGTGTGCTTTAAATGATATTTCTGACGATGCGACATTAACCTTCTGCCAGCAGTTGTCTTGCAGTTGCCACGTCAGTCACGATGTCTGTTATTAAGCCTTTATCAAGCACGGCTTTCAGTGCTTTTACTTTGCTGTCGCCGCCCGACACCATTACCCGTCTGGGAATACCGGAGAATACTTCACCGGATATGCCGATAACGCGGTTATTAACCGGATGCTTTACAAGTTTTGCGTTGCTGTCGATAAAGTACCCTAAGAAATTTCCTATTGCGCCTTTTTTTGTAACACTTTGGTACTCTTCTTCATTCACCAGCTCAACATCGCGAATGGTAGAACTGTCGAGCCCGCCGATACTGACAATCGCAATGTCCGAATTTAATGCACGCTGGTGAATATCCTGAAACATCGGCTGCGTCATTAACAGTTCACGGGTCTTCTTCGAATCACAAATTATCGGCGCAGGCAGGTAAAGGCATTCCGCATTTAACCTGGCTGCAAACGCCGTGGTCGCTTCAAATTTTGCAATACTTGAACGGCGCGTCAGTGAACCCAGCAATGACACCACAGACACGTTTTTTAGCGGAAACGGCCTCAGCTGCGCGACCATTTCTTTTAACGAAATACCCCAGCCAAGCCCAACGGTCATGTTGTCATGCAGCAGTGGCAGAATCGCATCACCTGCAGCAGCACCGATTTGTGTTGCCAGCTGATGTTCGTCACTGGCATGACTTAAACAAACCTCCGCAGATAGCAACTTCCAGCGTTCGGCAATTTGTTCGGCAAGTTCAATGTTTTCAAGCAGCGGCGAGTTGATCTGTACAGAAACCAGACCGCGTTTTCTGGCTTCGTTTAATAACCTGATAACTCGGGCGCGGCCAATACCGAGTTCAGTCGCTATCTGTTGCTGAGTCATACTCAGGTTGTAGTAGCAGTGCGCGATTCGCACTGCCAGTTGTTCGGGCCAGTCACCGGTCAACGTGCTGCTCCCCCTGCCCCGGCCGGCGGTG
>CAYZVB010000307.1:0-6795 GCA_964481315.1 uncultured Granulosicoccaceae bacterium
CTGAGTGGGATTCGGAGAAAAATGGTGATCTCGGAATTGATGTAAGTAGGGCATCGGGTGATAAAGTTTGGTGGCGCTGTTTACTTAACCCAGAGCATCATTGGTCAGCCACTACCCACAACAGAACCGTTAACAAATCCGGTTGTCCATTTTGCTCTGACGCAAAAAGGAAGATTCATCGGCAATATGGTCAATATGTGTTGAATAATTTGGAAGTTGAAATTTACTAGTCTTTTGAAACAACGATTGAGAATCTGCGTTTACTTTTGGAGCATTCGTTTGAAGAAAAATCATTGTTATTACAACCTGTCTACAGGATGATATATTCGTCGTCAATCACAGCGCTAGAAACGTTTCTCGCAGATGCTTTCAAATATAAAGTTGTCGGCAACGTCGAACGCATATCTCGTGTTATAAAGACAAACGATACATCAAAGGAGAGGAAATATAGCTTGGAAGATGCTCTGGAGTGGCAAACCAACGTAGAGTCATGGGTAGTTAAATACCTTGATAAAATCATATGGCACAAGCTAGAGCTCGCAAGCGATCTGTACAAGGAAGTTCTTAACGTAGAATTTGACTATCGAAGTAGTCTACTGCCTATGGCGGTACGAAAGAGGCATGATATTGTTCACAGGAACGGAAAAACCATTGGCGGTAAAATGCTCGTACTTACAAAGGCAGATGTAGCTGCTGTTCTCTCAGATGTAAGTGACACAGTTAGAAAATTACAAGATCAACTGGTTTCGGTATGATTATAGTTGGTTACATCACGGACTTTGGAGAAGATTCCAGTACTTGTGGACGGGCACTGAAACCAGCGCAAAATAGCTCGTCTTACTTGTTTGGAATCAATTGCTGAAAAATATTCGCATTATTTGCGTTTGGTTAGTATTTAGCATGAAGTAAAGCATCCGCTGCAGCTCTACCCGACAAAAAGCCCCCCTCAACCCGAGGCCCGTCAAATGCCTCACCTGCAAGTACAATACGAGGGGACCCTCCCCACATAACATATTTTTCGGGCCAGCATTTTATCGGGCCGGCATAGCGCCATCGTTGTACTGCACTTACCAACACGCCGTTAGGGTCGCCCGCATCTCCCAGTTGCTCCTTCGCTGCGCTTAACGCAAAGCTGACAATTTCTGCATCAGTTGCGGTCCACATGGCTTCGCTGCGCGCATTTGTCAGGTGAATGGTCACTGCGGGAACAGCAGAAATCCCTTTGGCATGATTATCTGAAACAAAAGCGAGATCCGGGTGATCAACAAATTGAGCCGCACCCGTGGGAGCCAGGCCGGTCGGGTTGTGGCTGGTTGCGAGCATTATCGTAAGGGTTGCATGGTAGTGCACTTCTGCAAGTCGCCTGTTAAGGTCCGGCGGTGGCAGTCGACCACTGCCGTTCAATGTAGCCAGTGCCTGTGGAACGGGTGCGGTGTGTATCACGGCATCATAGCTGTGCTGTTGCAGGTGTTCCCCAAGGTTCATCGCGGGTGCTCGCAACGCGATGTTCAGACCGGCATCTGCGGCCATCCATTTACACAGATCAGTCATACCCGTGTTACCGCACCAGCGGGCATGGCCATCTTCGTTTGCACCGAACCCTCTGGTCCAGACTCGATTCGCACCGGCCTGCTCAGCGGCAATCAGCAGGTTTTTGAATGCTTCACTGCGGGTAGTAAAGAACTGCGCCCCATGATCAAAAGTGGCTGTCCCCGATGGGGTTTCCAGCCGGCGCGACGCCATGCGGCCGCCGACACTTCGAGACTTTTCAGTGATGTAAATGCTTTCAGGCGTGAGCCCCTGTTCGAGCAGGCGTCGAGCGGCGGATAATCCGGTGATGCCTGCGCCAATTATCAAGGTTTTCATTGTGGACTGCGCCCATGCTGAGGTAGTGCCATATTACCTGAACAGGGTGCTACGTATAAGCGGACGCAGGCGCGGGTAAAATTGGACCCGCAAGAGAGGAGCGTGGATCTCTTTATGCGGTAAGTCTCAGTGCCAATAGTGTATTGTTCCGGAAAAGGTTCTTTATTGGTACGAATTCAATCTGCGCCACGAATTTTCGCTAACATCTCGTCGCTGTCCCATTCACGATGTCCGGTCACTTTCCACACTAACTGACCATTTCCATCAAGCATTATTGTGGTGGGAAAACCCACAATCTCGCGGCGGGACATACTGCTTGAAGATTGGTCGAGTAAGACCGGAAACTCTATCGGATAGTCTTTCAGGAAACTGGAAACAGCAGCAGCCGATTCACCTATATTAACGGCCAGCATCTGTGTGGTTTTTTTATCTGCCTGTTTCCATGCGTTATTGAGTGACGGCAACTCCGTTCGACACGGTGTGCACCAGGTAGCCCAGTAGTTGATCACGACTGATTTGCCGCGCCATTGATCTATGGAATGTTGCTTTCCTGCAAGATCAATAAGATATCGGTTTTCCACACTTTCACTATTTTGATTGGCAGCCTTGCTTTGTGTAGTGGAGCCTTTTTTAAGTGTTTCCTGAACCACGTTAAAAATGTGGTCAGCGGGCATGCCATAGGGAACGATGCTTTCCAAATTACCTTCTCTGTTAATGACATAAATATCTGCAGAGTGATCGACTGTGTAGTTTTTGTCGGTTTCATTGGTTTTCTGAATCTTGTACATCGCCCTGTACTGGCTGCTTACTTCCTTTATTGCATCAGCACTACCGGTCAAACCAAGTATAGCGTCGCTAAAGTAGGGAACGTACTTTGAGAGCGCCTCAACCGTGTCACGCTCAGGATCTACTGTGATAAAGACAGTGGTTAGCTCAGTTGAATTGTCTTGCAGTTGTTCTATCACCGAAGACATTTTAACCAGTGTGTCCGGGCAAATAGACGGACAAAAAGTAAAGCCAAAAGACATCACAACTACTTTGCCACGATGATCTTTAAGATGGAAAGGCTTGCCATGATGGTCGGTCAGTGTGAAGTCGCCACCAATGTCAGCGTTTGCTGTGTTAAATAACCCGAAGAGCACCAATAAAAATAACGGTATACAAAAACCGTTTATTCTCGCCATCGGGACTCCCCTTGAAGTGGTCTGGTTAGCGAATTTGCCCAGTTGGGGTCACTGATGGTGAGATCACCCACTGGTGCTGCAAATGCATCTGCCACTAATGTATCGACATTACTGCCGGTCAGTGACTTGAGGAATTCAACCAGGTCAGCTTTTTCTGTCTCTGTGAGGTTGAGTGGAAACATAAGCATACTGAGCGCTGGATTGGGGATGCCGCCCTGATCGTAGAACGCTACCACCTCATCCAAAGTGCTAAAGACGCCGTTGTGCATGTACGGTGCAGTCAGAGCGACATTTCTTAGGCCGGGGGTTTTGTACTTCCAGCGGTCTGAAGGGTTTTGGGTGATTTCGTACAATCCAAGATCTTTCGCTGGTGGTTCTCCGACTTTATCAATTATGCTTTGCTCGACATCAACGAACACACCGGGGGCCAGAACGATACGTTTTTTATCAGGCTTTTTACCCATGCTGGCGCGAAAGCCAATTCCGGTATTATGTAGCTGATGGTCCATGAACAAGGCGCTGTCTTCACCAATATGGTGGCAGGATGAGCAGGCCGCTTTTCCGGTAAAAAGATCGAATCCTCTTTTGGCAGATTCGTTCAGAGCGTCGTGTTCATTGCCATAGTGCCAGCGATCAAAAGGGGAGTCTGCAGAAAGCAATGTTCGTTGATACGCCGCCAGTGCATCGCCTACAAGCGGCATCGATACTGCCTCTCCATAGACAGCCTCAAACTCATCTTGATAGTCCGGGATGCGACGAATTTTATTAAGCACATATCCAATAGACGGATTAGCCATTTCGTTCTTTGCCAGTAACGGGGCCCAGACCTGATCTTCCAGACTGAACTCACGGCCATCATGAAACAGAAGTTTGGAGTAGGTAATGTTGTATAGTGTGGGCGAGTTACGCCTGACACTGCGACCTTCCAACCCAACGGCGGTTTGCATCTCGTTGTGGGTAAAGCCTTGTTCCGGTACGTGACACATGGCGCAGGAGAAAGTGTCGTTCAGTGAAAGTCTTCGATCAAAAAATAATCGTCTGCCCAGACTGATTTTCTCGGAAGACAGGTTCTGTATGTGCTCTTGCTGCAGTGCGGGGAGGCCCAACGGGGGTTGCTGCGCTATAGCAAGAAGATCGGCAGGTTTTGCCAGGTCGCTGCGTTTGGTCAGCGCCAGGGTATCGGTGTTATAAGAGCTGCTTTCGTAGCCTGATTTACTGTCGCCCGGTCGGGAAAGTGAATTCGATTGTTGGCCAGTGACCGCATGTGTTTCACCGACTGTGGCGTTGTTCTCAATGAGCAGGGTGCGTAAATCGGCTTCAATAAGATCTGAGTGCAGGAACCCCACGCTATAAATATTGCGAATTTGCAGGGACGGATCAATCAGAAAAACTCGTAGTAAGTGAGCATAGTCATACCCGCCATTGCTCTGGATGCTGATTTCACGCTGTGTATCCTGTTTGTAGGCATCGAGTAATGGTTGAAGTGCATCCTCTGACGCGGTAGTTAAGAACCGCCACTCTCCCTTTTCTCCGGCGTATTTAAAGCTGTTGCCGTAAAGCTTCATGACTTCCGGTGTATCACGCTGCGGGTCGAAGCTTAAAGAGATCAGTCGCAAATTGTCAGCTATTTGCGGTTGGCTTTGCATGAGTGCTTTCAGTTTATAGAAAACATACGAAGAAAGCGGGCATCCATTTACATCGCTACAGTTGCTATACATAAAGCTCAGTAACGTGTATTTACCCCGCATTAAGTCATGTAATTGTTGTGACTCTCCTTGCTCATTGAGCACTTCGCCGTTGGCAGCCATCCCCAGGGGTGGGAGCTGGTAGGTACCCGGTGGTGGTACGTCGTAACCTAGTTCTCCATAGCCGGGAGCAGGCTGCTGTCCGTTTGCGTAAGCCGGATTCCATATTGAGAGCAGTAGCGGAAAAACGACCAGTTGCAGCAGGCGTTTAAAGAAGTGCGATAGATAATCTCCACACACTGCCGGTGAACCGTTCCCCCTGAAGCGGGGGAATGATTGAGTTGCAAAGTGCTTCACCCGGCTGTACTAGTCGGCCTGCGCAACTTTGTTCGGGGAAAAGAGGTTGTTCTGCGTATACAGATTGTGCGCACCGAAGCGCATTTGATGAGGGCGCCCTAGTTTTTCAGCACTAAAGTCAATCGAGAATTGCTCCTCCAGCTCGGTTCCGTTCCAGGTAAAGCTTTTGAAATATTGATCATTGTCTTCACCTTTTTTATCCCAGTTGGCAAGCAGAGAAGAGGTATAGTAAACACGCTTGCCATCCCAGCTTTGAGAGGCCATGTTGACTTGCTTGCCAATAGTCTTCTCATAGGTTTGCTTAGGGTTGAAGGGGTCCGACATATCAAAGTAACGGGTCGTGCCATCCATAAAGGTGTTAACCCATAAGCCCTGATCGTCAGAGGTTATAGAGATATCAACCGGCAGAGGTATTTTTGAGGGATTACCAATGTCAGCGACAGCGGTAGCTTTCCAGCCTTCGTCTTTGTCTTCATGGATTAACCAGATTTTTGATGTAAGCGCTGTGGTAGTGACACACAAGTCGTTTCTCGCGCTCCAGGCCCCGCGTAACGCCAGCGGTGTACCGGGTACGTCGAGCACTTTTTTGGGTTTGCGAGTATGAAGATCCCAGATGACAACGGTGTTGCCAAAACGTTTCATTGCTTCTTCATCGCCCAGCATTTTGCCAAAATCCATCATGTAGTTGGACCAGCCGGTGAACGAAGAAGTGATCATGACGTTGCGACGGGGTAGTACCCTCAGATCGTATCCGTAACCATCTGCAAATTGACCTGTCTTTTCCGCACCACCCAGATCATCGTCTGTGGGCATCCAGTGGGTTGCGATATATTCGCCCTCGTTGGTGTACTCGACTATTCCGGTGCGGCCGCCATTGTCCTTGTTGTTGGATAAACCGGTTACCATCATCCGGCCCGGGAGGGCGTATGTTGTGTGCGGACCAACGACACCTCCACTGGCGTCTACGAAGTCGGTAACCACTTTTTTCAACGTTGGTGTTGAAGGGTTGGTAGATACATCAAAGATAAAAATCTTGTTTGTATCGAGTCCACCGGCCCACAGATACTTACGATCGTCAGTTAAACCGGAGTGATGGGCTTCGTTCCGACCACCGACAGACAGACTGTTGATGATCTGGCCGTACTTATCCGAGTTCGGGTTGACGTCAATCGTGACCAGTTTGTCCTGGCCGTCTCCCAGGCCCTCAACACCCAGAGTCCAGACATAAACGTAGTCTTCCTGGCCGGTTATTTTCGCCATATACGGTGACATGCATGTTTCATCTGCATGTAACGGAGCGCTTAAGGCACCGGTGAGTGCGAATGCACAAGTCAGGGCTACTTTTGCCAGGTATTTACACTGAAATTTTGAAACCAAAAGATTCTCCTCCGTCACATACGTTGTCATGTGCGTTGTTGTTGTGGGTTGTGCTTGTGTGCAGATCCACTCCTACAGTGATTTCCTGCGGCGCAACAGTGTTAGTATATTTTAGGATAAGTGCTGATACTGGCCATTTTTAGCTATTAAACGGTCGAAATTTAGTGCATATCATCTACGATAGGGGGAAACATAGTTGATGTCGGATTTCACTGATATCAGGATTTTCGAACCACCAGCGGACGCTGGAAGTGCCCTCCGTTCTCCGAGCAGGGACAGGCACTGAAGAAAGCGCTGAAGAAGACATCTATCAGGGTGAAACGAAT
>CAYZVB010000308.1:0-6769 GCA_964481315.1 uncultured Granulosicoccaceae bacterium
CAGCACAATGCTGATAACAACCGCAATAATGGTAAAAAACCAGCGCTGCCAGCCGCCGGCATTGCTTAAAAAGCTAAACGCAGCACCGTAGTTGTGCATGAGGGTCAGGTTAAACGACGGCATGACCGGGTTCTGCTCGTGCATCACCAGATGGGTGCTGGCCAGCCACTTGGTGAGCTGGTCAAGTGCAATCGCAATAATCGCGATGCCGAAATAGATTTTTTTCATTACCGACTCCGTTAACAAAAGCGCCGTTGTTCACCGCTGCCCTGTACGTTATCGACACAGCGACCACATAGTTCCGGGTGTTCCTGGTTTTGTCCGATGTCTGCACGATGGTGCCAGCAGCGTACACACTTTTCATGCGTCGATGCACGGGCTTCAATCCATACCTCTCCGGACTCAAGTTCAGCCTGGGTAGCTGCCGCAGACTTTGCGCTTAATGAGTCGATGCCGGCATCGGATGTGATCATCACAAAGCGCAGCTCGTCTTCAAGCTTCGACAACAGGGCGTGATGCTGATCGTCACAGAACAGGGTGATTTCTGCATCGAGTGATGATCCGATCTGGCCGTCTTTGCGCAGTTGTTCCAGTGCTTTGGAAACGGCAATGCGTACTTGAATCAGATTGTCCCACTCGCTATCGGTAAACAGGGCGTTGTCGGGCAGTGGTTGCAGAACGTCATAATAGGTCTGCGTAAATACTGTTTCGCTGTGCGAGCCCGGCAGCTGTTTCCACACTTCTTCAGAGGTGAAACTTAAGACCGGTGCAATCCAGCGCGTCATCGCTTCTGCAATGTGATACATCGCGGTTTGCGCCGAGCGTCTGGCGTGACTGTTTTCCTGTGTGGTGTATTGTCTGTCTTTAACCACATCAAGATAAAACCCGCCAAGCTCCGTAGTGCAGAAATTATGCAGGCGCTGGTACACCAGATGGAACTGATACTGATCAAAAGCCTCATGAATCTGCTGCTGTACCTGCAGGGTTTTACTGACTGCCCATTGATCAAGTGCCAGCAACTCACCGGAGTCGATAAGATCAGTGGCGGGGTCAAAACCGTTTAGATTAGCGAGCAGGAATCGCAGTGTGTTTCTGATGCGTCGGTATGAGTCCGACATGCGGTTAAGTATCTCATCGGATACTGACATTTCACCGCTATAGTCAGCCGAACACACCCAAAGGCGGATGATATCGGCGCCGAGTGTTTTCATGACTTTTTGCGGCGCAATCACATTGCCCACTGACTTTGACATTTTGCGACCCTGCTGGTCGACGGTAAAACCGTGGGTGAGTACCTGCCGGTAGGGGGCAATGCCGTTTATTGAAACACTGGTCAGTATGGATGAATGAAACCAGCCGCGGTGCTGGTCTGAACCTTCAAGATACATATCTGCCGGATACTTCTGGCCGCGCTGCTGCAACACGTGTGAATAGGTGGTGCCTGAGTCGAACCAGACATCCAGTACATCGGTAGACTTTTCGTAGTCGTTTGCATCGTCACCCAGAAAGTCTTCAATGGTCATGTCAAACCATGCCTGTATACCGCCCTGTTCGATGTGACTGGCAGCCTGTTCAAGCAGTGGCAGGGTGTCCGGGTGCAGATCACCGGTTTCTTTATGTACAAACAAAGTGATTGGCACACCCCAGTAGCGCTGTCTGGAGATACACCAGTCGGGACGGCTGGCAATCATGCCTTCGATGCGGGCTTCACCCCACGAAGGTACCCAGCGTACAGTTTTGATGGCGCTTAATGTATTGCTGCGCAGCTGTTCCTTTTCCATGCTGACAAACCACTGCGGTGTGGCGCGGAAAATAATCGGTGTTTTGGTTCTCCAGCAGTAGGGATAGCTGTGCTGGAACGATTCACTGAGCACCAGTTTGTTGTTGCTTTTCAGTGTGTCGAGAATTTTCGGTTCAACTTTATAAACGTGCTCACCGGCAAATTGCTCAACGTATGATTCGTACACACCGGTCGCACCCACACTGTTTAACAGGCCAAGGTCATATTTAATACCGGTATAGAAATCGTCGACACCATGATCGGGCGCTGTATGTACCGCACCGGTGCCGGCTTCGGTAGTCACGTAGTCGCCAAGCACCAGCAGCGAGGTGCGATCATAGAACGGATGCTGCAGCTCGAATTTCTCAAGCGCCTCACCATTGAACGTTGCGATGGTTTTGTAGCTTTCGCAGCCATAGCGCTGCATGCAGGTGTCGACCAGATCGGTGGCAAGGATTACCGCCTCTGCACCCAGCCCGAGGTCGCATTCCACCACCGAGTATTCGAGCTCGGGGTGCATGGCCACACCCAGGTTGCCCGGCAGCGTCCATGGTGTGGTGGTCCAGATGACAACAGATATCGGCAGCTCGGTGCGGTCGCTGCCGGTGGCTGCATGCAGCTTTGCCGCGTCGACCGGGCTGAAACGAACGTCCACTGAAGTGGATGTTTTATCGTGGTACTCGACTTCTGCTTCAGCAAGTGCCGAGCGTGCGCCAATGCTCCAGTAGACCGGCTTGGTGCCTTTGTATACATGACCCTTTTCGATCATCTGACCAAGCGCTCTAACAATGCCGGCTTCGTTTTTGAAATCCATGGTCAGGTAGGGGTTGTCCCACTCACCGAACACACCAAGGCGTTTGAAGTCTTCCCGCTGACCGTCAATCTGTTTTAGTGCGTAGTCGCGGCAGTGGGCGCGGAAGGTGCCTTCGTCGATGTCTTCACCGGGTTTACCGATATCTGATTCCACTTTGTTTTCGATCGGCAGTCCGTGACAATCCCAGCCGGGTATGTACGGCGCGTCGAATCCTGCCAGCTGCTTACTCTTGACGATCATGTCCTTGATCACTTTGTTGACCGCGTGACCGATGTGAATATCACCATTCGCATACGGAGGACCGTCGTGCAGAATAAACTGCTCTGCGCGCTGCGAAGAGGCATCGCGAATATGCTGATAGACGTCAATTTCTTTCCAGTACTCGAGCATTTCGGGCTCGCGTTTGGCAAGATTGCCGCGCATTGGAAAATCAGTGCTCGGCAGGTTCAGCGTGTGTTTGTAGTTACTCACCGTGAATCTCGATTGTTCGTCTACAGGGCGTCTGGTTGTTTGGCGAACCAGGCGCGTGCGTTTGCTTCGTCGTTTGCTATTGCCTGTTTGAGTTCATCAAACGAGGCGAATTTCTGTTCGTTACGCAGTTTATGAAAAAATTCAATGCGCAGTACGTCACCGTAAAGGTTCGCCTCGTAGTCCAGCAAGTGCACTTCAAGACTAAGTCTTGTGCCGTTAACCGTCGGTTTGACACCAAGGTTGGCAATACCCGGTACCGGGGCGGTTGTGTCATCCGGCTTTGCATTGTGTTTGGTGGCGGTCACTGCAAATACGCCACGCAGCGGAGGATTGTGACTTCCCAGTACTATATTAGCAGTGGGAAAGCCAATCGTTCGGCCCTTCTGTGCACCGTAACCTACGCGTCCGGTGATCGCATACTGTCGTCCCAGTAGTGCCACGCTTTGCTGCAGTTCTCCTGCTTCGAGTAACTGCCGGACCCGCGTGCTTGAGATGCGGCTGCCGCCTTCACTGTGGGTTGGCGATTGGGCGATGGAAAATCCGTGTTGCTCTGCAGCGCGCTGCAGCATGCTGAAGTCACCGGTTCGATTGCGGCCGAACCTGAAATCGTCTCCGACCAGCAGGTGTTTGATGCCAAGGCCGTCAATCAGCACTTTTTGTATAAACACTTCGGCATCGGTTTCGGCCAGTTGCCGGTCAAACGGTAGCAGCAGCAGCTGATCGATGCCCTGTCGCTTTATTTGATGGTATTTTTCGCGCAGACCTGTCAGCCGTGCAGGGGCTTTTCCTGCAGGGGCGAAGAATTCCGCCGGCAGTGGTTCGAAGCTAATCACGCACGAGCGCACACCGCTGCGTGTCGCCTCGGCGCCTGCCATTTGCAGTACGCGTTGATGACCCAGATGCACCCCGTCGAAATTGCCGATGGTTGCTGCACAACTCTGATGACGAGAGCGTATGTTGTGCAGTCCGCGAATGAGATCCAAGTTTAGAGCGTATCCAGTTTCGATTGACGGGTGGCTTAGCGTTGTTTTGTAGACAGTACGTCTGCGGGCCTGATGCCGGTCACAAGAAGTACAGCAAAATACACGATAACCGCAGCAGCGATTATACCGGTTAATGTTAAGACACGTGTTGCGGCCTGCATAGAAAACCATGCGTCAGCGTCAGGGCAAACAATGACGATGGCAATACTCATGCAAACGGTTGCCAGTATGGCCCGGTAAATCATTGCCCGACTGTCGGCGCTAAACGCCACCACATTCTCGTGTTTCAGTTGACGGTAGAGCATGAATGCCTGCTGATTGGCGGACAGCGCGGTCGCCATTGCAAGGCCGGTATGTGCAGCCGGGATGGCCATCCACAGCAGACCGCCGACCAGCACGATGTTATAAGCCATATTGCTAATCATCGCGATAATGCCAATGCGCACCGGTGTTTTTGTGTTTTGCCTTGCAAAGAAACCGGGGGCGAATATTTTGATCAATATAAAACCCGGTAGTGCCAGTGCATATGCCCGCAGGCTCCAGGCAGACATTTGCACATCATGTGGCGAAAACTCACCATAGCCAAATAAGGTGGCAAGCAGCGGCAGCGCCAGCATTAACAGTCCGGCCGCGCAGGGCAGGGCAATAAACCAACCGAGTCTTGCCCCCCACTCCAGAGTGGTTCGAAAAGTTTGCGGGTTGTCGTTGGCGTGTATTGCAGACAGCCGTGGCAGAATCACTGTGGCGATGGCAATGCCAAACACACCAAGCGGAAACTCGACCAGTCGGTCGGCGTAGTACAGCCAGCTGACACTGCCTGCGATAAGAAACGACGCAATCACGGTGTCCAGCAGCAGATTGATTTGTGCCACTGATGAACCGATGATCGCAGGCACCATCAGTTTCATAATCTTTCTGACGCCGCTGTCGCGCCAGCCCCAGCGCGGCATGGTTAGCAGGCCAAGCCGGTGCAGTGATGGCAGTTGAAACAGCAGTTGCACAACCCCGGCTGCAAATACCCCCCACGCAAGTGCAATCACCGGTGCCGGAAAAAAACGCGTACCCCACAGTGCAGCGCTAATCAGACAGATGTTCAGAAATACCGGTGTCAGTGCAGGGATAGCAAAGCGATTAAATGAATTGAGAATGCCGCCCGCATAGGCGACCATCGAAATAAAAAACAGGTACGGAAAAGTGATACGCAGCATATCGCTGGTCAGCTGCCGTCGTACCCCGTCGGCTTCGAACCCCGGGGCGAACACGGCAACCACCTGCGGTGCAAACAGAGAACCGAGTGCGCTGATCAGTAGTAAAATGATGGCCAGTGTGCCGCTGACGCGGCTTGCCAGTGCCAGCAAATCTGCTCTGCTGCGGGTTTCTTTGTATTCGGTAAACACCGGTACAAACGACTGCGCAAACGCCCCTTCGGCAAACAGACGGCGCAGGAAGTTAGGGATTTTAAACGCGACAAAAAAAGCGTCGGTTATGGCCCCCGCGCCGAGGGCAATGGCAAATACCTGATCGCGTACAAAGCCGAGCACGCGTGAAATCAATGTCATACCGCTGACAATGCTGCCGGAGCGCGCCAGATTGGGTTTGGCAGCACCGGGTTTGCCGGGGGGGTCGAGTTCGCTCACGCCACGATACCTGTAAAAACGGCTGCGGCGCATATTGACAAAGAATTGTCTACCACCGATACTGTTGAGTTGATTTTTACAATAGTCACTTTAGGAGAGTCGCATTGGCGAATTCCCCCCAAGCCAGAAAACGTGCGCGCCAGGCTGAAAAACATCGCGTTCGAAACGCGGGCATGCGCTCGATGATGCGTACCCACGTGAAAAAAGTGGTTTACGCGATTGAAGCAGGCGATAAGGCAGCTGCCGAAACTGCCTACAAAGACGCGGTGCCGGTGCTCGACAGCATGGCCAGAAAAGGGCTGGTTCACAAGAACAAAGCGGCCCGTCATAAAAGCCGTCTTAACGCACAGATTCGCGCGCTCTAAGCAGCGTTGCAACGATTGGTGGCAGCAATCTGCAGCCGCCACGGCGCGAGCGACCCACGCACGCGCCTGTAGTACAAGGGCGGATGAAGTCATCATCTGCCGGTTACATCGAAACCATAACATCGCGGTTGATCACTTCCGGCTCGCGGACAAAACCGAGTTTTTGTTCAATCTCTGTGCTGTGACAACCTGCAATTTGCTGGATTTCCGCCGCACTGTAGTTCACCAGGCCGCGCGCAATTTCAGCACCGTCGGCGCTGATGCACGATACCAGCTGGCCACGATAAAACACCCCTGACACACCGGTAACTCCTATTGCCAGCAGGCTGGTGGTGCCTTCCCTGAGTTTGTTTCCGGCTCCTTCGTCGACCGTTAATGCGCCTTTGACTTTAAGCTGGTTGGCCATCCAGCGTTTGCGGGCCTCAAGCTTTTGTTGCTGCGGCGTGAGGGTGGTGCCGATGGCCTCACCGGCAAACAACCGCAACAGCACATCTTCTTCGCGTCCGCTGGCAATGATGGTCTGAGTGCCGGCGCGAGCGGCACGCTGAGCGGCGAGAATTTTGGTGGTCATACCGCCACTGCCGACGCTGCTGCCGCTGGGGCCCGCCATCGTTAGCAGGGCCGGGTCCTCCGGGTGGGCTTGGCTTAACAGCCTTGCATCGGGGTTGGTTCGGGGGTCGCTGTCAAACAGTCCCTGCTGATCAGTCAGAATAACCAGC
>CAYZVB010000309.1:0-6768 GCA_964481315.1 uncultured Granulosicoccaceae bacterium
CAGTAACACTGCAGGTATGCGTGCTTTAATGGAGGACCTGTTAGCCAACCCGCGTAATCGTAGGTATATTTTTATTCGCGGTTTCGAAAAGGATTTTGATTCGCGTGCCAGAGAAGCCGTTTTCCGTGAATGTCTGGCCGAGCACGGGCTACCGGTTTGTGATTCGCAATTTCTTGTTGGCAACTACATTGAGCTGGACGCATTTAATGCGCTGGATGAGTATCTGGAACATTCAAAGGATATTGATGTCGTTGTTGCGGCTAACGATCATATGGCTGCTGCAGCAATTAATGCGTTGCGCAAACACGGGCTGCGAACTCCTGAAGATGTAGTGGTCGCGGGCTACGATGACTCTTTAATTGCCCGGGATTGCACTCCACCCATCACCACGGTTTCGCAACCGATAGGAAAGGTTGTTGATTCTGCTGCAGCGGTGTTACTCGCACAGATCGAAGGCAACAGAAATGTCGGAGAACATGAGTGTGTGTTATTCGACGGGCAACTGGTGGTTCGTGAGTCAAGTCAGCCCCGGCGTTTGACCGGTATCGCATCGACAGCCGCGTTTGATGGTTTTGATTTGATTGAGCGCATCAGACAAATCGTTGCAGAGAGATTTAAGGATTGTCCGTCAATAAGCACACGGCATGGAGAGTATTCCGAAGCCGATGTTTTCTCGTTGTTAGAGGCCGTTGTGTCGACTGACGCCGGATATCCAAAGCTTGAATCTTTGCTTCTGGATATTCAGTATGGAGGAAAACTGCCAGCCATACAGAGAATTTTCTGGACGCAGCTTGAACGTAAACTGGCCGGTCTGATACAGACCTGTGTAAACCAACCGGGATTGCAGGCAGAGATCAACCGCTTGTTGTGTGTTATTTCTGTGCTGCGGCAATTCAACAGCGCGCTTGAGGCGCAACACGTGTTCTTTCTGGAACACAGTAACCATCTACAATCGCGCCTGCGAGTACTTCTGGCGCGTTGCCGGACAGTGGACGAAATTGCCGACACCATGGAGGCCTACTACCGTCAATGTGGTGTGACACGTGCCTTCCTGGTCCAATACCAGACAGTCGGTAAAGAAGTAGAGCGAACAGCGGTACTGAAGCAGGCTTATGGGTCAAATGCCGGAGAAATCGTGGATCGCACTACGAGCTTTCATGCGACCGATGTTCTTCCTCAACACTATGCCGGTGAGCTTGACAGTGGGTTGCTGGTGCTGGGTCCGTTGTCGAACGGGGACAATCAATACGGGTATTTATTGATAGAAACCGATGATGAAAACCTGAACATTGAATATCTAACGTATGCCTTAAGCCTTGCACTTGAAAACATACATTATCTAAATGTGATAGAGCAGACTAATCAGTCTCTGGAGGTTATGGCAAAGGTAGACACCTTAACCGGGCTGCTTCGCAGGGAGGCTTTTGAACAACGTGTGCTCGAGGTGATCAGCGGAGCAAGAAACGACGATACAACTGTTGGCATACTGTTTATTGATCTCGACGGTTTCAAAATGGTCAACGACACCAAAGGCCACCACGCCGGTGACTTGTTACTTGCAGAGATTGGAAAGCGCATTATTTCCGTATTAAGAAATAACGATAACGTCGCGCGGCTCGGTGGAGACGAGTTCGCCGTGTTGTTAACTGATATCACCAGCGGCGATCAGGCCAATGCCGTAGCGGAACGTTTACTGTCTTCATTGTGCGAACCGATCTTATGCGGTGCTGACACGGCATCAGTTTCGGCCAGCATTGGTGTTGCTATGTTTCCGGAAGATGGCAACTCCGTGACTGAGCTGCTAAAGAGCGCAGACAAGGCGATGTATACCGCCAAAAACAGCGGAAAGAATTGCGTGGTACGCTTTTACCCGGAACTGGCGATGCAGCGTCGGGCATAACCCGCTATCGCGTTAAGGGGGCTCCCGCTTACTCACGGGAGCCTGGTGTATTTACAGGCTTGGTAGCGGAGGAAGTGACTGTCCAAACCATTTTTCTGACAATTCATTCAGCTCTCCGCCGAGCTTCTTATGCAGAATGAATACATTAACCCATTGAAGCATATTCATCTCTCCTGATCGTACCCCCATAAACGCCGGTGACTCTTTTATAATAAATTTAGTTTCGATGCTGAGGTCTGCGTTGTCTGCTGCTACCTTTGCAGCGACCGTGTTACCGGTGACCAGTACGTCGACCTGTTTAGCGACGAATGCCGAAATAGTCGCTGCATTATCTCCGAAGCGTGTGATTTCGGCATCTTCGGGTGCAATTTTGGTAAGTTCCAGATCTTCGAGTGTACCTCCGGTCAATCCTATTTTCAGGCCGGAAAGGTCATCTGCAGAACTGATGTTAAGGTCACTGGCAGCGAACGCACCAGAGAAGAAGGGTGCATAGGCAGAGGAAAACCAGATCGACTTTGCCCGTTCCGGGTTTGCACCCATCGATGAGATAACCAGATCAACTTTTCCGGAGGAAAGAAATGGAATTCGTTGTTTGGAAGTAACCGGGACAACCTCGAGTTCAACGCCAAGATTTTCTGCAATTAGCGCGGCTACATCGACATCGTAACCCTCGTGTTCCAGTGATTTAGCGACCGATCCAAACGGTGGAAAGTTTTCTGGAACAGCGATTTTTATTTCACCGCTTTTTAGGATGTCTGCCAGTTGATCGGCATAAGAGTGTGTAAACGGGATTGCCAAAGCGACAACACAAATAAATGGTTTCAGGAAACGCATGATTATGCTCCTTGGTTAACGAGTGGTGTAGTTGCGGGTAAACCGTTGTTCCGGGTTCGACGTTCCAGTCGTCTCGATAAAACGGTTAGAGGGAAACACAAAGAAAAGTAGATTGCGGCGACTATTGGAAAGATCACAAATGGTTCGGCGCCATCGAGTTGTGCATTGGCGATTTTTTTACCCCATCGCATCACATCGTTAAAGTCGATGATATATGCGAGTGAAGTGCCTTTGATAATTTGCACCATAAATCCAACCGTTGGTGCCAGTGAGATGCTGAGTGCCTGCGGTGCGATGACAAGCTTCACCACTTGCCAGAACTTCAAACCCAGTGCGATACCTGCTTCCCATTGCCCATCTGCAATCGAGTGGATTGCTCCCCGCCATACTTCTGCCAGATAAGCGCTGGTAAAAAGCGTGAGCGAGATGGTTGCCGCGAGCCAGGGTGGTACATCTGTTTTGAAGAATACCGGTATTCCCAGTCCGGTCAGGAACAGCAGCATTAACAACGGTACAGCCTGGAACAGCCATATATATGCCGTTGCAAAATAGCGCAGTGGTTTTACCGGTGTGATACGCAGCAGCGTTATTATTAAACCGATAAGTCCTCCACCGATAAACGCTGTGAGTGACAGATAAATTGTCCATTGGGTGGCATCGAGTAAAACAAACACGATGTTGCCGTAGAACTCTCCGAAGATTGACTGGAAGAACGCTTTCATCGTGCCTTCTGCCACGGGAATGCTTGTTGCCCAATGAGATAAAAAACGCCGCGAAACCCGACCGCGAGTAGAACGTACAGGGCCGTGAGTAGCAGATAGACTTCGAAATCTCTGAATGTACGATCTGCGATAAAGCGTCCGCTCCAGGTGAGTTCTTCTATCCCGACTTCGGAAATGATTCCTGTAGTGAGAAAAAGAAACACGAATTGGCTCACCAGTGACGGATATACTTTTGCCAGTGCCTGTGGCAACACGATTCGAAAGAACCGGTCTTTGACTGACAGGTTCAGCACTTGCGCGGCTTCCAGTTGACCTTTGTCGACACTGTCGAGACCGGCTCTAATTATTTCGCTGTAGTAGGCCGAGAAGTTCAGCGTTAGTGCAAGTAGTGCCGAAGCCGGAAAAGGCCATCGATAGCCAAGCAACATCGGGAGCCCAAACACCACGAAAAACAACTGAACGATCAGTGGTGTATTACGAATGAGCTCGACGTAGCACGCGGACAGGGTGGAATACCATCGATTAGCGGATCTTCTGCCAACTGCTAATACCAGTGCAAAACTGAACCCGATCACAGCGGCACAAACGGTTAGAAACAGACTCCAGCCGATACCGGTAATGAGTCGTTCGACGTATTCTGTTTCACGCCAGATTTCGTAGAACCGGAACTCCATTATTCAGTACCGGGAGAGGGAAAAGGCTTGATCGATACGGGTACTTCCGAGGGTAGTATTTTCACTAATGACCGGGTGTCTGCAGCGGTATTGTGAAGCTATCAAATTACTGCCTGCTTGCATTGTGCGTTATATGCAGCAGCATGAGAGAGAAATTGCATCAGGCAACAGTTAGTACATAGTGAACGCTTACTAACGACTTAAAGTTAAAGTGGAGTCGATGAAAAAAAGGCCCGCTTATGCGGGCCCGTGGATTGTTCAGACTATACCGGCGGCGCTACATGTAATCCTGATAGCTGTCACTCTCATGAATAAATGCTGACACTATCGCATATACAGTAAATGCGATCGCAGCAACGAGTATCAGCATGACGACGGCGGGTTTGTCTGCAAAAGTGAAGTAGGCTTCTGCACCTTCCCAGCTTGTGATTGGACTAGCGTTCATGTTTTCTCCTTTTATCCGGCGGCGTTGGGTGCCGGTGTATGGCCATTGGTTATTGCCGGAACGGCCTCCGGGTAGGCAGGTAGTGGTACTTCGACAGTATCGAGGCCGACAATTTCAGCGTTTGGTGGTACACGCAGAATCTTGAGTTTTGCCATCACAAAAGACACGGCAAAGCCCGGGATAAATCCAAGTAACGCCATTACAAATGCACTTTTCAGCTGACCAAGGAAACTGATTTCCGGCCCTGCCACATTAGGAAAGCCGCTAAAGATACCCAGTGCAACAATGCCGATTAGTCCGCCGAAACCGTGTACCGCGAATGCCCCTACAGCGTCGTCGATTTTCATCGCCCGAGTGATGAACTTATCGACAACCGGTACGGCTACACCTGCGGTAACTCCAAGTAAAAACGCTAGTGCTGGATAATAGAGATCGAGACCCGGTGCAGCGGCGAAGATACCTGCGAGCGCACCAGACATCATCCAGAACGGTTGCCTGGTGACGATGTAGGCACCGATGATTCCGCCCGAAAACGCCATAAGCGTGTTGAAGCTGATTGCCGAAAGCGTTACCGGTGTGCCAAAGATGGTGGTCCATTGTGCGCCGTTGTTATAGATGATGCATCCGCCAAGGAAGCCGAAGAAACCAACGATAATTAACATTAGTCCGATGATGCTCATCGGTACGCTGTGGCCTTGCAGGTCTACCGGCTTGCCGTTTTCTGTGAACCTTCCATTGCGTGGACCAAGATTGATCAGTACGCCGAGGGCAAAAAATCCTGCCACCATATGTACGCATCCCACGGCGCCGAAATCGTGAAAACCCCACTCAGTGGTTAGCCATCCGTCCGGGTGCCAGCCCCAGGCTGCACCCAGTATCCAGACAACAGATCCGAGTAGTATGGCAAGTATCAGAAAGTTGCCTACGCGAATGCGTTCGATGACTGCACCTGAAAAAATAGATGCGGTGGTTGCCGCAAACAGCACAAATGCACCCCAGAAAATACCACTGGCGTTATCAGCCAGGTTCGGTCCCATGCTTGTTGACCAGGGTAATCCACCGGCACCCGCTGCAAAGTCAGGGGTAAACCCCTGATACATGGCCAGATAGATCCACCAGCCGAAGAAGTAGAACGTCGGTACAATAAATGCGAATGCCAGAATATTTTTTACACCGGATGCAAGCACGTTCTTCTGTCGTGATGCGCCCATCTCATAGGCAAGGAAGCCTGCGTGAATAATGACCATCAGTCCGGTACACCACCAATAGAAGACCTCGCTATTGATAGTGCCTGCCATTTCGACCATCGACTGCAGTTCGGGAAGAGTGAGTTCAGTTTCCGTAAATAACCTTTTGTAAGCGTGTGGACATTACTGCACGGACAGCTTAACCGGTATCTGTAAATCAGCCTGATGCTTTTTTGGTACCGGTGTGGTGTGATTTTTAGGGCGCTCTGTGGGATTTGGACCGGTAATTAGTGAAGCGTTGATTGTGAGGGATTCGTTATCGGACAGCGTTGGACTGAATGGCAGGCAGTGAGGTTGGTATCCTTTAATCCCGCTGCAATAGTGCCGGTGATATATTGCCTGTCTGGTGAAACAGGCTGTATTGATGATTGAAGAAGCAGGCAGGTAATTCGCAATGGACCTGACTATTCCAACCGCGTTGAAAACGTTATCGGCGTCCGGCTCTGCGGCAAAATCGATCAGCTCGTGGTGGAGCAGATCTAAAGGCGACAGCAGAGCGCTTATTGGAGAGTTGAAAAATAACCTGTTGTATCTGGATATGGTCGCCAGTGACGGGGTTCCGCTGGCGGATGTGATCGACAAGTTGTCAGTCGATGAGTTTCAGCGGCTTTTAAAAGAGGGCTTCAACTTCAATAAGCTAAAGAAGGGAAAAATATCGAAGTACAGCTCATTGCAGGGAACAGACCTTGAAAAATGGGGTGGTAAAGAAACCGAAGCACTAATCTTTGCCATTTACGAGAAAATCAATGAAGTGATGATCAAGTTCCCGCATGTTGGTGATCACAAAAAATACCGCTGGGGAGTTAGAGTGAATAACATTCGCAAGCGGGTCTGGCTGTTGCTGCGACATGTCAGTGACTAATGATGCGGGTTGGGGGTAAGGCAGCTCTTGGAGGCTGTCGCTAAAGCATCGCAACGTCCTAAAATCATAGGCGTTTAGAATTTT
>CAYZVB010000310.1:0-6757 GCA_964481315.1 uncultured Granulosicoccaceae bacterium
GTCGCGCTCAAGCTCGATCTCTTTGGTTGAAACTCTGCCTTCACTTAGTCGGTAGGCTTTACCTTCCTCGCGGCGGATGTGTGCTTCAAGGGATCTGACCTGGCCTTGCGCTGCAAGGAAATCTTTCTCGACTGAAGAGACTACGTTTGCGATTTGACGGTCGAGGTTACCCAAAGCCGTCTGGTAGTTAGAGTTAGCGTCAATAACACGTGGGTGCTTTTCGCCGTAGCGGTTGCTAAGTTCGCCCAGTACACGCCGTGCCTCCTGCATCAACTGCTTATTTCTTTGAACAGTAGCGTTGCTGTCTACCACTGGTAGAACTTCATATGCAGTGCCCACATAACGATAGGCAGAGAAGTCCTCTTCTCCCTCAACACCGAAGGTCACGTCACTACCGGAAGTTCCGCCAACGCTCTGAACTTCATTCCACTGAATTCGCGCAACTTCGAGCCTGGTTTTAGCGTCAACCAGACGGTTGCGAAACAGCGCGATTGTCTGGTTGGCAAAGTCACCACCGTCGCCGCTAATACCAGCGCTTCTACGAGCTTCAAGCAATGCCTGTTCTGATGCGTCAAGTTTGACTTTCAGTTCATCTACTTTTGACTGCAGAAATTCTTTTGCGTCTTTACTGCGGTCATTCGCCTGCTCAATGAAAAAGTCTATGTAGCCATTGCCAATACTGTTGGCGATCTTGGTAGCAAGGACCCTGTCTACGCCTTCTACGCTCACTTTTACCAAATTGGTGTTTTTGACAGGGAAGATAGAGGTGCGGCCCATAAGATTTCGAGCCATCTCTTCTCTGAAGAGAGATTCATCCTGGGTAATTTGTGAGGCGATTGCACTGTCTTCACTATCAACGCTATTGGGAAGGAAGTTTTTGAGTGCTGCTTTCAAAGGTGCGAGCGGTCCTTCGTTCCGATACTGCTCAGGCACCGGCAGGGATGGGTTGTATTCCCAGTGTTCGTTTAGATTTAACTCGCCGACCAGACGCTCAGCAAGTATGCGGGATTTGAGCATTTCGACCTGAGTCTGAATCGCTTCCTGGTCGCCAAAACCCAAACGCGAATCGAATACGGTTTGTTGTTTCTTGTCTTCAAAAAGCAAAGTCGCAGTCGAGCGATAAACCGGCGTCATGCTGGATACTACAAGCGCTGTCAAAGCAGTACACAACGCAGTGGTGAAGATGATGGGCCACTTAAACTTCCGCAGGGTAATGATAATCGCCCGCAAGTCGATCGAGTCGTCATTACTAACTGTGTCGTCTCTGAACCTGTCAGGTCGAGTTTCTCGAGCAGAGATTTCGCTCATTTACGTCCTACCTTAGATTATTAATATTCTGAATCTACAAACCGAGGAGGGACTTTACTGACAGTCCGATCGATTTACAGTGAACGATGTTCACCTTCGCGAACATAACGTAATATTTTTTGTTTAGAAGGGATTTCGGTGTTAGTAGCGGCAACAATTCCTTCATCCTTGTTTGAAAAACCCTTCCTATGTCAACAACTTTGGTGAGGTAGATGCGCAATCTGCTTCACCTTTTACTTGTAATGACATTATAACCGTCGATTACTAAGTATCAATGCTTTAACGCCTGTGCGGGCAGGCAATACACAATTTTTTTCGTAACCTGATTGAAAAGCCGCAAAGTAGCCAGATTTCACCACTTGCACTATGCTGTGCGCCAACCCAACGCGTAATCCTGCGCGAATACTCTCCTCAAAAGACGAAATTGTCCAGACTTCTATTTCTCATAATCCTGTTTGGTGTCGGATATCTGCTGTATTTCCTGTATGGCCGGAAATTACTCCGCCAGAGCCCAAAAAGCTGGATAAAGCCTGCGCTGATTGTGCTGCTCGTGCTGGTGGTATTGGCGGTAGCGACAGGCAGGGCGAATGCCATTTTTGCGGTTTTCGGCGGGCTGATTGCTGCTGCCTGGCGAATGTCTCCGCTGTTGATACGGTTTTTTCCACAGATCAGGCAATTGTTTAACCGACTCAACCCTTCGGCCGCGGCAGGCGCGGGTGTGTCACGGGTGACAACCGCGACGTTAGTGATGAGCCTTGACCACACAACAGGCCGGATCGACGGAGACATTACGGCAGGCCAGTTCAAAGGTAGAGCACTATCCGACCTAACTTTTGAGGAAATTTCACAGTTCTACAAAATCTGCGAGCAACAGGATACGGAAGCGCTCAGGCTGCTGCAGGCCTTCATTCAACGCGAATTTCCCGACAAGTGGCAGCAAAGCCAGTGGCGCGATGATCCTCAGCCCGAGCCACCATCGAGTGGCGGTATTTCTCTCGACGAGGCCTGGGAGACGCTGGGACTGGCACCGGGCGCCAGCCGTGATGCCATTATCAAAGCGCACCGCAAATTGATGGGACGCCTTCACCCCGACAAAGGTGGTAGCACTTTTCTCGCCTCGCGCGTCAATCAGGCCAAAGACCGCCTAATCGCAGAATTAGACCGCGAAGGCAGTGCACTGTGAGAACGCTGCTGTCGATTCCGCTGAACATGATTGTGCTGCTGGCGTACAACGTGATCATTTTCATGAGCACACCGCAGAACTACCTGCCCGATGCGGTCGTCGCTCAGTTTGTGATTCCTTCTTCCGGGGCGACACTGACGATTACCTGGAATATTCTTTTTGTGCTTGTGGGCATCGCGGTGCTCTACATTGAGATATTGAAGTCCACCCGCGCCTCGATGCAGGCAGTACTTGATCACGTACTATCCCTATGTGTGTTTGTCGTTTATCTGATTGAACTGCTGGTGATGCGCGAGATGGGCTCAGCGACGTTTCTGATTCTGACGCTTCTGTCTCTAATTGACGTGATTGCCGGATTCACCGTATCGCTGTCGACCGCTCAGCGCGATATTACGCTGGGCTAGCCACAACTCAGGCCGTCACTAAGCCGGATTAGTCGAGCTCGGCAAACAAATCGTAGTCACCGGCCCCGGTAACACGCACTTTGTAGAACTCACCGGTTTTGATTTCACTGTGACTGTCAACAATGACGGTGCCGTCTATTTCCGGCGCATCTGCGCTACTGCGGGCAATGGCATTACCATCGGCGTCATAGCCATCCACCAGAACTTCGATAGATTTGCCGATTTTTGCCTCAAGCCGTTCGGCACTGATTTCTGCCTGCAATGCCATAAAGCGATGCCAGCGTTCTTCGGCCACTTCCGGCGGTACTGCGTCGGGAAGATCGTTAGCGGTCGCACCTTCCACCGGCGAATACTGGAAGCACCCGACCCGGTCGAGCCTCGCTTCCCGCAGAAAATCGAGTAATTCTTCGAATTCGGCGTCGGTCTCTCCGGGGAAACCAACAATAAAGGTGCTGCGAAGCGTAATGTCCGGGCACACCTCGCGCCACGCGGCAATGCGATCGAGGTTACGTTCGGACGCCGCAGGTCGTTTCATTAGTTTTAGGATGCGCGGGTTGGCATGCTGAAACGGAATATCGAGGTACGGCAGAATTTTCCCATCGGCCATCAGCGGAATAATGTCATCGACATGCGGGTACGGGTACACGTAGTGCAGCCGCACCCACACACCCAGGCTCGCCAATGACTCACACAGCGTTTTCATTGACGCCTTGACCGGTCGACCATTCCAGAATGACGTTGCATATTTCTGATCGACACCATAGGCGCTGGTGTCTTGTGAAATAATTAACAACTCTTTCACGCCGGCGTTGACCAACCGCTCGGCCTCGCCCATCACATCACCTGCCGGTCGACTCGCCAGTCGCCCGCGCATCGACGGGATAATGCAGAAACTGCAGCGATGGTTGCAGCCTTCGGAAATTTTTAAGTAGGCATAATGGCGTGGCGTTAGCTTGATGCCCTGCGGCGGTACAAGGTCAATCTTTGCATCGTATTGTGTTTGCAGTGGCAGGTGGGTGTGCACTGCTGTCATGATTTCTTCATACGCCTGCGGTCCGGTAACCGACAGTACCTTCGGATATCGGCTTTCTATCTCTCCCGGCTTGGCTCCCAGACAACCGGTCACAATCACCCGGCCGTTTTCATCCAGTGCTTCGCCAATCGCTTCAAAAGACTCTTCAACTGCACTGTCGATAAACCCGCAGGTATTAACAATGACCAGGTCTGCGTTTTCGTAGTTAGACTCAATGCCATACCCTTCGGTACGCAACTGAGTAAGTATTCGTTCGGAGTCCACCAGCGCCTTCGGGCAACCGAGACTGACAAACCCGACTTTCTGTGATTGACTCATAGTGCTCGTTTACTTTTTTGTACGCGCTGGCGCGTGATAGGTCAGGAAATTTTTTCCAGTAGCTTGCGAAAGCGTTCAGCGTGAACCCGCTCACTCTTTACAAGCGTTTCGAACCAGTCCGCAATATCGTCATGGCCTTCGTCACGGGCTTCCTGAGCCATCGCAGGGTAAAGCGTTTCGGACTCGTGTGCCTCGCTCTCGATCGCACTCTTGAGGTTTGCTTTGGTTCCACCAATCGGTGCTCCGGTGACCGGATCACCGCAGTCTTCGAGGTATTCCATTATTCCGGAGGCGTGACCGGTTTCGTCTTCCGCTGTCGAGCGAAACTGTGTGGCAATTTCGGGAAAGCCTTCTACATCGGCTTTAGAGGCAAAGTAATAGAAACGCCGGTTAGCCTGTGCTTCACGTAAAAATGCTTCGCGCAGGTTTTTTTCGGTTTTGCTGCCTTTCAGAGACATCGGAGGTGAACTCAATTATTCATGCCGCCGGCACAACGCCGGCTGAGAAACGTTAGAGGGTAATCTGCCCGCTGCGGGCAGCCGCATTGTACAACGCCCGCAACCTGAATGTGCAATTGCACATCAGAGCGGTTGCCTGTTGTCAGAAAATCCCTGGGAATCATTCCTGATGAGCATCTTAAAGGTACTGCTATTCGCGCCGATATCAACGCCGTTGCGTTACTGACCACAGCTAATGCAATCGTCAATCAGCACTAAATCGCGACAATAACGCGATATTACCTTTGGGGATCTGAATCATGACTATCAGCACAGAAGCCGAATACCAGGCAGCGCAGGATTTGTTCAGCAAATACAGCTTCAAGCCCGGTGTTTCTAAAAACCACCCTCTGCAGGCTTGGCTTGAAATCATTGCCGCTGCCGCAGAAAACTATCAGTTCCTGAGCAAGGATATTCGCAAGGCTGCCTAACGGCCCGCCACTGATAACTTTGGTAGTCTCCCGCGCGCGAGCTGCGGGAGATCACCTTCAAGCCCCATTGCGAGCTTAATGCAAAGCGAATTGAGCGGACGAATATTGTCTGCGCCGCGCAGCGCCAGCGCCCGCAGCGCGCCCATCATTGCGGCATGTTGTTGCGGCTGAAACGCCTGCTGAATACCATCGAGCATGCGGATCATCAGACTGTTCTGCGGTTTGCGCCATCGCTCATACCGACGCAGCGCCCGCATAGCGCCGATGTCGGCACCCTTTGCATGTTGTTCAACAATACACTCGACCAGCACGGCAGCATCGAGCAAACCCATGTTTACCCCCTGCCCCGCCAGCGGATGCACCGAGTGCGCGGCATCACCAACCAGTGCCAGCCTTGGCTGCACATAATTGCCGGCGTGTTGCCATTGCAGCGGAAAACTGCCAATGCCTTCCAGTGAATTCAGTTTACCGAGCCGTTCCGGAAAGGCGGTTTCCATCGCACGCAGAAATTCTTCGGCGGGAAGCTGCTTAAGCATGGATACAGTTTCAGCGGACTCGTACCACACCATTGATGCGCGATGCCCGCAGAGTGGCAGAAACGCCTGAGGACCGTTCGGCGTAAAGCGCTGCCAGGTAATATCCTGCTGCGGGTCGGATGTAGTAACCGTGGCAACCAGCGCATGCTGCTCGTATGACTCACCTTCAACCGTAATCTGTGCCAGCGACCTGACAGCCGAGTTAGCACCGTCGGCTGCAATTAACAAAGCAGCCGCGTAAGTCTGCCCATTGCCCGAAACAATGACCTGCTGTTTGTCGACATTCAGACTCTCCACCAGCCCCGGGCAAACAATCCTAACGTTGTCCATTGCTTCAAGCTGTTGCCATAAACCAAGTTGAATAACCCGGTTTTCAACAATGTGCCCCAGATGCGGCAGACCAATGCTACTGCTGTCGAACAGGGTTTCGGCACTGCTTTCAGATTCCCACACCAGCATGCGACGGTACGGACAGACACGCATATCGCGTATGGTATCCCAGGCACCAACAGCATCGAGCATGCGTTCACTGGCTTCACTGACCGCAGAAACCCGTAAGTCGTGGACATCGGCATCAAAAGGTGCAGGCGCTGACTTTTCGAGCAGTACAACATCAACGCCGCAGGCCCCCAGAGCCGCAGCAGTTAAGGCCCCGACCATTCCGCCACCAACAATGATGACATCGGTGCTAAGCATATTCGCCTTCCAAAATGGCTAGTGTACTGCCACCTTCAAACGCTGTGAATGAGAACTTGTCATTTAGTTCATGGCGTACTGGAACCGGTAATCGGTGCCTGCGAAAGCGCACCAGCCAACTTTACTCGCTGGCGGCGACTTTATCGGCACTGAGCGTTTTTCTAACCCAGCCACCACCATCGTTGATCAATTCAACCGTTGGCCAGAAGTTATATTCAGGTTTTACACTGACGACAGAACGGTACCCGTTCATGGCTACCACTGTAAGACTCACCGGTGACGAAGCATCTTTGCTGCTGATTTCTGCGATGAACTGATCAAGCGAAGTTACCGGTACACCATCGACTTCAG
>CAYZVB010000311.1:0-6757 GCA_964481315.1 uncultured Granulosicoccaceae bacterium
ACCGGATACTACCGACCCACAGACACCCCTCGACACGGCTAACACCGACACCCCGGCAACTGCCACACCGGACACGCCTTCAACGCCGCCGCCAACCGATACCTCTACCAGCACTCCCCAACCCGCCACAGAAAATCAACAGGCCGAAGAAACGCAGGTTGCAAAGGCACTGCGCACCGGTGATGCACAGGTGGTGGAAGACCCCAATGACCTGATATCTGCCACTATTGAACAGATTGAAACAGACCGGACACGCTTCGACAGTCATCTGCACCAGCTGTTTGCTCTGCAAGGGGACGGCTCGCCTGACAGCAACAGCCTGACTGGCATCAGCTGGGACCCAACGCATGATGCTGCGATGCTGGTGCCGAGTTACGGTATCAATGCAACCGCACTGCACACCAACAGCGTCACCACAGAGACCAATACGGTATACGAAAAAAGCATAGCCATTATTGGCGATTCTCCCGCCCGCTACATGGCAGTTGGCAGCAACCCGATGAGAAACAGCTATCGCAACTCAGAGTCGGTTAACGATCAGATGCATCAGTTCATGCTAAACAGTATTAGCTGGCTGACAGCGTCACCAGAAGCTGATGCATTGAATATTGTGATCGCACATATGGCCGACAGCTACTACTTTCCCGATGAAACCGGCACCCGGCGCTGGCTTGATGACAACTACGGCAGCGCGATAACCTACAACAATGCCGATCAGTGCGATGATGACAACCTGAACCAGTGCCTTACGGCAGACACCGATCTGCTGATCATTTCGCAGGTACTCAATGAAAACAGTGTGGCCGGCAATATCGCTGCCACTGTCAGTAACGCCATGCTGAATGGTACACCGGTGTTATACCTGCATCATGACGGTGGCATTACCGAACTCGGCCGCGCACTACTTGCACAAATGCACATTAGCTACGAATGGGATAACTACTGGAAAAAGCTGCAACTCACCGACTACAACATTGCAGACCATATTGGAACAAAACCACAATCCGTCACCGCCATCAACATCATGCTTAATCATTTACTGGCGCGCAACTATGAGTTTGACTGGAGCTATTGTGACGGTGAAAACTGCAGCGAAGTCCTGGGTCTATATGCAGAGTTTGAAGAAGGTGCCGCAGCAGTCAAGTCCATGATGAACGCACTGGACACACAAAACCGGAATGTTTTTACCCGCGACGATCACACCGTAACTAAACTGCTGGCACTGACCGGTGACCGATTGCGACAGGATGTGTCATTTCCAATGGACAAAAACGCCACTGACGACAATCTGTTTATGCGCAGCTACTTTGCCGACCACGCGGCCTATTATTCAAGAGCAGTTAACCCGCCTCTACCTGACATGGGTAATTTCAGTCGCAGCAGTTTCAGCCATATCACACCGGTTAATAAAACAGTCACCGTCAGCAGTAAACAACCGTTTCGTTCCACCGGTATCTATGCACTGCCCGGTGAAACCATTGTGGCAACCAGAATAGATAACAGCGATGTAGATGTTGCATTGTTCATTAATACACAACGCACCGGCTCGACGCATCAATGGGCAAACGACGGTTACAGCCGCCCCAAATATCTAAAGTCGCCGGAGGTTCCGATTGAACCCGGTAAAACAATTGCCCTCACCAGCCCTTACGGAGGCACCGTGCAACTGTCATTCAATGACAATGATCTGCCGGTAACGCTGCAATTCCAAAATATTGGTAAGCACCCTTACTGGCGCAGCACGGAAGACGATATTGAATTTGCACGGCAACTAAACGACGGTCACTACGACTGGGCGGAAATGGTTACCCCGGGCTTTGAAGTCCACTCAACGCTTGTCAATATGCGCGACTCCGTTAACAACAACAAGTGGGGCAGTGCCGCCGCACTGGCCACAGCCACTGTAGAATATTTGCACGACTACCCGCACGTACTGGCAGGCTTTCAGGGGCCGGGTATCAATACCGTCGATGAAATTCACAACTTTGCCACCACCAAAGGATTTACCATAGATACCATCGATAAGGTGAAACACATGAACGCTGATCAGGCCACCTGCGGTTATGGTTGCAGCGGTAATCCTTACGACGCGTACCGGTCATACGATCCGTTAGGCCATGGTGATTTACACGAACTTAGGCATGGTCTTGAGAAAACCGGGTTGCGCTTTGAAGGCTGGCCTGGTCATGCATCTACCAATCACTACTCGTACTACACCAAGTCACAATACTTTAAAGCCACCGGCAACGACCCTGAATGTCAGAGTCTGCCTTTCAGGGACATGTTTGATGTACTGCAGGCCGGCCATGCAGTCACTGATACGCAGGCCTGCATACAACAGAACCTGTGGGACACCCAGAGCTGGTCACAGGGCGCTGCGATGATTGTACAAATGATGATGGCGTCGCAGGATAACGGCATACTTATTGACAGCTGGCACCTGCTGGCACGACTGCATATTGTTGAACGCGAGTTCTCACGTGCGTTGTCTTCCGAACAGACATGGACTGCCATGCAAAGCAAACTGGGGATGGACCAGTACAGCCTGACACAGGCAAAAAGCATTGCACGTAACGACTGGTTACTGATAGCACTGGGCGTGGCGACAGACCATGACTGGAGTGGCTACTTAAACAGCTGGGCAATTCCGTTTTCCGATCTGGCAGCAGCGCAGGTGGCATCTGCCGGCTATGCAATCATCACAGCAGACTATTACGTAAGCAGTGGCGACGGTTATTGCAAAGGTGAAGGCTTCGACGGTCACAAAGTACGCCTCGACGGCACCAGCGTCTGGCCTGCAGAGTGATCCCCCCCCGACATACACGCGCGCGGCGTTGGCCGCAAGCCAGTAACACATTAGCTCGCCTGGGGGCCTCCCAGATAAATCCAACCGGCACCGTTTCCAGCAGTTACTGCTTTTTTTTCAACCTTTTACAGGCAAAATCCACGCTATTGTTCAGCGGTAAAAGAATTACCCGTAGCCGTGACCCCCTGTATATCAAACAGCCAGCAACACAGTTATGCTGTTGCAATGACTGAAACCACCGGCCTTTCGATACCTGTAAAGTCCCTGCTCACCGTGCTGAGCCTGGTTATCTTCGGTGGTGTCAGCAGTGACTCACAGGCGCGCGTACATGCACCGCGAGTGGTGTCCGAACACAACGCCGACGCCTACAGCATGAAAACCTTCGCCAGCTACCCGCGCTGGCAAAGCCTGCAGGGTGACGCAAAAGCATGGGAGATGTTCAACTACCTCACTGACTATGACACTGGCCTGTATCCAATGGGTGCCGGTGCCTTCGAAGGTGCGGAGTCGCTCTACGAGTACAGCCTGGTTAGAGATCCGGTCAAACTCATCAACGTATACAGCGTTGGTTACTGCGATGTATTCGGACCGGTGATGGCAGGGATCTGGGAAGACGCCGGCCTCGGCCGTGCGCGTACTATTGATCTGGAGTGGAACGATCACGTGACTACCGAGGTGTTCTATAACAACGACTGGCACCTGCTTGATCTGGACTTAAGAGCCGCCTTTCGTAAAAGCGATAGTACGCTGGCTTCACTGTCCGAATCACAATTCAATTCGGCATTGTGGAACCAGCCCAATAGCCCGCGATTTTTTCCGCTCGACTATTTGCCCGAAGTACAGGAAGCCTTCGAACAGAGCGACCCACTGTATCGCTACGGCACACACCAGAGCGGCCATACCATGGACTATGTGTTGCGGCAGGGTGAAACATTTACGCGCTGGTGGCAACCGCAGGGGGGACGCTGGCTGCACCACCCCAATCTTGAAGCTGAACCTTTTGTGATGGACATTATCGAAACAGCGCCACGTGGTCCAAAGTCTAAACACGAGTCATTTTCAAAACATACACACGGCAACGGCCGTTTTGTTTATCAACCCAATCTGACCAGCCAGTCAACTGACTTTGCCGATGGTATTTATGACAGTAACAATGTTCAGGTATCGGATAACGGGTTAACACTGACTACCCCGGGCACTGGTTACGCGGTATTTGAAGTTAGGACGCCTTACGTGATTGTGCCACTGGTTGGCAACACTGGTACCACCGCGGACGACCGTGAAGCCTCGGTAATTGAAGTTGATGCATCGGGTGCTACCTACGGCGTATCACTTGATAACGGCATTACCTGGCAGCCGGTAACAGGCTCTGTTATCGACCTGACAAGGCAGGTTGCCGGTCGGTACCAGTATCTTTTTAGAGTGACCCTGCAGGGCACGCCTGAAACAACAATACTGCGAACATTAAATATGACCACCTGGGTGCAACTGGCGCCGGCATCATTGCCTTCACTGCGGCAGGGCAGCAATCAAATGAGCGTGCGCAGCGGTGATCACTACGGGTTACAGACGCGGGTCATGGAAGTTAAACCTGATACCTCAAACCGTGCAGACTTTTACCGGCATCTGGTGGTAGAGCCTGAAAACCACGACCCAAGTAATGACACGCAGCGGGTTACAGGTCCGTTTGTAGTTGCTGTTCCTGCGCCGCCGCAAACTAAGATTGCATGGTTTTCGGCCGGCGCCAGTTACCACAGCTACCAGCTCGAGCAAGCGCCGCTAACCGGTTTTACCATGGCTTATGCGACAGACCTGCCATTTGCCTACAATGACTTTTACACGGCAGACTTGCCATCAGATATGCAACACTGGCACACCAATGCACAGGCAGAAGTTCAACTCAATACACCGGCTGATGCGGTGTACCTGCAATACAACGGTGACCCTGCTGTTAATACCGTGCAAATTTTCGCACACGTGTTGGACAACACCCCGCGCACTGCAAGCCCGCTAACAGTCACACACAACTGGCTGGAGAACGGTCAGGCGAAAGAATTCACCACCACTACAGATTTCACATCAAACTACAGCATTGATGTAAGCGGTGTTCCCACCGATATTTCTATTGAGCTTGCAGTGGCTTCACAGGTTAACGAACTACCGGACAATACCCCGCAGGACGACGGGGCATCAGCGACCACGCCAGCAAGCACATCAACGGGTGCTATCAGCACAGGAAGCGGCAACTTCTCTGCGCTGTGTTTTTTTCTGCTTATCGGTCTGATGGCCTGCAAAACAACACACCACCATGATAAAACCCGGGAGTCTGCGCGGTAGAAGTCCGCGCACACTCCTAACCTTCACAAAGCTCAATATCTTCGACGTGCATATCCACAGCAGGGTACATAAACGATTCTGTTTCAGTAACTTCCTGTCCAATATCGTCATCGTAGTAGGTGGTATCAAAAGTCACGCTAAGCGAATCACCGTCGACCACAAACATCTGGTAAATTTCGCGTTCTTCAAATAACTCGCGTTCGAAAATCTCGTAGAAGTAAATCTCATACTGATTGCCACCCAGTGCAAATATCTGTGCACCTGCCACGTCGGGGTTGGCATTCGGGTCGTCGAGTACAAAACAGTCTCCTGTGAATTCGTCGCTGTAGTAAGACTCGTACGAACCATCGTCACGGATGTGCAAATAGTAGGTTTCAAACTCATCGCTGTCGTCCCACAGACCGGCAATGGCAGAAGTGTCAGTGTGCGGAAACTCAGGCGCTACTCGACACGATGTTAGACCGTCCCAGCCCCAGGTATCGTGCAGCGGCGGGGTGTCGACACAGCTGTACGGCAATAGTGGGTTGGTCGGGCCACCGGGTATCACACACGTGCCGGTACCGTCCCAGCCCCAGCCGTCTCCGTCTGTATCGATACACTCAGCGGTTTGAATACGGCACGACGCCACGCCATCCCAGCCCCAGCCATCTCCGTCGGGGTCGATACAGTCACCGCCTGTCTCCACACGGCAGGACATTTCGTTTTCCCACCCCCAACCATCGCCGTCCGGGTCACTGGCGGGGTCGGCGCACACCATGGTTTCCGCCTGCAGCGGCATTGCAACCGACAGCATCAGCGCTGCCAGACTTAAGATTTTTTTCACTACGTAACCTCGCCTCATTATGTTTGTTTATAGACAGGCAACTGCGCCTGCAAGGCTGCTGCGAACACGTCTGCTAAAACCGGCGCTCTCACAGCCATTCCATTGTAAGCCTTACGACCACAGCACATCATTAGCATGACCACCGCAGAATTTTGTTGAACTGATTCATCTTAATCCGTTGTCTGCCCCGTTTTGGTGCAGCCCTGCCCTGTTTTGGTGCCGTGTCAGGGGTCTCAAGCCGTGGTCAGTTTAGTAGGCTTGCCGCGGTCGGAGGATAGCAGTGACCCACACACCGGCAGTCCCAAATTTCAACAAAAGTAGAGAGAGTAAAAATGGTTGGTGCAGATACCGCCTGGATTATCGTAGCGACGGCGCTGGTGCTTTTTATGACATTACCCGGCCTGGCTTTGTTTTACGGCGGGCTGGTCAGGTCACGCAACGTACTCAGTGTATTGATGCACTGTTTTTCCATTGCCTGCCTGATGAGCATACTGTGGCTTGCCGCTGGCTATTCCATTGCATTTGGTGAGGGCAACGCCTACTGGGGCGGACTGGACAAAGCCTTCCTGAACGGTGTTGATGCAGAGACTGTGTCGGGCACTATTCCCGAAGTGTTGTTTTTTGCCTTTCAGATGACCTTCGCCATCATTACGCCGGCACTTATTGTAGGAGCTTACGTGGAACGCATCGGCTATGGCTTTGTACTGGTGTTCTCCAGCTTGTGGATGCTGTTGTGCTACGCACCCGTTGCCCACTGGATCTGGGGCGGTGGGTTGCTTGCAGGCGCGGAG
>CAYZVB010000312.1:0-6725 GCA_964481315.1 uncultured Granulosicoccaceae bacterium
TCAAAGAAGATACTCATCACACACTGTAAAAAACTACCGCCGTGACCTCGACCGTGTTGCTGCGGGTTTACAGCAGCTGGACGTCACCGACTGGTCCGGTGCCAACGCATTTAATATGCGCAAAGTTATTGCGACTCAGCATGCTGAAGGTTTATCCGGACGCAGTCTGGCGCGACGTCTGTCGTCGGTACGTTCACTCTATACCTACCTGATAAAACAAAAACGTCTTGAGTTAAATCCGGTGGCAGAAGTACCGGCCCCGAAAGACGAACGCGGTCTGCCTGAAACACTGCAGATAGAAGATATACAACGACTGTTTGCACTGGAAGGTAACGACATTTTGTTGTTGCGTGACCGTGCTGTATTTGAACTTATTTATTCATCCGGTTTGCGTTTGTCTGAGGTGGTGCAACTTGATGTAGACAACATCGACAGCACCACCGGTCAGGTCAGTGTTACCGGTAAGGGCAATAAAACGCGATTACTGCCGGTAGGTAAACATGCGTTGAGAGCCGTTGAGTCATGGAAGAAAAGACGCGCTGAAATGTTGCGCGGTAACCTCGATGAGCAGGCGCTGTTTGTCAGTCAGCGGGGACGGCGATTGTCGAACAGGAGCATACAGCAGCGACTGAAGTCACTGGCACAGAAAACCGGTATTGCCCACAACGTGTATCCGCATCTGCTCAGACATTCTTTTGCCAGTCATATGCTTGAGTCCAGTGGTGATCTGCGTGCGGTACAGGAACTACTGGGTCATGCAGATATCAGCAGCACTCAGGTGTATACCCACCTCGACTTTCAACATCTGGCGCGCGTTTACGAGCGTGCCCATCCGCGCGCTCAAAAAAAGTAATACGTAAAGTTTTACGCTCGTCAGATCACTGCGGCGGTTTGCCGCGTTTTGTCGGAAACTACTGCATTGATGCGAAAGCAGTCGAACCTGCCGTCAAGGTTAATGGTTTCAATCAGTTTAAAGTCACATGAAATTTCGCTAATGGCAGACGGATACAGCTTTAACGTATCGCCAAGTCGAAACTGATTGTGTGGCAGCAACAGTAACGTAGTGGTGTAACCTTCGGTACCGATCTCACAGGTTAGTGCCTCAAGGCGCGGTTCATACGATCTGCCCTGCCGGGTAATTTTCTCGCCGAGTACCGGCTGCACATTGCTGCCAATCAGTTCTATACCGATTTGCAGATTGTCCTGCTGCAGGCACTTTATCCATCGGATCACTCCGGTGTGCAGTGTATCGGTGCCAAGTTCGGTATTGGTCACAGTGGTAGTGATCAGCTCACCGATCTGAAGTTGATGGTGGTCTCTGGTATTACCGCGCAAGCACAAACCGTTGTTACTTCGGTTAACCAGCGTCCACCTGGGGGTAACCGCAATGTGGTCGGGGCTGGATTGTTGCTGGTACAGCGCATAAATATCTTTAAGCCCGGTTTGTATGGTCACTGACTCGTGAGTTACTGCACGTGCCGAGCGCCGTTTAGTATTGCTTGACCAGATAAACAGTATTTTCTGCAATTGTGCACGTGAAAGTGTTGGCGTGCTGTCTGACTCTTCGACTTGTGTGGTCAGCAGTGAATCGCAAATCGATTGCAACCGCAGATAGCGTATTTCATCTTCCGCTGAGTAATTGCAGTAGCGATGCGCAGCCGGCGGGTTGGGAGAGTTAATCGCAACGCTGTAGACACTGGCATCAATAGTTTCAGGTAATTCGATGGTAACCGGCAGCAGTGTCGCTTGTTGCGACAACCGGGTTAGCAACGGTTCCATCAGATGCGCCGGCAGGTGATCGTTATTGCTCAGGTGGAACATTGCAATGGTGGCATACAGCGTTCGAATGGTGGTTGGAAACAGGTTATCCCTGGTGGTTGCCGCGCCGATGGTTTCATCGATGGCTTTTTCTTTTTCAGCCAGCCAGTACAGCGTATTTATATCTCGCCAATATTTATCCGGCCACGGCAGGTACGACTGTGAATAGCGCAGGCCGCATTCTGCCAGTGAGCGCATGGCAAAGTAGATCGCATGAATACGATCGAGCCGATGCAGATTACTGCGTCTGAGCAATACATCAACCAGCGCAATCTTGTAGCCGTAGGAAAGCTCCTGCAGCAATGTGGTGGCGCTTTCAAAGGCGTTGGCGGCAGTGCTGGAGTAGGGCAGGTCCGCACCGATAAAATGCTGATTCAGCAACGGCTTTACCGCATTCACCTGTGATGCAAACAGGGTGGTTATTTTAAGCCGTTCGGCAGCGTCATTTTGCAGCCGGTTGCTGTGTTGCAGTGCACGGGTCAGACCGACAATTTGCGTCTGTTGTCCTGCAGTGCTTTGTGCGGCCAGCCATTTTGCAACGGCGGTGTAGGACGTTGGGAAACTCTGCTTGGTTGGTTTTTGCTGCGACGGTACAATGAGCGCAATCGGTGTCGTCGCATTTGGCTTGTGACGACGTGCGATTCGGCTGATCGTATCTTGAACTTTACCCATTGATTCCCACATTTTTAAAGTGCCTACAGGGTGTGGGTCTGTACGGTCACGTTGTTAACGGGCTGCCTGTCTGGCGGCAAATTTTTCGCATCCTGCCAAGCGCATCAAAGCACTGACTGAAGTGTAGTGCAATCTTGTGCAGGTTACAGTCGGAGAACGCTTTTGGAACAATATCGCGGTACCACCATCGTCTCGGTTCGCCGGGAAAACGAGGTGGTCATCGGTGGCGATGGTCAGGTGACGCTGGGCAACGCGATCATGAAAGGCAATGCCCGCAAAGTTCGACGTCTGTACAAAGATCAGGTACTGGCCGGATTTGCCGGTGGTACTGCCGATGCTTTCACGTTGTTTGAGCGTTTCGAAGGTAAGCTTGAAGAATACGGTGGCAACCTGACCCGCGCTGCAGTGGAGATGGCCAAAGACTGGCGAACCGATCGCATGCTGCGTCGACTTGAGGCGTTGCTGGCGGTGGCCGACAAAACCAATTCTCTGGTGATCTCGGGCAACGGCGATGTTATCGAACCTGAGCACGGTCTAATCGCTATCGGTTCAGGTGGGGATTTTGCCAAGGCATCAGCGCGTGCGCTGCTTGAACACACTGAGCTCAGTGCCACTGAAATTGTTACCAACAGCCTGAATATTGCCGCAGATATCTGTATTTATACCAACGGCAACCTGACGGTCGAATCGCTAGAGATTGCGTAATCGCATTAACCGTCCACTACCACTACCGACAACTGGTTCAAACTGATGTCTACCATGACTCCGCGCGAGATCGTTCAGGAACTCGACAAACACATTATCGGGCAGAAAGATGCCAAAAGAGCGGTGGCCATTGCACTGCGCAATCGCTGGCGCCGGCAACAGGTCGATGAAAATCTGCGCAATGAAATTACCCCGAAAAACATTCTGATGATCGGCCCGACCGGGGTTGGAAAAACCGAAATCTCACGGCGTCTGGCGAAACTTGCAAATGCACCTTTTATAAAAATTGAAGCAACCAAGTTTACCGAAGTCGGTTACGTCGGCCGTGATGTCGAATCGATTGTGCGCGATCTGGTCGACGCATCGATCAAGCAGACCCGCGAAGCTGAAATGGAAAAGGTGCGTCATCGCGCTGAAGATGCCGCAGAGGAAAAGGTTCTCGATATTTTGTTGCGACCGGCGGCAGGCGCCAGTGAAGAAGAATCATCAACCCGCCAGAAGTTTCGCAAAATGCTGCGCGAAGGCAAGCTCAACGATAAAGACATTGAAATCGAAGTCAGTGCTGCCGGCATGGGGGTAGAAATAATGGCACCTCCCGGTATGGAAGAAATGACCCAGCAACTGCAGGGCATGTTTCAAAATATGGGGCGCGAAAAAAAGCAGACCCGTCAGGTGAAAATTGCCGAAGCGCTGCAACTGTTGACAGATGAAGAAGCATCGAAGCTCGTCAACGAAGACGACTTAAAACAACTGGCGGTAGAAAACGTCGAACAAAACGGCATTGTTTTTCTCGACGAAATTGACAAAGTCACCCGTCGCAGCGATTCACGCGGTGGTGGCAGTGCCGATGTTTCGCGCGAAGGTGTGCAGCGCGATCTGTTGCCACTGGTTGAAGGTTGTACCGTCAGTACCAAGTACGGCATGGTAAAAACCGATCACATATTGTTTATTGCCTCAGGCGCGTTTCACCTGACCAAACCCTCCGATCTGATTCCCGAATTGCAGGGCCGCCTGCCGATCCGGGTGGAACTCAAGGCCTTGTCGGTGGAAGACTTTGAACGCATTCTAACCGAACCCGATGCCTCGCTAACCCTGCAGTACGAAGCACTGCTGGCTACCGAAAATGTAAAGCTGTCGTTTACCAAAGACGGATTGAAACGCATTGCCGAGGTGGCCTGGCAGGTCAACGAAAAAACCGAAAACATCGGTGCCAGACGCCTGCACACGGTGCTGGAACGGCTGCTAGACGATGCTTCATTCGATGCTGCCGATGCGTCGGGAAGTGAAATCACAGTCGATGCCGGCTACGTAGATAAATATCTTGCCGATCTGGCACAGGATGAAGACCTGAGTCGGTACATCCTGTAGTCTGTCGCAAAAACCAGGTGCATCAAAATGCCCAAACAAACTGCCAGACCTACCGAAATAAAACTTCACCAGCGCAGCCGTGTGCTGGAGCTGCATTTTGACGACGGATTCGAATGCAATCTGACCTGCGAATACCTGCGTGTGCACTCACCGTCCGCTGAAGTGCAGGGACATGGTCCGGGGCAGGAGGTGCTGCAGGTTGGCAAGGAAGATGTTGGTATCGAACAGATCACACCCTCTGGTAACTATGCAATTAAGATCGCTTTCGACGACGGACACGACTCCGGCATCTTTACCTGGGAGTACCTGCACGGACTCGGTGTGAACTACGAGCACAACTGGCAGGTGTATCTGGATAAACTTGCCGCTGCCGGTCACAAAAGAAAAGAACGCGCCAGCGGACCAAAACAGTAACCGCCTTAACGCCGGTTGTTATAGCCAGTTATATTACCCAGTCCGTGAGTAACATAGTGCGGGCGAACAAGCGAGGCTCTCGTGAACGATAAAACCCACTTCGGCTATCAAACCGTTGACAAGCACGAAAAGAAAGCGCTGGTCGGTGCGGTGTTTGATTCAGTGGCCGCGCGCTATGACGTCATGAACGATCTGATGTCCATGGGTATACACAGGTTGTGGAAACGCATCACCATTAACCAGTCCGGTGTCAGAGTAGGGCAGTCGGTGCTTGATCTGGCCGGCGGTACCGGTGATCTTGCAGCAAAACTGAGTGAGCGTGCCGGTGATAACGGACGTGTTGTGCTGGCAGATATTAATGAATCCATGGTAACCGTTGGCCGTGACCGCATGATTGATCGCGGTATTGTCGGTAACCTGCACTACGCACTGGCCGATGCTGAACAGCTGCCGTTTAAAAAAGGCAGCTTCGACTGCATCACTATGGCGTTTGGCCTGCGTAACGTGACTGACAAACAGCGTGCGCTTGAGTCCATGTTCAGTGTGCTGCGCCCGGGCGGCAGATTGCTGGTGCTGGAGTTTTCCAAACCGGTTCTGCCCTTGCTAAGTAAAGCGTACGATGCCTATTCGTTTACCGCGCTGCCTGCGCTTGGCAAGCTTGTCGCCGGTGATGCTGAAAGCTATCGTTATCTGGCGGAGTCGATTCGTAAACACCCCGATCAGCAAACGCTGATGGAAATGATGCAACAGGCAGGTTTTGAACGCTGCGACTATCAAAACATGACCGGCGGTGTTGTAGCACTGCACAAAGGCTTTAAACTCTAGCTAAACCAGACACCCATACCTGATGAAGCTACCTGTACCATTCGCATTAGCACTACAAAGCGGTTTTAATCGTCTTATTGCACTTGATGAAGAATCAAAGCAAAGGCTTGAAAGGCTACAGCACAAGCTGTTGCAGATTGAGGTGACTACCCTTGATCTGAACATCTTCCTGTTGTTTCACAGTGATCGTGTTGAAGTACTTGAAGAGTTTGCGGGTGATGCTGATGCCACCATCAAAGGTCCGCCGTTTTCGATGCTGGCGCTTGCCGGGGGCCGAAGTGATGTATCCAACTCTGCGGTCGAGATAACCGGTGATGTTGAAACTGCACAGCAGGTCAGCCGTATGTTGCAACAGATCGACATAGACTGGGAAGAGCACTTTTCAAAACTGACCGGCGATGCGGTAGCTCATCAACTCGGAAACATTGCCAGAGGCATTCAGCGCTTTGCCACCCGCACCCGCGACAGCATGCAAAGTAACACGGCTGATTATCTGCGTGATGAAACCGGCCATCTGCCGCATGACTGGGAGCTTGAATCTTTCAGCAACGATGTCGATGACCTGAGAGACCGCGTGTCACAGCTTGAGCGTAGAATATTGGCGCTGCAACCACAGAGCGCCAATGGCCAACAGGTGAGTGACGATGATCGTCATGAACACTAATGCAGGCGTCAAGTAGTGTTCACACGACTATCCCGCTTGCTGACTATTCAACGGGTATTTTTTAAATACGCGCTTGATGAACTGATCAGTGAGCTGACCTCTTCAAAGCTGTTGCCGGCGCTGTTTCGCCTTTGGCCCGGCCGATTGCGCTACCGCAAAAGTCGAGCACTGCAACGCGGTGTGCGATTGCGTATGGCGCTTGAGGAACTCGGCCCTGTCTTTGTTAAGTTCGGGCAGATGTTATCGACCCGTCGAGATC
>CAYZVB010000313.1:0-6685 GCA_964481315.1 uncultured Granulosicoccaceae bacterium
TCATTTCAGTGTCCAGACAATACTGGATTAGTTTTTTCTCACGATTTCTGGTGCGCAACAGATCGAGACTGACGCGTACGTGAGTCTGGAAAAAACGCTCCTTGTAAAAAGTGCTTTTTCCACTCGCTTGAATTCCTGTAAATATTACGGCTTCCGGCATATGATGCAGACACCTCGGAAAATAAAATAAATAGCATATTTCAAATCAGGGCATATAGTTACCATCACCTCTTCACGCTGGTTTCTGTGGATGTGCCCAGTTGCTTACGCTCGCGCTGAAAACCTTGAAATCCCTCCGGTTCAGCAAGGCAACTGTGACAGATTTCGAACAAACATATGCTTAATGTTTGAGCTCAATCACCCGTTTCGCGTTCTCGAGGTGAGACAATACGCTTTTGCGTGCAGCCGGCTCATTATGAAATTACTGTCTCTATTACTTATGTTCTTTGTATACCCGTCCATTGCAGCTGCAGATGTTAATTGCGACGACATCATCGGTGCGTGGTCCAGCGAAAGGCACGATTCAACGCTCAGCAGTGAACGGCGAACTATCAAGGCCTTAAATCCCGACGGGTCATACTGGATTAAGTTTATTCATGACGACGGCAAAGACGTCACTGTTCAGGAAGAACACGGTTCGTGGACATGCAGTGGCAATACACTGGGCATTAAAATCGACAAAATTGACGATAAGTCTGTGTCATTTTACAGCACATTCAATTTACTAACGGCTAACGCATCGTTCCATTCCATGAAACCTGTCGATCCAAATTGCGCAAGCGTGCTGGGGGACTGCAGTTCAGAGATGGTGCTGGAATACTACAGAGTGTTGTATTAATTAAAGGTGACTGGCCAGTGTCGCAACTGTCGACACTGGCCCCGGTGAATCCTCCTGAATAATGCAGGCTAGTCTGCCGGCGGCTCACTCACCTTTACCAGCAACTTGCCTGTATTTTTGCCTTCAAACAATTTGTTTATAGACTCCGGCAGGTTCTCGAATCCTTCATCAATATCCATTCGATACTTTAGCCTGCCGTCCATAATCCACTTACCCAGATCACTTAGCGCCTCGCGGCTTCGGTGTACGTAGTCGAGCACCAGAAACCCTTCAATCTTTGCACGCTTTGAGATCAGTGCAGGCAGGTTATGCACACCCGGGCCCTGCTCTATTGCAGCATATTCCGAGATATACCCGCACAACGGAATACGTGCACCGACGTTTATCAGTCCCAGGGCCATATCGAGCGAGGTGCCGCCGACATTTTCAAAGCAGATATCAATGCCTTTGGGGCAGGCGTCTTTCAGTTGCCGGTAGGCGTTTGCACTGCGGTAGTTAATGGCCGCGTCGATACCGAGCTCGCTGGTGAGCCAGCGGCATTTATCGTCACTGCCGGCCAACCCGATGACTCGCAGCCCCTTAATTTTTCCGATCTGACACACCGCCGACCCGACCGCACCGGCGGCAGCAGAAACCAGCAGCGTTTCGCCTTTTTCCGGCTGGCCGATTTCAATCAACCCGTAGTAGGCGGTAATGCCGGTCATACCAAGCGGCCCCAGGTAGATTTCCAGTGGCAGCCCGCTTTTCGAAGGCACCAGTGAATAGTCGCGCCCGTCGGTGATGACGTGGGTCTGCCAGCCGGTCATGCCCTGCACGACATCACCTTCTTTAAAGGCGGGGTTGCGGCTTTTAATCACGACCCCCATACCCAGACTGCGCATCACATCACCCTTCTTTACCGCCGGCAGGTAGGTGTCCATTTGAGCCCACATACGTTGTGTGGGGTCGAGTGACAGGTAGATGGTGCGAACCAGAAACTGCTCGTCTTTAAGTTCAGGGATAATGACTTCACGCAACTCAAAGTTGTCTTGGCTGAAAAGACCAGTGGGCCTTTCAGCCAGCAACCACTGTTTGTTCATTTTATCGTTCACGAATCACCAGTCAGGGGCATTGGGTTGAGTAGCTGCCATGGTAACCGATATCGCATGGTGAGCCGGGTTGCGACCTGCCCCCAGCCTGCATATTGTTAGCAAAGGGTAATGTAGGATGGCGTCCGGACAACTAACTGAAGTGTTTTCTTAACCGGTTATATTCGTGACAGAATACGCTGCATGAATATTTATCTCGGACTCGGCTCGAATCTCGGTGATCGCAAAGATAATCTGCGGCGTGCGCTGGAAATGCTGCAACAGGCCGGTGTGAATCTGCTGAAAGTTTCACCCGTGATTGAAACACCGGCCCTGCTGCCACAGGGCGCACCGTGGGAGTGGAACAAACCGTACCTGAACCTTGTGGCAGAGTGCGACACCTCGCTTACAGCTGCAGAATTACTCGAGCACATCAAACGCATACAAACAGAGCTTGGGCGCGACAATAAATCGCGCTGGTCACCGCGCCCGGTAGATATTGATATTCTGCTGTGGCGCGATGAAATTATCGCCACTGATGATCTGACCATTCCACACAAAGACCTGCACCTGCGACACTTTGTATTAACGCCGCTTATTGCCCTTAAACCACAGCTCACAATCCCCGGGCGCGGCAACAATACGGTGCTGCAGTGGTCGCAGTCGCTACCGCACCATATACCGCTGTGGATGGGCATTCTTAACATTACCCCTGACTCATTCTCTGATGGCGGCAGCAACAATTCACTGGCCGCAGCGACCGCGTCGATGAAACAGATGGTCGACTGGGGTGCGACCATTCTCGATATTGGCGGAGAGTCGACCCGGCCGGGTGCAGAAACAATTGCCCCCGAAACAGAGTGGCAACGTGTGGCACCGGTCATTGAAGTGATTCAGTCAGAATACAAAGACGACACGCTGCGCCCTTTGATTAGCATCGACACCCGTAACCCGCAGGTTGCACAGCGCGCCATGGAACTCGGCGTCGATTTTATTAACGATGTTGGCGGACTCACCGATCCTGCGATGCTCGAACTGGCTGCCGAAAATTCATGCGAATGGATTGCGATGCACAGCCTCAGTGTACCCGCCGACCCTGCCGTGGTGCTTGCTGCCGACGCCGACCCGGTGACGGAAGTGAATGACTGGATCAGCAAACAAATGGAAGCCTGGGATCGCGCCGGCATAGCGCCGGCCAATGTCATCATCGATCCGGGTATTGGTTTTGGCAAAAACCCGTTGCAGTCACTAAAATTACTGCAATCGGTGCATTCATTGCGTAAACACGGCTTGCGACTGCTGGTGGGCCATTCACGAAAATCGTTTATGAAGCAGTTTGCCGGCAGCGAAGTGCATGAACGCGACATGGTCACTGTTGGGTCAGCAATGCAGTTGTGTCAGCAGGGTGTCGACATTATTCGGGTGCACAACATTCCCGATCACATTGCGGCTTACCGTGGCTGGGCTCATCTGGCTGAGTAAGCCAAACGCACAATACAAACGGAGCAAACATGGCAGGCGGCTGGAGCAAAGACGGCGCAATTCAGGATCAGATAGATGCGAGCATTAACGACGCGGTAAAACGCGCGCGCAATCAGCTCCCGAAAGGTGAAAGCCTGACGCACTGCGAAGAGTGCGATGCAGAAATTCCACAGGCGCGTCGTGAAGCTATTGCCGGAGTGCGCTTATGTGTGGTGTGTCAGGAGGCGCATGACGAGTCGGCCGGTGCAGAAATATATAACCGCCGTGGCAGTAAGGACAGTCAGCTTAGATAACGGTCAGTTATACGGCCGTTAAGACGGTGCATTAACAATTGCCTTACCGGACAGCGACGTCAGCACCGTAAGTGATAACAAAGTCACAGCCATTAACACCGCAATGAGGGTGTTGAGATTAAAAAGGTCTGCCACTACCCCCAGCACCAGCGGCCCTGTCACACTACCAAGACTGGCCATGGTGTACACCACAGAATAAGCCCGGGCACTTTGATCTTCATCGCAACAGTCTGCCACCGCACCGTATGAGATGGTGGACGAACCCTGCACAAACAGCCCGATAAACGGCAGCGCCATAAACAGCGTTCCCGCCGGCAATAGCATTACGCAGATCAGCCCCGCCACTGTCAGACACTGCATAGCCAAAAATGCCATCCGGTCACCGGTAGCTGCAGCCAGATAGCCGCCTGCAAACTTGCCACAGGCACCACCTGCCAGAGTCAGTACAACACCAAAGGCGGCGGGACCGGCTGCCATCCCCTTGTCGATGAGTATCAGCGCAATAAACGTAAAGAAGCCTGCCTGTACAAAGCTGTCGAAAAACACCGTGGCCAGCACTCCGGCAAAACGGTGCTTCAGGCGCACACCCCAACCAGTAGCGGAGGTATCGCGCTCAGCACTATGACATGGCGAGTGCCCCACGCCTTTTAACAACCTGACGACACCAATGGCAGCACATAATGCGGTGAGCGCTATCAGGGCAACCACAAAGTTCCACGACAACCCGGCACCAACCAGCGCACTGAACAATCCGGTGTAAAGCAACTTTCCAACATCGCCACTGGCGTTATAACCACCCAGCACACGCCTGCGTTCAGCCGCTGCAAAGTGATGCACCAGCAGCGAAGACGACAGCGCATGCTGAAATGCTGCACCGCAACCGGCCAGCAGAATAAACAGCAGCGCCATATAAAAACCATTGGCACGCGCCAGACCGGCATATCCTGCAGCCGCACCAATAAGTCCGGCCAGCAGCAGTCGTCGCTCACCGAAACGTTTAGCCAGCAACCCGGACGGGATCTCAAGACACGACATGGCAACACTGGCGGCAGCCTTCAACATACCCACCTGCGTGTAGCTCAGGCCCAGACTCAGTGACAGCAGCGGCAACAATACAAAGTGCACGGCGACCATACCGTCCTGGCAGGCATGAGCTAACGCTGTGGCTGCCAGCACACGGCGACGCAAGACGCTGCCAGCGCGATGAGGCCCGAGGCCTGGTTCCCGGTTCAACCGATCGCACCAGCGCTTGAGGTGGTTAGTAATTTCACAACCAATTATCACAAACTCCGTGATAAACCGTTAGAAAATCGTTACCGCAACGGCGCCGATACGGCAGAACCATCCCCATATTTTCTGTTCCTATTTTTCAGGCACTGGGTATTCAGTGTGTCACAAACCCCGAAGGGTAATGAGCCCGACTGATATCAGCCGGGCGGGTTAACAAAGGATAACGGAAATGAACTTAACAAACTCACGTACCGTTGCCACCAATGATGTGGCAGGCGCCATGTCAATTCCCTGCACCGGCGCTGCTATCACACTACAGACGAACACCGGCCTGCAATCGGATATTGGTGCGAGCGGCGTCAATCTCTCTATTACGGTGAAAAACGGTATTGCCACACTGTTCGGCACAACAGAGTCTGCCACCGAAGCCCGCCTTGCAGAAAATCTGGTTGCTCAGATGAATGGCGTAGAACAGGTGATCAACCTGGTTACTTTCAACTAAAACTTAAAATCACAAGGAAAACAAAAAATGAAAAACTTAAACACTAAAACCATGATGGCATTAGGCCTGACCGGCGCAATGTCAATGGGAACCGCCTCGGCAAATCTTCCCGAAATTGGCACACAACCACTTAATTCCATACTGGAAGCAACCAGTCCGCGATTGTCGGTAAATGTTAGCGACGGTATTGCAACACTTTTTGGCGATGCAGAATCAGGTGCTGAAGCCGCGATGGTGGAAGAACGCGTAGCAGACATTGAAGGTGTAGATCACGTTATCAATCTGATTACCTGGAATTAGTATTGTGACAAACTTATAAGCGAGTGGTGCAACCTGCGCCACTCGTTGAATACACCTGCCCCTGACAGCTTTCATATTCACACCCCTACCGGACTCCCCAACCGGTTAGTAGCAACCACGCTTATTGCAGTAGTTACACTTTTCACCGCGACTTCTAATTCACAACTATCAAACACAAGAACTATTGTTCTACTGCGGCAACTGGAAATGACCTGGTTGTTACTGGGTCGAATAAACCTTTCCCGAATACAGACAAACCACCACCTTCAGAGAGTCCGGTTACAAGTATCACAGAGCCGTTATTGACTGTTAGTAAAACGTTATGGAATAAGACCAAACACGCTCGAACCATCTCAAATTCCAGCACTCTTAATTACCGTACACAGTTGATGTGCATAACCAGACAACTTAATAATCTTTACAACACAGGAAATGAAAAATGAAACTTTTAAACGCCAAAACCCTCGCTGCTCTGGCTATCACCGGCGCCCTTTCAATCGGTACTGCTTCTGCCATGGGCCTGAGCTCAGGCACTCAGCCCCTTGATTCTATTGTGGGCGTGAGCTCTGCCAGCATATCTGTCAACCTGACTGACGGTGTTGCCACATTGTTCGGTAACGTTGAATCAGGTGCTGAATCTGCACTGGCTGCCAACCACGTTGAGAAAATCGAAGGCGTTGATCGCGTAATCAACCTGATCACTCACAACTAATCACTAAATTTAACCAACTACTTTTTAACTCTAAGGAAACCACGATGAAACTTTCAAAATCAATTGCTGCTCTCGCCATCGCCGGCGCTCTTTCAATCGGTACTGCCTCTGCCATGGGTCTGAGCTCAGGCACTCAGCCCCTCGATTCTATTGTCGGCGTGAGCTCTGCCAGCATATCTGTCAACCTGACTGATGGTGTTGCTACTTTGTTCGGTAACGTTGAATCAGGTGCTGAATCTGCACTGGCTGCCAACCACGTTG
>CAYZVB010000314.1:0-6256 GCA_964481315.1 uncultured Granulosicoccaceae bacterium
TGGCAGAAGATCGATCATTTCTACCAGATCGGTGTTGATCTGTCCGCGGGTGTTATTTGCCCTTGTGTCCGGGTCTGCGATTATTAAAGGTACATGAATAGCCTGCTCGTGAAACAGGTCTTTTTCACCCATCCAGTGATCACCAAGATAATCACCGTGATCAGAAGTAAAGACGATCATGGTCTCGGCTGTTAAACCTTTATTATCAAGGTGTGACAGCAGACGTCCGATTTGATCGTCCAGTTGTTTTATTAAACCCATGTACGCAGGGATGACAGTTTCACGAACCTCATCGCGTGAAAAGTTGCGACTGACGCGATGCTGTTGCATGGCTGCGTAAACCGGATGCGGGTTGTGCTTTTCGAGAGGGTCGCGCTTTGCGGCTAATACGTGTTCCGGCCCGTACATCGATGCATACGGTTCCGGCACAATATAGGGCCAGTGTGGTTTGATATAAGAAACGTGCGCGACCCATGGCTGCGGGCCTGCCTGGTTAATGAAGTCGATAGCGCGGTCGGTGATATAAGGCGTTTCTGCCTTTTCATCAGGGACACGGGCAGGGCGGTTGGAATACTTAAGAAACCAGCCGGAAAGCAATTGACCATCGTTGCTTTCAGTTGCATTGGCCCATTCTTCCCACGGGTTATCACTGGTGAGACCGGCGCTATTCAGGTTGCTGTTGTAGCGCGGGTTCGGGTCGTGACCGCTGTAAGGGTGAATACCGTCATCGCGTTCGAACGGATCAAAACCACATTCGGCAATACGCACGCCAATCGGCCCCTGCGGATCAATACCCAGTCGCGCCATACCGGGTGCATCGGCACGCATATGTGTTTTACCGATGAGTACCGACTGAACACCCTGTGGTCGCAGGTGATCACCGATTGTCATTTCACCTGCTTTTAACGGTACGAAATTCCAGCTGGCACCGTGCGAGTGCACATAGCGGCCGGTATAGGTTGACATACGGCTTGGTCCGCACACCGGCGACTGTACGTAGGCGCGATCAAACCGTACACCGCGTTTTGCTAATGCATCGATGTGCGGTGTGTGAAGGTGCGGATGACCTGTGCAGGAAAGGTAGTCCCACCGGAGCTGATCACACATGATAAACAGTATGTTTCTGACTGTGCCCATGTTATTGAATCTTTGTCAGGCTATGGGGTTGTGGTGGAACTGCATAGCGTATTCGATGCCTGTGCCGGTGTTTGTATAATCAGGAGCAGTGTTGACGGAAAAAGTCAGCTACCTCTTTGCACCACAGATCATCGGCAACATCTGCCGATAAACTTTCACGCGCAGCAGCCAGCTCACTGTTGGACATGAGTTCCGCACCAAACATATCGATAAGGTCGGTGGCAAACTCGCGATCGTACTCCGGGTGAAACTGTACTGATAATGCCGGAAAGTCATACGACAGCGCGGCGACCGGACAGTGGGGTGCCGAGGCAATAACTGTTGCATCGGGAGGTACTTCGTGGACCTGATCCTGATGGGCCAGAAATGCATGCGCGCTGGTACCGCGATCGTCGAATTCCCGCGAGCCGGTAACAAACCCTTTGTCAGATTTTTCGGCTTTACCGCCGAAAACATCGGCCATGATCTGATGGCCGAAACAAATGCCAAACATCGGCGTATTGGCAGTACGCATTTTATTCAGGTTATTCCGCAGCGGCTGCATCCATTCGGTTTCGTCGTAGACACCTTTTTCGGAACCGGAAATGATAATGCCGTCGGTTTCTTCGGGGTTGGGCAGGGCTGCATTGCCGGCGACATGGATCCACGAGAAGTTAGCCTCCGGCAGGTATTTCTCAATCCAGCGAATGACCTGCGGGCCGGTGCGGCCGTATTTTTCAGTGAGTGCGTCTCCGGTGACACAGTCATAAACCACTATTCGCATTCAGGTTCCTTCGCAAACTGGGAACAAAATATTGAACCGAGTTTAACACCGTGGCAGTGGATTGTCTGACCTGGCTGACAGTCAGGTGTGTTGGAATGGTCGACGAAATTCATCTAGCCACCAGAGGCCCATTGACGCCAGTGGCGATACCGGTCAGGGGTTTGATTATTGCTGGCTCAAAGCGTTGCTGTTCCCCCGACAATTGATATACAGCGGCGACTGACTCGCAATAGCCCCGCTGCCGACATTCGCAGTTACTGAATACACGCTGCCGCGTTGAGCCGGGCCTGCGGTAAAACACGTACTATGGCGACCGGCAGAAAGTGTGATGTGCGTCAAAGAATATTTAAGGGTAACTGCCGAATCGACTGGTTTTTTTGCATTGCATTGCAAATCGATTTTGGATTGCCGTTAAATGCCGATTATGTCTCGATTTGCAATACCAGATGGGTAAGGACATTTTCCCGAAAAATCACAATAGTGCGGCTCGCGTCGAGGATAATCTGCGGGAGCAAATCCTGCTCGCCATCAAGGTACTGACTGAACAGGTAGCCAGTAATCAGAGTCAGGACGTGCTACTGGAACTGATTACAAATCAACTAATCAACCTTACTGGTGCGACATCTACATTTGTACATCTGGTTGAATTTGATGGACAGAACCGTTACCTCAGGCTGGCACAAGTGGCCGGTGAAAAGGTGGCACCTGTCGGTCAGGTGTTGCAACCTGACGAGGGTATGGCAGGGGCGGCTTTAGCATCTGGTTTTGTGCAGTGTATCAGTGACTATAACCGGTTCGGGAAACGCCTTAATCACATAAAAACAGTCAAACAGGCCTGTGCTATTCCAATGATGGCAGCGGGAGATATCAAAGGCATTGTTGGTATTATGTTCTCGATTGACAGTACTTCTATCGAGAACCAACTCGACATACTGCAGCAGTTTTCAAGCATTGCCGGAATAGCCATCAGAAATTCGCAATTGCTGCATCAGACGCGGGTCGAACTGACACAGGCGAATGCGCTCGTCGAACTTGCCGAGTCGCTGGCTCGCAGTAACTCTATCTCTGAACTTGCTGAAGTGGCGGCAATGTCGGCAATCACCAATTTTCAGGTGACTGAGTTTAGCCTGTGGTCAGTTAAGAGGCAGATGATTGAAGGAAATATTGGTGCCTGGTGTAGCGTTGCAAATCAGCCTGTTGCTCTGACAGAGTCTGAAATAACGGCGCTCATGCATAAGTTGTTCGAAGAAAGTTGTGTGCGGGAGGCGTTGTTATCCGGCTATTCGAATTCAACAATGCGACCGTGCTGGCGACCAGAGATCCGTTGACCAATGCGCAAAACCGGTTGAGTTTCGAAAAATGTTTGAAGGAAAAAATCAATCAGCACCGGGCCGGTGGATGCGATTTCGGATTGCTATTTATTGATTTGGACGGCTTCAAACAAATCAATGATTCACTCGGTCACAATGAAGGTGATGCCTTGCTGAAGCAAATTGCGTTGAGACTTGACCGTGTTCTTGCAAAGACTCAACAACTTTTCAGACTTGGAGGCGATGAGTTTTCGGTGGTTGTTGATCTTGTTCAGCCTGACGATTGTGAGAAAGTAGCCGCGAATGTGCTGGCTCAACTGAGCGGAGAATTTGATCTCAGCGTCAGCATACATATCGGGGCAAGCATAGGAATTTCCTATTGTCTGGGGCCGGAAGATACTGCAGAAAATCTTGTCGAAAGAGCTGATAGAGCCATGTATCTTGCCAAGCGGGAAGGTAAAAACAGATACCGAGTGTCGCCGGGCAGGCATCACATCACTACCGGTGTAGCGACTGATATTAACGGTGGGTTTCGTCAGGCCGGTTGAGATCGCCGCCAACTGTTTTTATATGCAGCGTTGCATAGAAGCTATTAGTAAGTCCACAGGCCAGTTGCTTCCGTTAATATTGCTTAAATATAGCTATTGCCTGTGCGTCGAAGGCTCATTAGTTGCCCGGTTCTGATTGCCTGTGCAAAGTTGGCAGGTAGGCAGATAATTAACGCAGTGATGCTACCAGTTTGTCTAACCAGGTAAGCCCGGGGTGTTTACCCGGGGTCAGGCTGGTGGAGCGTCAGCTGCAAACATACCCAGGTAGTTCTTTGCGCGCGGTGCGGCGTACCCGTTAGCGCGACTGGTTGTCAGTTTCATACTTACCAGCCCTTCGATCAGTTTAACCGCTGCGCTGACGCCATCGACCACCGGTACAGCAAACTCATCGGATAGCGATGCGGCAAAATCTGCCATGCCTGCGCAACCAAGTACAATCGCTTCTGCGGCATCCTGATCAATCGCCAGTTCTATCTGCGCTTTGATGGCACTGGCAGCATCGCCTTGTTCAAGGTCAAGCACTGGCACATCAGCAGCGCGAATGGAACCACACCGGTGAGTCATACCGTAGTGCAGGGTGAGTTTCTCCAGTGCCGGCACAGAACGCGACAACGTTGTGACAATGGAGAACCGGTTGGCGACCATCGAAGCCATGATACACGCTGACTCGCAGAGGCCCGCCACCGGTCCATTGGCAATGCAGCGTGCCGCGTCGAGGCCGGTGTTGTCAAAGCACGCGACAATGTGCCCATCGCAATCGTTATGTTTGCGGATGTTGTTGATTAAGCCAGGTATAGAAAACACTTCATCGTAGTAGCCTTCAATGCTTTCGGGCCCGTCCGCGGGTTGCGTTTCTACAATAACCGTTTCTGCTGCAGCCACGGTACGGGCAGTTTGCGCGGCGGTTGCGGTCATTGATGCGGTGGTGTTGGGTTGACCAGATGTATCTTCATGATGTCGTCAGTTGATGGGGTTCGCTGAAAATATCACCAACTGACGCTGATGTCGGCTCGTATTTTACATTCCTTACAGTAATAACAATGAGGTTTCCGACAGCCAAGCAGTATTGCAATGGAATCCGGCGGCTGTACTATGGGAGGCTAACTTTGGAGGAAAGGTGTGGTGCGGCGCGCTGTATCGACACTGGTTTCGTGGATTGCTGGCTGTCGGGAGCAAACCAGAAATCATGTGCAGCGCCAAACGTGCTTCCGGTGTTGAGGAAGATCGGTTCTGTGTTGCGGCATGAAAGTATTTTGCAGCAGCCTGCTGCAAATTAAACAGCAGTGCCCGGCAGGCGAATCGATAGAATCCGAAAACAGCGAGAGCACAGAACCTCGTGGATCGCACTACCGGCTGACTATGTCTGAACACACTGAGCATAATAATCTGCAGCTTAAATCGCTGGTCAAGCGATTCGGCAGCGTAGTGGCGGTAGACAGCATCGATTTGACGATCAACGCCGGGCAGTATTGTTGCGTTCTCGGTCCGTCCGGCTGCGGTAAAACCTCTACGCTGAGAATGATCGCCGGGCATGAACGGCCCGATAGCGGCACCATCACACTGAACTCAAAAGACATTACCAGGCTGGTACCGGCTAGGCGCGGCACCGCCATGATGTTCCAGAATTACGCGCTGTTTCCGCACCTTGACTGTGTAGACAACGTGGCTTTCGCATTGAAGATGCGAGGTGTCGAAAAGCAGGCCCGGCGCAAACAGGCCATGCAAATGCTTGAGCGGGTACATATGGCGGAACAGCATGCACGCAAGCCGGCGCAGCTCTCCGGTGGTCAGCAACAGCGGGTCGCGCTTGGTCGGGCATTGATTACCGAGCCGCAGCTGTTGTTACTCGATGAGCCGTTATCTGCACTCGACCCCTATCTGCGCATAGAAATGCGTACCGAGCTTAAGCGTCTGCAAAGAGATCTTGGGATCGCATTTGTGCACGTCACCCACAGCCAGGAAGAAGCGATGGCGCTTGCCGATCTGGTGGTGGTGATGAATCAGGGACGTATCGAGCAGGCGGGCACCCCGTATGAAGTATTCAACCGCCCGGCAAGTGTTTTCGTTGCAAAGTTTATTGGTGGTCATAACGTGATTGAAGAGCCCGGTCACGTCTATGCCATTCGCTCAGACAAAATTCGCCTCAATCGCGGCGGCGACAGTGTTATTCAAAATATAGAGTTTCTCGGCCACACAGTACGTTTGTCTATCGACAGTCCACAGTCAGAACTGACTGTGACGTATGCCGATGACGAGTTTTATCTTGCCCCTTACGAAACAGGAGAGTCGGTTTCACTGCAGTGGAATCGCGATGATCAGCATGCGTTGATGTAGCAGGGTTGCAGACTACCTAACCCTTACGTTTTTACCAGTTTTATCACGAACACACACAACTCAAAGGAGAGTTAGCAATGACAGATACTATCGACCACGGGCGACGTAAGTTACTCAAGACAACAGCTGGTGCGGCAGTCGCCAGCAGCTTTATATCCGGTGCA
>CAYZVB010000314.1:6266-6667 GCA_964481315.1 uncultured Granulosicoccaceae bacterium
GCACCGTATGTAATGTCGCAGGAGAAAAAGGTTCTCCGTTATCTGGGTACGGCAGTAAACCAGTCTGCAGAGATCGCCGCGAAGGCAAAGGAAGATCTGGGTATAACCATTGAGTACATCCCGGTTACAACCGATGAAGTGACTAAGCGTATCATTACCCAGCCCAACAGTTTTGATCTGGTAGATACTGAATACTTTAGTTTGAAAAAGCTGGTGCCGTCCGGAAACCTGTTGGGTATGGACGCCAATCGTATTAAATTGTTCGATGAAATTACCCCGGCATTTACCAAAGGTGAAATTGCCGGTAAAAAAATCGGTGATCAGGGTACAGCACCAAAGAAGGTGTTCTACCTCAACGGTGAAAAGTCGACCGAGTTCTCTGCAGAGCCAACACAGTGGGT
>CAYZVB010000315.1:0-6667 GCA_964481315.1 uncultured Granulosicoccaceae bacterium
TTCTTTTTCACAGATAGGACAGCTTTGCGCTCCCTTGACTCTTCTGTAAACAGATTCTGTCCAAACGTGACTTAAATTTTTTTTACAACGCCAGTTAACAACTACACCACTTCCGTAAGTTAGATCTTCTGGATTGACACCCTCGTTCTTATCATAGTCCCATTGATCCAGCAGCTCTGGATGTGTCTTAACAATATTTCCCGCTGCAACTGATTTATTTCTCCGATTGCAGCTCGAACAACCTCGCCCCTTAAGCGCGCGGTTTGAAACAACAGCCTGCCACTCTCTTGAGCAAACGGAGCAGAGCCACCAAACCTTTTGGCTAGAACCAGCCCTAACTTCATTTGGGTTTATTCCTTTGTTTTTCGATGGATGCCACTCTTTTGCCAGCAACGCGGAATGTTCTAAGACACTGGGCAATGTGTTTGGTGTAAAGACCATGTTGCCAGCTTCTTTTTCACAAGTTGGGCAGCCTTTATCTGACTTAACTCTAGTAGCAACAGTTCTAAGCCATGGGTCATGATTCCGATCACGGGCGCACTTCCACCAAACTTTTTTAGGCGAACCTGGAGGAATACCCCAAGGATCGATATCTTTATTCCTTTCATGATGCCATTCTTTGAGGAGATCTTTATGGGTACTGCCAAAGGATTTAGAAATTTTCTTGCATATGGGACAAAGACCACTGCTACCAGGCTTAGTCCTTGCCTCTACACGAGATCGCCATTCATGGCCTTCTTTACAGACCCACGTTACTACTACATTGCTATTTGGCGACCGCTCGAAAGGGTCAAACTTTTCGTTTTTTGTTGGGTGTAATTCTTTGGCAAAATCTGGGTAAAGTGCCCCGAACGATTCTTCCTTAAGCGTCCTTTTGCCAGAACAGTAGGGGCAGCCGTATCCCAGATTACTTCTGTGACTTATTTTCTGACTCCAGGTGTGGCGTGTGTCAACTGGACACTGCCAAACAATAAATTCGGAGGAATTTGTATACAACCTTGAGAAATCTAAGCCATTGTTTTCAGTTGGATGAACTTCCTTAAACAGCTCGGTATCAGTAAATCTTTCCCGTTTCATATTTTCCGATAAAAATAGTAACGAAGTTAGTTAGTTCAGAATGCGTGGATGTTTTGAAGACTCAGTTAACAGACTCGAGCAAATACGGTCAATGTGCCAGGACTTTTTGTCAACGCTATTAGAGCAACCATGATTCATCAATAGTTACACTGACGTTCACTAATGCTCGGAAGCAGCACCTCATCACCTCAATTTCCCAAAAACCGGCGCTTCAACCTTCGATTCAGATTTTGTGATCCTTTTGCGATTCTTTTAAGATCGGTAGATTTGGAAATATTTTCTACGACAGAGGTGAACTTCATGGGAATTACACTCGCTACTCACTTACCAATTAAATCCTACTCTCTAACCAGTGTGCCCAGCCGGCTTGAGGATTACAACAATGTGTCCAATTAAAAATTTAAGTGCCCAGGGGCTGGCTGTTCATCGCCACCCGGGTAGCTAACGGTGTTAGTAAATGTAAGGGATATATAATATGGCAATACTACGTAACCTCGCTTACGCGTCGGGCTTCCTCGATTGGTCACCGGTTAGCGAGCGCTCGACGTCACTTCCGCACCACTAAACCGACCACATTTGCAAAGATGTCAACAGGAAGCCCGCAACGTTAGCAAGTGTAATGCGTATATATTACGCCAACACCACTGGCCTAGCTTACGCGTCGGGCTTCCCCGAATGTTCGATTCTCCGGTTAGCGAGCACTCCACGTCACTCCCCCGTACCACTACACCGACCACATTTGCAAAGATACCAAAAGGAAGCCCGCAGCGTTAGCAAGTGTAGTGCGTATATCTAGTACGCCAACACCACATACCTCGCTTACGCGTCGGGCTTTCTGTTATCTGTTTTGCTCTAGATCACCGAAGTGCAACTTTACACTACACCGCAGTAAACCCGCCATCAACAGGCAAACAAACTCCCGACACCATCGCCGCCGCATCAGATAACAGAAACACAATCGGCCCGGCACAGTCTTCTTCCGTCGCCCACTTGTGCAGCGGCATTGCTTCGAGCAATGGCCCGCCTATGTCATCACGACCCCAGTACCATTCAGACATGGGTGTCATCACTACGGTCGGGTTAACGGCGTTGACACGAATATTGTGTTTTCCCAGCTCAAGTGCAGACACTCTGGTCATTGCGTCGACAGCGCCTTTTGATGAAGCGTATGAAATATGACCGGCCAGCCCTACCAGTGATGCCTGACTTGATACATTAACAATGGCTCCACCGTTACCGGCTGCAATCATAGACTCTGATGCATACTTGGTCACCAGTAGTGTGCCGCGGGCGTTGATGTCGATGACTTTATCAAACACTGCAAGGTCGGTTTCCATTGGCGTGGCGATTTCGCCACCCCACCCGCCGCAATTAACCACGCCATAGAGTTCGAGGCCGGTAAGCGCTGATCTGACTTCCTCTTCTGATGTCAGGTCGAACGATAGCGTCTGGCAACCGGTTTCAGAAGCAAGCTCTGCCAGACGTTCTGTATTTCTTCCTGCGGCGACGACTTTGGCACCTTCTTTCACCAGCAACCTGACCGTGGCGGCACCAATACCGCCACTGGCGCCGGTGACGAGTACCGGGCGTGATTTCAGACCTGTTTCCATTTCTTCCCCGCAATTAGCTGAAATCTCAACCTACCCCGTTCAAACCACTAACGCAACGCTTTCCGGCGCTAATTTCGGCGGCGAACTGCGGTGGTATTTTCGGTACAGTCCGGTTATTCTTTAACATCTAGTTAGTCGGGACTCAGACTGGCTGGGTCAACTATTTTGGAGGAGAATTTATGTCCATACGTAAATCGCTATTAGCGGCAGTGCTCGGCACAGTCGCCATCGGCGGCAGCGCGGTTGCGCAGGAATTTAGCGGCGTTACAGTGAATGTACTGACTCGCCCCGGCTATGTTATTGCGGGCCCGCTCATCGAGCGCGGTAAAGACTTTGAGGAAATGACCGGCGCTAAAATCGTCGTCACTGAAGTACCTTTCGCAGAAATTTTTCCGAAAATTCAAAACGACTGGGCCACCGGCACCAACTCAATTGATGTTGGCGTTTTCGCCGCAGGCTGGGGTGTTGAACTCGATGCCGCAGGTCTGCTTGAAGATCTCGACCCGTACATCGCCAAAGACGACAAAATTCAGCTTGACGATATTGCCCCGTACTTTCGCGAGTTTGGTCAGAAAGTCGGTGGTAAAACCAAACTGCTGATGGTCGACGGTGACTTTCAAATGGTTTACTACCGCACCGATGTGCTTTCAGAGGCCGGTCTTGAACCACCAACCACATGGGAAGATTATCTGGACGTTGCATCGAAAATTCATGGTAAAGACATGAATGGCGATGGCGAAGCTGACTACGGTTCGTGCATCTTTAAAAAGCGAAATGCACAGTCGTACTTTGCGATTCAAACGTTTGCTGCACCAATTGTGCAAACAAATGGCACAGCACAGGGTTTTCACTTCGATAACTCAACCATGAAGCCGCTTATTAACAATGCGGGCTGGAAAAAAGCGTTTGAGCTTTACAAAGCCACCGGCGAGTTTGGTCCACCGGAAGAGCTGAACATGGATATCGGTGACACACGTGCCCTGTTTAAAGCCGGTCGCTGCGGTCTGCTGGTTGAATGGGGTGATCCTGGAACACTTCAACTTGCCGACGATGCAACAGCGGTTAAAGGTAAGCTTTATGCCATCGCTGCAATCGGCTCACGTGAAGTGCTCGACCGTGAATCCGGTGAACTGGTGCCGGTATCTGCAGAGACTGCACCACACTCTATTGACGGTGTGAATTACGCGCCTTTCGCTGCCTTCGGCGGCTGGGCCGGTGCGGTCAACAAGGGTGCCGATGAAAAAACCAAGGCTGCGGCCTATGCGTTTCTTTCACACATGAATCAACCGGAACAGTCAGGTGTTGACGTTACCATTGGTGAGACAGGTTACAACCCTTACCGGGTTTCGCAGCTTGAAAACATTGATCTGTGGGTGAAAGCAGGTATGCCGCAGGAGCTTGCCGAAAACTACCTCGGTGCAATTAACGCTGCACTCGACAACCTGAACATGGCTTCTGATATGAAAATCCCCGGTGCACAGCAGTACACCGGTGTGGTGCTCGACACCGAACTTGCCCGCTACCTTGCAGATGAGATCACTGTCGATGAAGCACTGGCCAACATCGAAGAAGGCTGGGAAGAAATCACCGAAGGCTTCGGTCGTGATGAGCAGGTTGAAGCCCAGGGCCTTGCCCTTGGTTCAGAATAAGTTTTCAGTCTGACTTTATAAGAGGCTATGCCATCTCATAGCAGCACGCGCCAGCCGGAATTACCGGCTGGTGCAACCCGGCGGGACCGTTTTAGTGAATGGGTAGACCGGCATTGCGGTACTTTCTTTATCGCACCGGCTGTCACACTAATACTGATCTTTGCCATCTTCCCGACCATTTACTCGCTGTTCTTTGCCGTTAGCCGTGTGAGGTTTACCGGCGACGGACTGAAGTTCCGCTATGTCGGGTTTCGCAATTTCTCTAAACAGTTTTTTGGCAGTGCGGAGGTGCACTTTCTCGGGCGTACCGAGCCCGTGCATATCATTGGCATGATCATTTTTGCGATCGTTGTTATCGCCATTGTCTGGTGGTGGTTACGGTCGTTTAAAAAAGCCACCTGGGTCGGCATGATCGGCCGCACCATTTCAGCCGCCATGGGTATATTTTTGTCGTGGATACTCTGTGCGTCGCTGCTGTCCGGTAACTCTATCGGCACACTTTACACAACGCTTTTCTATGTGATTATCGGGTGCAGCCTGCAGTTTGTGCTAGGCACCGGCCTGGCATTTCTGTGCTCGCAACCCATATCGGGTAAAAACTTTTTCCGCGTGGTGTTTTTTATTCCGTTAATGATCACCCCGCTTGGTATTGGCTATGCCATGCGCATGCTGGCCGACGTCACCAAAGGCCCTATTCAGCCGGTACTGGGTTTGTTTGGCCTTGAAAACTGGATATGGTCAACCGATGCGTGGTCGGCACGTTTCGTTATGATGATAGGCGACTCATGGCAGTGGATTCCGTTTATCTTTATTTGCATGCTGGCAGCGTTAGAGAACGTGCCGCGTGACCACGTAGAGGCAGCACAGGTGGACGGTGCGTCGAGCTTTCAGATCTTTCGCGAGATCACCTGGCCACAGGTGGTGCCGGTGGCAGTCACAGTGCTGCTTATTCGTATGATTGAAGCGTTCAAAATTGTCGATCTGCCGAATATCATGACCGGTGGCGGTCCGGGTTCGGCAACCGAGTCAATGACGCTTAACTCCATGTATATCTGGCGTGCCAATGATTTGGGTTCGTCTGCGGCAATCGCGTACTTACTACTGATTCTTACCGTTGTCGTCTGTGCATCGTTCTTTAACTATGTGGTGCTCGGCCGGATCAGAAGGACCAGCGCATGAACGACACCAGCTATCGGTTTGAGCAGTCTGGCAAAACCGTGATGCAGCGGCTTTTTGAAGCACCTGCGGTTGGCAAGATGTCACCGGCGGCAAAGTTTATTGCCTACACACTGCTGATCTTCTGGACAGTTATTGTTCTGTTTCCGATTTACTGGGTGCTGATTACTTCGTTTAAAGACCCTGCTGCGGTGAACCAGGGGCCGTTTTATATTCCTTTTGTAGACTTTCAGCCCACGCTCAATGCATGGCGAACCCAGTTTACCGAAGACCCGCATTGCAACATTGGCGCGATTGGCCGCCAGTTTGGCTTACTGGCTTACAACAGTGTGGCGTTTGTACTTTCACCGTTTGTGTCTCTCACACCAATGGAGCCACAGATCTGCAAGATCTATCTGGCATTCACTAACTCGGTAGTAATAAGCATCTTTTCCACCATTTTGTGCGTGGTGGTCGGTTCGATGGCGGCGTACGCACTGGCACGTATTCAGTACAAACCGAAGTTCGGCAATATTATGATGTTTGTGCTGTTAATTATCGGCATCATCGTGGCCACCACTTATTTTAAAGCGCCCTGGTGGGCTTCAACCACCGTGGCACTTGCGATGTTTTTCTTTCTGGTACGCGCATTCGGGCGTCACTTTAAAATGCAGCTCGGCAACGGCGATATTTTATTCTGGATAATTTCGCAACGAATATTGCCGCCGATTGTGGTGGTTATTCCTATTTATGTGATGTTTCAGGCGGTAAAGCTGCTGGACACGCACATCGCATTAATCCTGCTTTACGCAGTGGCCAATATGCCTATTGTTGTGTGGCTGATGCACGACTTTTTCGCCAACCTTCCGGTTGAACTGGAAGAGTCAGCGCAACTTGATGGTGCGACCAGAATTGGTATTTTCTGGGAGATAGTCATGCCACTGACCCGCCCCGGCCTCGCCGCCACAACACTGTTAATACTGGTGTTAAGCTGGAACGAATACCTGTTTGCTGTTTTTCTGGCAACGGTAAAGGTACAGACAATGCCGATCATGGTTGCAGCGAAAAACACCGGCGAAAAAGGCATATTCTGGTGGGAGATGTGTGCGCTGATTGTGGTAATGATCATTCCGGTAATCGTGATGGCAATATTATTAACACGGTTTATTTCCAAAG
>CAYZVB010000316.1:0-6607 GCA_964481315.1 uncultured Granulosicoccaceae bacterium
CCAGGAAGCCATGACCGCCTGGTGCTGGGGGTTCGGCTGGGGCGATGACGCAATCGACGCCAAAACCCGCTCAATGATGAACCTGTCAATGATCGGTGCGCTCGGCAAAATGCATGAATGGGAAATTCACTGTCGCGGAGCGATCAACAATGGCGTCAGCGTTGAGGAAATTCGTGCCATCATTCACGTGATAGGAATTTACTGTGGTGTACCGCAGTCGCTTGAATGTTTCAGAGTGGCACGCAAGGTACTTGAAGAAAAAGAACTGATCTAAAGGACATTAAACAACCATGAGCACAACGCAGGTCTCACTCGACGAAATCGAATCTACCAGTAAAAATGCGCTGACAGCTCATGGTGCCAAAGAATGGGTTGCCGCTGAAGTTGCGCGCGCGATTCGCGTCGCCGAGGCTACCGGCAACCTGATCTGCGGGTTGTATTATCTTGAAAGCTACTGCACGCAACTGCAAAGTGGCAGGGTCGACGGCAGCGCAGAACCGGTAGTCAGTCAACCGCGCACCGCCAGTGTACTGGTCGATGCACAATCGGGCTTTGCGCAACCGGCTTTCGCACGCGGGTTACCTAAGGCTATTGAAACCGCACGTGAAGCCGGAACCTGTGCGTTTGCAGTACAACATGCACATACCTGTACGTCGCTCGGCTTCTTTACAGAGCAACTGGCTGAGGCCGGGTTTATCGGCCTCGGTTTTACCAACGCATCTGCCGTTGTTTCACCTCCCGGTGGTAATCGCGCGCTGCTCGGCACCAACCCAATCGCTATGTCAGTGCCCGCCAAAGCAGGCGGCGTATCATTTCAGTTTGACCAAAGCACCAGTGCAGTGGCGCTGGGTAAAATCACCATGGCTGCAAGTGCCGGCGAGGCGATACCACTCGGCTGGGCAGTCGATGAAAATGGTGACCCGACCACCGATGCCAAAGCCGCACTGAAAGGGTCACTGGTTTCAACTGGCGGTTACAAAGGCTACGGTTTCGGACTGATGGCCGAAATACTTGCCTCGGCGCTGACAGGCAGCGTTTCCTCCCTGAACGTCAGTGGCCTGAAACTACCCGACGGCCCGCCCCACCACCTGGGTCAGTTTTATTTTGTGATCGACCCCGCCACCTACTCCGATGATCTGTTCTGGCAGCGGCTCGACGCACTCGGGCAGGCGGTCAGCGAACAACCGGGCGCACGGCTGCCGGGCTCGAAACGGCAACTCGCAGACCCGGTAAATCTCGACGCGGCTCTATGGGAAAAAACAAAAACACTGGCAAACGCCTAACCCAGGTAAACCATCGCAGGAAAGGCAATATCGCAAACACTGTAAAAAGATTACATTTTCAGCGAAATTGTCATGTTCTGCAGTGTAAACCACGTACTGCCCCTGCTACTGTACGCGCGTGAATCATATTCGCCGCTGGCTATTTTGGGAGTAAATTCACCGATTCCTCACACGAGTCCGACAACGCTTTTAACGGAGATTTATGCATATGAATTGCCCGATATGCTGTGACGTTGCTCTGGTCATCATCCAAAAAAACGAAATTGAGATCGACTATTGCCCAAAATGCCGCGGTGTCTGGCTCGACCGTGGCGAGCTCGAGAAAATTATTCAGCGCACAAAGGCTGAGACTACAACCATCAACATCCCGTCGATTGCCAGCCAGAAGGAAGATGATTACGAAATCATTTACGACGGTCCCCGCGATTTTGATGGCGATAACCGCCACTATATCCGCAGAAAAAAGCCTGATCTGGTTCTGCAGGAAATTTTCGAATTCATGGACTGAGCGTACCGTTGAGTGCCAAATTTAACAGCCAGTTACGAAAAAACGGCGATAAAAAACGCTAGTGTGCGATGTCCTTCCTGTGTACACTTAATTTGTCGGTTATGCCGGCATAACTATTTGCAAATAGGAGGATTACACCATGTGGTCAACACCTACAGTTAAAGACATTCGCCTCGGTTTCGAGGTCACAATGTACTGCTACAGCCGATAATTCATCGAATTTTCGGTAACTTCAAAGACGATCTCCGGATCGTCTTTGTCGTCTCTGGAGTAAGGTTTTCCCGGTTTACCACCTGCCGACCTGCCATCAGCTACCTTGCATGCCGGCCTCAAAATAGACATACATGTTAAAAATACTCGTTCTGGGTTCAGCTGCCGGCGGTGGGTATCCGCAGTGGAACTGCAACTGTGAAACCTGCCGGGGGCACCGCGAGCAAAAGATTAACTCCGACGCCCGCACCCAGTCGTCTATCGCAGTATCAAGCGACGGCACCCACTGGCTGCTGATTAACGCCTCCCCCGATATCGGCCAGCAGATTCGCCAGTGCCCGCAATTGCAGCCGGCCAGAAAACTGCGCGACACAGGCATTAACGCGGTCATGCTAATGGACAGTCAGATCGACCACACCACCGGACTGCTAAGCCTGCGCGAACACCATCAAAAGCTACCGGTTTACTGCAGCAAAATGGTCTACAACGACCTTACAACCGGCTTCCCGGTTTTTAATATGCTGGAGCATTACTGCGGCGTTGACTGGCACGAGATTGACTGCAACAAACCGGCGTTTAGCATACCCGGTATCGATGATCTTGAGTTTTCACCGCTTATCATCGACAGCAAGGCACCACCGTATTCACCGCACAGGCACGACCCGCACCCGGGCGACAACATCGCCATTACAATCCGCGACCTTAAAACCGGTACGTCGGTATTCTACTCACCGGGACTTGGCGGCCTGCAACCCACCACCCGCGAGGCCATGCAACAGGCAGACTGCCTGCTGGTAGATGGCACCACATGGACTAACGACGAAATGCAAACCCGCGGTGTTGGCAGCAAGCTCGCATCCGAAATGGGCCACCTCGCACAGTCTGGCGAAGGCGGCATGATTGAAGAATTGTCTGCCTGCAGTGCACGTAAGATCCTTATTCACATCAACAATACCAACCCGATTCTCGACAACCATTCCGCACAGCGCAAAGAACTGCAGCAACTCGGAATCGAAGTTGCCGAAGATGGCATGGAAATCACCCTGTAGCCATGCCCGGCCTGCAAGCATCAACACATCAGGAAACTTCGCTATGACCGGCAACAGAGACACCGCCCTGTCACCAGAACTTTTCGAACAACAGTTACGATCACTGGGTGCGAAATATCATATTCATCATCCGTTTCAACAGATGATGTATGAAGGAAAACTTACCCGCGAGCAAATACAGGGCTGGGTGGCTAACCGCTACTACTATCAGATTACTATTCCGCGTAAAGACGCTACATTTCTTGCCAACTGCCCCGACCGCCTGGTGAGACAACACTGGGTACAGCGCATTATTGATCACGATGGCACCGACGGCAGCGCCGGCGGCATTGAAGTCTGGTTAAGACTTGCCGAAGCCACCGGTTTAAACAGGGAAGATGTCATCAGTGAGAAGCTGGTGTTACCGGGTGTACGCTTTGCAGTCGATGCTTATATTAACTTTGTGGCACGCGCGAGCTGGCAGGAATCGGCATGTTCTTCACTGACAGAAATGTTTGCTCCAACCATTCACAAGCAGCGTATCTCAAGCTGGCCTGAAAAGTATCCGTGGATAGAAAGCCAGGGACTCGATTACTTTAAAAACCGTATTAAAGAAGCGCACCGCGATGTAGAGCACGGACTGGCAATAACACTCGAACACTTTACATCACGCGCGCAACAAGAACGCGCCGTACAAATATTGCAATTTAAACTCGACGTACTGTGGTCGATGCTCGACGCCATGCACATGGCCTATGTGCACAACATGCCGCCCTACTTTAACGTTGAAACTACCAACACGGAACTCTAGCTATCATGAGTCACTCCGACGAAACGCAGTTAAAGCAGATACCAAAACTAGCAAACGGCTACCGTCTGCAATGGGAACCCGCACAGGACAGCTTTGTCGTGCTGTACCCCGAAGGCATGAAAGTACTGAGCGGCAGTGCCGGTGAAATTGTTCAGCAATGCAACGGCGAGAACGATGTCGCCACTATAATTGCAAACCTTGAAGAAAAATTTCCAAACGTCGAACTGTCTGGCGATGTACTCGATTTTATCGCCGGCGCTTCTGCAGAAGGCTGGCTAAATGTCTGACCCCAAAGCTCCGCTGTGGTTACTGGCAGAACTCACTTACAAGTGTCCGCTGCAGTGCCCGTATTGCAGCAACCCGGTTGATTTTGCGCATACCGGTGTCGAACTCGACACTGACCAATGGATTAGAGTATTGCGTGAAGCTCGCGAAATGGGTGCTGCACAACTCGGTTTATCCGGTGGCGAACCCATTGTTCGCAAAGACCTTGAACTCATTGTGGCTGAGGCCCGCAAACTCGGTTTTTACACCAACCTGATTACCTCGGGCATTGGCATGTCTGCCGATCGTGTCGCCTCACTTAAGGATGCCGGGCTCGACCACATCCAGGTGAGTTTTCAGGCAAGCTCCAGTGAACTGAATAACTGGATCGCCGGTACCGACTCGTTTGACCACAAACTCGAAATGGCCCGAGCGGTAAAAGACAACGGCTTTCCAATGGTGCTTTGTTTTGTCACGCACAGGGAAAACATCGATCAGGTCGACGACATGCTTCACCTCGCCACCCGGCTTGAAGCAGACTATGTCGAGCTTGCCACCACACAGTATTACGGCTGGGCGTTTCTTAATCGCGATGTACTGATGCCCGATCGTGCACAACTGGAATCTGCTGAAGCCGCGGTTAATCGCTTTCGTGACCAGAAAATTAACGACGCGATGAAAATCTATTACGTGATACCTGACTACTACGAAAGCCGCCCCAAGCCGTGCATGAGCGGATGGGGAAGTCTGTTTATGCTGGTAACCCCCGACGGTACCGCGCTGCCGTGTCACTCTGCCCGCGTTATCCCCGACATTAACTACCCGAATGTGAAAGACACACCGCTGGATGAAATCTGGAAGCGCTCAGATGCGTTTAACCGGTTTCGCGGGTTCGACTGGATGCAGGAGCCGTGTCGTTCCTGTGCCGAGAAAGAAAACGATTTCGGCGGATGCCGCTGTCAGGCGTATATGCTGACCGGCGACGCCACAGCCGCCGACCCGGTGTGCGATAAATCCCCCGACAGGCACCTGATTGAAGCAGCGATTACCCAAAGCAGAAAACCCGAGGCAAAGCCGCTGGTTTTCAGAAATGCGAAAAACTCAAAACTCATTCAGTCGTCAGTCCCTGACTGACCGATCCCTGCCGGTCAGCGGCAGGAATTAACCGATTTTTACGCTGCCGGTGTTTTAATTCGCCGCTGTTGCCATAGGGTTTACAGGCGAACTTATTAAAACCGGAGCGGTAAATGATCGATCACAGTAAAAGAACCACCCTGAAGGCAATTGGTGCAACGGGTGTGCTTGGCGGCCTGTTGGCAAGCGTCCCGGCATCGGCATCCGCCATAACCGGTGTTACATCTGCGTTGCCGCCAGCCGGCAGCACAGAAAACTACGGTGTATCTCAACTGATCATTCGCATTGATGCACGCGGGGCGGCAGAATTCACCAACCTCACCTCACAACCGGTTTCCCTGCAGCACTTTTTCCCGGGCTCTGTGCACTGGGACGATAACTCTCTCGATTTAAACACGCTCAGAAACGTTGCGCGCCGGGTATTGCAAAGCGAAGAATCAATCGTTGTACCGGTCAATATTCGCAAGAACCAGTCAATGAACTGTACCAGCGACTGCCTGTGGGCAGATGCTGCAGAACCGGCAGGCAACCGCTCACAACAGGTGTTGCTCGGCGCCTATCACCATCAGGGATTGCTCCACACCTACCCCATCCCACAGGTTATTGCAGCACCGTTTAGCTAGTGTAGTGTGACGTACAAACCCGGCATTCAAAGTCAATTGCCGGGCAACCCACTGCGGCTGTTTGTCGCAGTGTGAAAATCCGCTGCCAGCCTGCGGCAACCAGCCGCCTGTGAATTCTGCGACGATCCCGCAAATCTTTCGGTCTGTATTAAACTTACCGACTTCCATCTACGGTTTTCACGAGCGAAATTCATGGCTAGTTTTCCATCCAGCGCCAAAGTGGTCATTATCGGCCAGGGCGGCATTGTCGGTGCGTCTGTTGCCCACCATCTTATTGAACGCGGCTGGGACAATATCGTAGGTATCGACAAGTCAGCCATACCGACAGATATCGGCTCAACCGCACACGCATCAGACTTCTGTTATGCCACAGCGCATGATCAGATGACCTGTCATACCACCATGTACAGCATCGACTTTTACGAGAAAATGGGACGCTACGCCAAAGTGGGCGGCCTTGAAGTCGCACGGGTTGGCGACGACGATCGCATGGCGGAACTGCAGCGCAAAGTAGCATCGGGCAAAGCTTTCGGCACCAACGCCTGCATGATCAGTGCGGCCGAAGCCAAAGAGAAAATGCCGCTGCTGGAAGAAGACGTGATTCAGGGCGCGTTGTGGGATCCGGACGCCGGTCTGGTGATTCCGCGCTCACAGGTAGTATCGGGAGAAATTGTCGATGCCTGCGAAAAGACCGGCAAGCTCACCGCATTTGCCAACACTTCCGCCACTGGCCTTGACATTAAAGA
>CAYZVB010000317.1:0-6606 GCA_964481315.1 uncultured Granulosicoccaceae bacterium
GTGCCGGCAGTTACATCCGTCGGCAACACACCTGCCTGTGATGCACCGGCAATAACCGCCCCCGGTACAGCAACAGATCCGGCTGCCGCAGATAATACTTTAAGTGTCTTTCTTTTCGCTTTGTCTATCAAAATCAGATTTCCTTGTTAACACCCCAAAGACATGGGGCGAACACTTGTAAATACAAGCAAAATTCAGTGGCCCGACACAAAACGCCACACTTGTGTTCAGGTGAAATACAGACTCAGCAACCCGGCTGCAGCAGGCACCACCTGAACAAACAAGATATTTCTGGCCGCCGTCAGCGCACCATAAATACCGGCCACCAGCACAAACAACAGAAAGCAACAGGCGACTTTGGTCTGCCACACCGGGTCGGCGATAAACAGCGACCATAGCAATCCGGCTGCAAGAAAGCCGTTATACAAACCCTGATTGGCTGCCATCACTTTGGTGGGTTCAAACAACTCACGAGGAAAGCTTTTAAACACTTTAGGGCCGCGTGAAGTCCACTTAAACATTTCAAACCACATGATATACAAATGAAGTGCAGCAATTACTGCGACTATAATCATGGAAATCACAGACATGAACTTTCCTCCGTTAAGATGAACCTATTGAACATTCCGACCAGGCCGGCTCACAGTGACTAAGACAAGACGCAACGCTGTTCTACCATCCCTACATACCAGCTGGCACCAAACGGAATCGCTTCGTCATTAAAGTTATAAGCCGGGTGATGACATGCAGCCGAATCCCCATTACCCATAAAGATATACGCACCGGGTCGCTCCTCAAGCATATAACTAAAATCTTCTGAAGGCAGAATCGGGTCGGTATTGTCGTCGACCCGGTCTGAAACGGTGGCCGCAGCCTGCGCTGCATATACAGTGTGCTCAGGCGTATTAACCGTTGCCGGATACCCGGGCTGCCAGTCGATCTCGATGGTTGCACCATGCGCCATGGCAGTACCCTGCGCCACCTCGCGAATGCGTTGTTCAACTGACTGCCGGTATTCTTTATCAAGCGTGCGTACTGTGCCGCCAAGAACCACTTTATGCGCAATAATATTACTTGCAGAGCTGTCTGACTCAAACGTACCCACCGTCAGCACTACACGTTTTAGCGGGTCTACATGGCGTGAGACTATGTTATGCAGTGCCACCACCAGGTGCGATGCTACCAGCGTGGTGTCGATGGTTGCATGCGGTTCTGCCGCATGCCCGCCCTTGCCGGTAACAGTAATCACAAAGTCATCAGACGAGGCAAGCAGCGCACCCGGCCTGATCGCAAAAGAACCCACCGGCATTTCAGGCATATTGTGCATTCCATAGACTTCCTGAATACCAAAGCGATCCATCATGCCATCGCGACACATTTCAAGTCCGCCGGCACCACCTTCTTCAGCCGGCTGAAAAATCATCACAGCAGTTCCGTTAAAGTTTCGCGTTTCACACAGGTACTTTGCCGCTCCCAGCAACATTGCAGTATGACCGTCGTGGCCGCAGGCATGCATGGCACCGGGTATAGTTGAACTGTAGTCAAGGCCGGTGATCTCTTCGATGGGCAACGCATCCATATCGGCGCGTAACCCGACAACCTTTCCACTGCTGCGATCGGCACCGTGAATCACTCCAACTACACCGGTACGGCCAACCCCTTCACCCACCTCGTCACAACCGAATGCCTTTAACAACTCTGCAACCCGCGCTGCTGTGCGATGCACCTCAAACATGAGTTCGGGGTGGCGATGGAAATCTCTTCGCCATTCAGTGATTTCTTCGTGCAGTTCTGCAAAGCGGTTTTTAACAGGCATAAATTCTCACAATTAGCAGTTACTGTTTCTTATTCAGACGCAGCCAGCCGCAAACGTATCGGACCACTGAAACTGTCCGGCGCTACAACAACGCCGCGCTGCGTAATAACCAGTACACCACGATGAGCCAGTTGCCGGGCCACATCGCGTACCAGGTCCATCAGTTCGCGCCACGCATCTGCACCGGCAAGCTGACGCGCCACCTCACTGGGACAGATGGATTTATCGACTCCGCGCTTATTAAGCAGGTCGAGCATGGCAGATTCTATGTCGGCATGGGTATTTGGTTTGGCAGATGACATCAGGTGCTCACCGCGAGCCGGAATCTATCAGCGCAACAGCTTACCACTCAACCTGCAGTTTCTGCACACCGCGAAACACTAATGTTGGCAAATACTCCCACGACTGCCCTGCCTTCAAATGCAAATCAGGTAGGCGTTTGGTGAGTTGTTCGAGGATAACCCGCATCTCAAGCTTAGCCAGCGGCGCGCCCATACAAAAGTGCGCACCCAACCCCAGCCCCAGATGTTTTTTGGCGTTGCTGCGGGTGATATCGAATGAGCCACCGTTGGGAAACATATCCTCGTCGTGATTGGCGGAACCCATCATTAACAAAATACGACTGCCTTCGGGTATATCGACGCCGCCAATTTTGGCATCACGCGTGGCAATGCGACGCCAGCCGAAGATTGAAGTATCCATACGCAGAATCTCTTCTACTGCGTTGTCGAGCAGCGATGGATCATCGCATAGCATTTCCCACTGACGACGATCACTTAGCAGGTGCCGTATGCCATTGGCAGATGCCTGCGTGGTAGTTTCATGCCCGGCAAACTGCATCAGAAACATCACGTTGTATAAGTAATTTATCGTGAACAACGATGGATCATTGCGGTGAATTCGAACCATATCGCCCAGGTAATTGTCACCTGGGTTTTCGTAAGCGCGGTCGACCAGATCTTTAGTAAACTGCCAGTGCTCCCCCATACCGTTCATCATGGCAAGCTGCTCAGCCTCTGACGGTTGCCCCCAGTTGACAATGGCACGGTCCGACCCGAGCTTTTTAACAAAGACCGCATCTTCATCACTTGCACCGAGAAACAGAAATATCGCCAGTGCCGGTACTTCATATAAAAGCTGTGATACCAGCTCTGCATTGCCGTCGTCAATAAACCGGTCAATATAGCGGTCAACGATGGCGCGAATCTGCTCTTCCATTTCGTTAACACGCTTCGGCGTAAAGGCAGTGCCGAATATCTTGCGATGATGCTTGTGGGTTTGCGAAGTTTCATCGACCAGCGAGGGTTCAATCGCAAGGTCAAGTTCGTCACGAACCTTTGCAGCCGCAGGGCAAATAGGGGTTACCGGGTGCCGTGCATTAACCGGCGAAAAGGTTTCCGGGTCACGAAACACGGCAGTTACGTCGTCGTATTTCAATACCACCCAGTAGTTTAATTCGGGGCTGTAGAAAACCGGCTCACGATCACGGGCCTGATCAAAAAACTGATACGGGTTTTGCAGGTACTCCGCAGAAAACGGATCGAATAATCCAGCCATTTCACTGACCGGACAACCCGACGGCGCCGCTAAAGGCTCGTCGGGGTCTGACTGAAACATGCCGAACTTGTTATCCACCACGCCCTCTCTCAACCGTACGCTCATGACGCAATTGTACGACTATACAGGCTATTCAGCTATTGCAGACCGGACGAGGGATTGCCGGAAGCGACGAACCGTACGCGCGTGCGACAGGTTAGTTACACGGATTCGTTTAGCGCATTCGTTAGCGCGAGCTATACCTGTTCTGCAACAAACTCAATCAGCTTGCCAGAGTCGACATGGTAGTGGTTAAACACCACCTCGCCTTCAGGGCTGATTAGAATCAGCCATGGAGTACCGCCGGTAAAGTAACGGCGCATGGTTACCGGCCGCGTATGAGTTTGCGGATCACCCGGGTCATGCCCCATAGTAATTGGCAGTTCATAGCGCAGCTGCAGCTTGCGAACATCTTCAACGGTATTGGTGCTGTGCCCTTCAAAGACAGTTTGTATAGCCGCAATGGCAACATCCGGGTGATCGTGAAATCGTTTCGAAAACTCCTGCAATGTTGGAAATCCACTGCGGTGGCATCCCGGACACCAATCCTGAAAACACTTTAAAAATACCCACTTCCCGCGCGACTCAAGCACCGAAAAGTGTGCCGGCTCACCGTCGGCATTAATCCAGTAGTCGATGGGAATTTCCGGCGCTTCATGACCTTCGATACCCCAGCGCACTCCACCTGACGTTTGCGCGTTGGCAACCAGCGGTGAACCACCGGCTGCCCCGACCGCCGCCAGACCAATAGCCCGGCGCAACCACTCCCGTCGAGAGTTAGTCTGCAGCGCGTTGCGATGCCTGTTTGGTGAAAAGTCATTTATCATTGGCAGCCATGATCCGGCACAGCCGGTCTCCGTTCGGTATTGGAATAGTGCTGTAGACACTAACGCACAGGCGCGGTTCATGATTGCCGACAGGTACCCGTTTTTTATGACAGGTACCGCATTTCCCAGACTCTGCTGCTTGCTAAAACAACGATGCCTGCGGCTGGCTGTCAGGCAATAGCTGATCAACCAGCGACGGTATTTTTTTCTTTAAAGCGAAAAAACCTTTGCCAGCATGCGGCCACACAGATTGATCCCATTGTCTGCGCACAGTAACCAGCTCAATACCCCGGGCCTGTAATGAAATCTGCAGCGACTCAAGCACATCGCGGTTCGGACCAACCGGCACATAGGCAGTCACCAGTGTGTGCAGCTGTTGAGCAACGGCAACGTCGACAACCTGCGACACTGTCGTGCAGATAGCCGGCAACTCACTGCCATTGGCTATCCGTTGCAACGTATTCGTTACTAACGCATCGACGAAACTATTCACCAGTACTGATGTACCTCGCGGCGAAACATCACGCCTGGCACTGAATGCGATCACGCAATCACTATTGACCGACACTTCAGGATGCAGGTCATCATCGCAGAGCAACAACCCTGTTTTGCCACCCGGCTTAACGCTATCAGGCGACGGCAGCGCCTGACGTTCGAAGTTGTGCTGCTCGGTTAACGCAATGGCATCACCAACCAGTTGGCGCGACGGGTTGAAACGACCATCTGTGTATTTAGCAATGTTGTCCGCCCGCGCCAGATAGTATTTTCCCTTGGTGTGCAAACCGGCTACCCAGCGCCAGCTTAGCGTGTTGGAAGCGACATCGCCGTCGAGTAGATGCTGCAGAAAAAAGTCTGCACCCAGCTGCCATGGCAGCTTCAGAGTAAATATCCAGATACTGGCAAACCACATTCGTGCATGATTGTGCAGGTATCCGGTGGTGGTGAGTTCTGTGCACCAGTGATCGAAACAGTCAATGCCGGTCTGCCCTGCAGTTGCCTGCTGCAGTGCCTGCTGCCACTCACTCTGACGGTGCAGGTGCTCAACCTCCTGTCGGTAGGTTGACCACACGGGCGGTCGCATTTCCAGCCACCCTTTCCAGTAACTTCGCCAAAACACTTCCTGAATAAACTTATCTGCAGCCGCCATGGTGTGCTGTTGCAACACCGCGCTTACCACCTCCGCTTCAGAAATACAGCGGTAGCGCAGCCATGGCGAAAGGCCGGAAACGTTGTCACGTCTATCAACCCCATAATCGAAGTTTCTGTGTGACGTGTAGTCTCGACCTGCACGTGGCACAAACTCCTGCAGTTGCTGTAGCGCTGCTTTGCGGGTCGGTTGCCATTTTAGATTGGTACTGTCAGTCATTAATCAGTTGATGTTGTTGGCATTTTTGCAGTTATCCCCCAAATGGGTCATGACAGTCCCTGCCATAGTTTTACATACTACGCTCGCAGTCGGGAGTTGGCGCACAGGAAGTAGCGCACTGATGTAATTAAGAAGTTTGCAGGGAAGTATTCAGGGACAGGCAGTGTGAAAACACTGTAACATCGGCCGGCCGTTAACGGCTGGCCGATTCCACGGACGAGGACCAGTAACGGCCTGCAAACAGTCGAAACAATACCAAAGACTGCAACGCCACACTGCACAAGACAATACCCCAGACCCACTTAAGTGCCACGGGCGGATTTTGTGCAACCCATGCCAGTAACGGAAACTCAACCAGCAAATACACCACCGCTGCGGCAAATAACACCGGTATATTTTTCCCCGCACCTTCAAACACCCCGGTGACAACGCTGCCGGCAATATAGAACACCATCGCAACAGACATAAATCGTAAATACACTGCACCTGTTGCTATGGTGTCTGCGTGGGACGTGAAAAGTTCCAGCACCAACCCCGCACACACAAATACAGCAGCAAGCGGCCAACACGCAAAGGTAAGCAGGCTTTTGAAAACCGCAGGTGTTTGTTGTGCCACCACCTGAAAATCACCACGGCCAATCGCCTCACCGGTGACAACGGCAACACCGATAGAAACCCCCATGGTACTGATGTACAACAGCGCAAAGATACGCTGACCAATGCCGAATCCGTCACTAATGGCAATTGGTTGCTGCACCACAATAGACGTAATGATCATTTGTTCAATATTCAGTAACAGCACCACACCCGCCACCGGCAAACCGATTAACAACAGCCTGCGGTAGAGCGGCAGGTCACACCGCCATTGAACCTCGCGTAACGAACCACCGATCACACTGCTCTTTAGCATGCTAAACGTCACAACGAGCACCAGTGACTCAACAATAATACTGGCCCACGCCGCGCCGGCCAGACCGAGGCCTGCGAAATCACCACCCATT
>CAYZVB010000318.1:0-6585 GCA_964481315.1 uncultured Granulosicoccaceae bacterium
CCCAATACCAGGCCCGATTAGCGTCGCCAATACGGCAATTGCCATGCCCACAATGCCATACCAAACGGCACGCTTGGCGCTTTCCTGACCCGATAAACCACCAAGGCTCAGAATAAACAGTACCGCTGCAACGACATACGCGGCTGTTGTGAAACCATAATCCATTTCGTCAACCCCGCTTTAAGATTTCTGGAACATAGCGAGCATCCGGCGTGTCACCAGGAAGCCACCAAAGATATTTACCGCAGCCATTAAAATACCAAGCGCTGCGAGAAGTGTAATCAGGAAAGATGACGAACCGATTTGCATCAGTGCACCGAGGATAATGATTGATGAAATCGCATTGGTCACTGCCATTAAAGGTGTATGCAGTGAGTGTGAAACATTCCATATCACCTGAAACCCTACAAATACCGATAATACAAATACAATAAAGTGCTGCATGAAACTCGCAGGTGCAATTAAACCCATTGCCAGAATGGGAGCCGCGCCAATCGCAATAAGCCCTATCTGGGTTTTCGTTTCCTTTTTAAACGCAGCAATTTCTTCAGCGCGTTTTTCTTCCGCGGTCAGCTCTTTCGGTTTCTCTTTAGGCTGTTGCTTTGCGATAGCCTGTATTTTTGGTGCAGGCGGCGGATAAGTATTTTCACTGTTGTACGCTGCGGTTGCTCCGCGAATAACATCGTCTTCCATATCATGCACAATAACGCCGTCTTTTTCCGGCGTAAGATCAGTGAGCATGTGTCTGATATTGGTAGCATACAAGTCTGAAGACTGTGTTGCCATACGGCTTGGGAAGTCGGTATAGCCAATGACGTTAACGCCGTTGTCGGTTACAATTTTCTGATCAGGTACCGTGGCATCACAATTGCCGCCGCGCTCGGCCGCAAGGTCAACAACCACAGAACCGTTTTTCATTGCCGCCACCATGTCATCAAGCCACAGCTTCGGCGCATCACGCCCCGGGATTAATGCCGTGGTAATAACAATGTCGACTTCGGGTGCCTGCTGACGAAACAGTTCAAGTTGCTTTTCTCTAAACTCGGGACTTGAAGGTGCCGCATAGCCACCTGTTTCTGCACCGTCGGACTGCTCATCGAAGTCGAGAAATAAAAACTCCGCGCCCATTGATTCGATTTGCTCTGCCACTTCAGGTCGCACATCAAAGGCGCGCACAATGGCCCCTAACGATTGCGCTGCACCAATTGCGGCAAGCCCTGCAACACCGGCACCAATGACCAGCACTTTTGCCGGCTGTACTTTACCTGCAGCGGTAACCTGACCGGTAAAGAAACGCCCGAAATTATTGCCCGCCTCAATGACTGCACGGTAGCCGGCAATGTTGGCCATGGAAGACAATGCATCCATTTTTTGCGCACGACTGATACGTGGCACCATATCCATGGCAATCACGTTAACGCCTTTATCCACAGCGTTTTGCAGCAGGTCACTATCCTGACCGGGGTAGAAAAATGAAATCAGTGTTTTGCCGGCAGCAAGTTCAATTTCCTCGGTGGTTGGCGGCCGCACTTTAGCGATAATATTAGCCCGTGAATAGAGCTCTGCGGCACTGGCAACCACATCAACTCCTGCTTCGCGATAGCTGCTGTCCGGATACCCGGCCAGGTCGCCCGCACCGGATTCGATGGCACAGCTGTGGCCGAGTTTCTGCAAAGCAAGCGCAGACGCCGGCGTCATTGCGACACGCGCCTCGCCTTTGAACGACTCTTTGGGACTACCGACAATCAAAATAAACCCCCGTGTTTCTTTGAAAACAATAATTATCTGAGCGGCATAAACATACACCACAGCGTCCCGTGGTGTATGACTATTTGAAGTGAATTACTTAATTGCGCCAGAGGCTTTAAGAATATTCTCGTGGCGGTCACGCTGAGTTTGCCAATAGGCTGTCAGATCATCACTAGCCATAAATTCACCCATCAGCGATTTTTTAGACTTGTACTCCTGCCAGTCACCCGACTCGTATACCTTGCCGAACAGCTCGGTAAAGTATGCCAGCGCCTCTTCACTCATACCGGGCGCACCAACTACCGAACGCTGCATAAAGTACGAAAACTCAGAGCCAGTTTCTTTCAGCGTGGGCACATCCGGGAACATCGGCAGCCGTTCATCGGTGAACGCGACCAACGGTATCACATCGCCACTCTCGTAGAACCCGAGCGCTTCCGATGGATTGTTAACCGAGCTGTCGATTTGCTCTCCAGCCAGATCTTTTGCTACCGCACCGCCACCTTTGTACGGGATGTACTTGATCGACAGGCCGTATGCCTCATTCAGATGATCAGTAATAATGTTGTCTTCTGAATTTTTACCGGTGCCACCCATCACCCAGCCGGAACCGCGTTTTTGCGCTTCGGCCAGAAACTCGTCAAAGGAATTGATGCCCTCGTTCTTGTGCACCCACAGTAAAAAGGTATCTTCTGCCATGCGTCCGACTGGCGCAAACTTCATGATATCGACATCCAGTCCAGGCTGGCGCAACGGCGTGGTAAAGAAAGAATTCAACGTGACCATAATGGTGTGATCAGGATCTGAAACGCCCTTCATATGCACCAGTGCTTCGGCACCCGACCCGCCCGACTTGTTGGTTGGTACCAGCGGTCGCGAGGCGAGCTGATCCTTTTCAACAATCGACTGCATCAGCCTGGCCATTTTGTCAGCCCCGCCACCCTTGCCCGCCATTATCACAAAATCAATCGGCTTGGTCGGCTCCCAGGCCTGAGCCAGGCTTGAGAGTCCCAGGCAGGTTACCGCCGCTAAAGAAAGTAAAGATTGTCTGAATTGCATCGCGTCGCCTCCACTATTAAAAGGATCAGCTAGCCTATGACAAACAAACTAAATTTTCACAAAGAAAATTATACAGTGTAAATTTCACAAAATTATTCCGAACATCCGCAGACCAGACCGACCTGTAAGCTCAAACCAACTCCACGGGCACGTTCGCTGTTATTATGGTTGCACTCTGCATCAGCAACCGACACCTCTTGATGGTCAGTATTAAAAATACCCTGCTAATTGCGGCTCTCGAACTACGACGGGCGTTTACCACCAGGCGCGGCATTACCGTGATCATTGCGTTTGCCCTGGTGTGGGGGTTGTTGCTGCGCTACGGTGTGTATGGCGCTGCGCAATGGTTAAACACCGGTGGCAACGCCATCGGTGCAATGATTAACTCAACCACCATACGATCATTGCTTAACTGGAAGGTGCCGGAATTTTCCGTGTTCTGGCTTATATCGCTGTATCTGTTTCCGCTCTTTTGCCTGGTACTTGCCGCCGATCAAACTGCGACAGACCGGACTCGCGGCACCCTCAGACTTATCAGCCTGCACGCAACACGAGGAAGTATTTTCATCGGACGGTTTACCGGCATGCTACTTACACAGTTGATGCTGTTGGTGCTGGTTATTATTGCCACGTTAGTCATTGTGTTACTGCGCGACCCCGCGTTGTTTGCAGTGGCCGTGGAAACCGCCGTCATAGTATTCGTCAACCTGGCACTTCTTATTGCCGCTTATACTGCGGCGATGGCACTAATCTCGGTATTTGCTACCTCTGCCAGGCAGGCCACCACCTGGGCCGTGATTCTATGGATAGCAATTGGCCTGGCGATTTTCTGGGCTGGCAGGTACATACCCCAGGTTGAAGTGCTACGGTGGATTTTACCAGGCGCGCACATCAAACATCTGTTGCAGCAAAACAGCTGGCAAACACTGCAAATCGCATTTGTTCCACTACTGCAAACACTGGGACTGCTAACCGCAGGCTATGTTGCGATGAAGGTACGCGACCTGTGAGCAATCTAATCGAATGCAAAGCGTTAAGTAAAAACTACGGCAGCACCAAAGCACTGCAATCAGTTGATCTCAGCCTCGAGGCCGGGGCACCCATCGCGCTGGTCGGGCCAAACGGCGCAGGCAAAACCACACTACTAAGTCTGTTATGCGGCTATATCCGGCCAAGCAGCGGCAACGTTACTGTCATGGGGCACCGCGCCGGCAGCCAACAGGCGATCCAACACATTTCCGCTCTACCACAGGATGCACAACTCGACCCGGGTTTTACGGTGGGTTTGCAACTAAAGCACTATGCACAACTGCGCGGTGTTAACAAAGCCGCTCAGGAAGTCAGCCGGGTATTGAATCTGGTGCAAATGCACGACCGAATAAGCGCCAGACCTACCGAACTTAGTCACGGCATGAGAAAGCGTGTGCTACTCGCACAATCGTTAATCGGCCAACCCCAACTGGTACTACTCGACGAACCAACGGCAGGCATCGATCCGCCCAATGTTAAAATCATTCGCGACCTGATCACCCGCGAAGCTGACAAAGCCACCTTTATTGTCAGCTCACATAATCTGGACGAACTTGAAAAAGTGTGCAGCACTGTTGTACATCTGGCTGCAGGTGAGCTACGTGCTGTTAACGCCATTGATGACGTCAATAATGACGGTGTGCTTTCTATTGTCTTACGGGCCGGTGCTGCGCCCAACACACAACGGCTGACACAACTCGCCGGCGTTACCGCTGTTACCATGCGTACGCCGACAGAACTTGTTATTGAATACAACCATCAGCAACATCCGCAGACCGATATCACGGTGCTGCAAACTCTGTCTGATCAACAAATCAGTTATCGTCGACTCGTTAAAGGCAGAAGTCTTGAAGATCAGGTATTCGAGTAATATTTTAATATTTGGGCCACCCTGGCATGGTAGTGGCCGCAATAACCTACATTAACGACTGCTCTACAAATTTTCTATCATCAAGTACAATTAGCTCAGGCGCCACACCACGAACTTTTAGCCCGGACAACGGCCGGACATAGCTTTGATTTACCAGATAGGTTCTTTTCATAGCCACCCCACCCAGCTGAACAGAGAAAGTTACGACGGACGCATCGGTTTTGCTTGCAGTGGTAGTGGTTCGTAGCTGCGGATAATTACCACCATTGGTATCGCCCTCAGTCAACTCATAGCCTTTTTGCTCAAGCCGCCTGGTGAGTGCCGTTTCAAACCCGGTTTTATACCGCTGTGTACTGATACGGGCATTGCTGGATGCAAAACCGGGCGCTTGTTCCAGCGCCTGCAAAAAATCAGCTGCAATTAAATCCATCGGTGATTTAGTTTTCTTGCCCAACAGCACCATTTTACGATCAACCGGTGCGACGGCAGGTTCTGAAACAGGCATTTGTTTCGGCACCGGGTTTATAGCTGTTTCGGTAACCGCGCAACCCTCCATCACCAGCGCGATAAGAACAACGGATAATGAATTTTTCATAAGACTATATTTCATGATGTTTTTCCTTTTCTAACACTAGCAACTACTGCTGCACTATTCGTTTAAACAATACACAAAGGCCGCAGCGAGATTTTCGCAAACGCTATTTTCCGCTGCCAAAAATCTCTTTTGCAAACTCACCCACACCCTCGCGATGCATATCCAGTTGAGAGACCAGTATCTCAACCAGTGACGGAATCAGAATGACCAGCAGCAACAAAGCCGCTATGCCTTTTAGCGCCAGCGATATAAAAATAATATCCAGTCTTTTTGCAAATCGATTGACAATTCCCATCGACAAATCGACGAGAAAAACCACCACCATCACGGGCGAGGCGATCATTAGTGTAAGCTTCACAAAGCGACTGAATTCGGCATTAAAAAGCTCTACGGTGGCCTGCCGTAAATCAGGCATCGGCTCGAAAGCCGGCCATACTGCATAGCTTTCCAACACTGCAATGGAAAGAAATAGCAACCCGCCCGATGCGATAAACAAAAAGTTTACCCAGCGACCAAGAAACTCTCCATAAAGTGTGATTTCATGACCGGATATAGGATCGTAGTAAGCCTGCAGCCAAAGACAGGATTTACCACTGCCTGCGATCTTGAGAGGATATGGACTCTAACCAAAGGAGTCCTGTTTGATGCCTAGAAAATTAGCACGGGCGCCGAGCCAAACCAGGAAATTCTGGCTCGATCACTTGGAGCAGTGGAACAGCAGCGGTATGAGTAAAGCGGCGTATTGTCGACAAAACAATCTCAGTGCCGGTAATTTTTATAATTGGTTCAGCAAAGAATCGTTGAGCGGTGACACGCGGATCCTCAACGATGCAGCGACGAGGCTGAAGTTCATGCCCGTGACGATCGACGATACCACCGCCACGGCTACAACCATCACACTGCGAAGCAATAGATTCGTATTTGAGTTTCCAGCTGATCTGCCTACTGATGCGATTGACCGTTGGCTCACTGTGATCGAGCGACAACGTGCTTAGCCTGGATGCCCACACACGTGTCTATATTGCCGCCGATCCTTTGGATTTTCGAAAACAGATCGACGGCCTGGCGCTTGCGGTACAAGAAACCCTTGAGCTAGATCCGTTCAGTGCGCATCTGTTTGTCTTCACCAATCGCACACGCGATAAACTCAAACTGCTGTATTGGCATCATAACGGTTATGTGTTGCTGTACAAGCGTTTAGAGAAAGGGCGCTTTCAATGGCCTGCCATGGGTGACGACTATCACCTTTGTGTCAGTACACGTGAACTGCAATGGCTGCTAG
>CAYZVB010000319.1:0-6571 GCA_964481315.1 uncultured Granulosicoccaceae bacterium
AAATGAATGGTTCCATTATGGTTGCAATATGGTTTCTTGTCAAGAGTGGCCCTAACAAGTCAGTGCACTCGACAAATTCCGCGCTGTCTAAATTGCCGTTCCGCTGCGCTCCACTCTACGGCAATTTGGCCAGCGCTCCATTTGCGAGTGACTGAGGCGGTTAGAATTTGAAAAGAGCATGGCTCACTCAAAAACATAAAAACCGTTTGCCCTGTGTATGTTTGGAGTATGTGTAGTCCCCAAAGCTTAGTAACTGCATTAACTGCAAGCGTTTAAGGTTTTCGTTCTTTTTCGGTTCACACCGCTGCTTCCTCTGCGAAACAGTATGTGAGTTGTCAATTCTTAGGGGTAGCGTTCCAGAGGGTAAACAGCATGAGCAGTGTCCAGGACTGCTGTATCGGTCGGACATGATTCCAGCGTTGCACGTTTAGATTCTTTTGTGGTTCATATCGCCGCGATGCACTGACAACAGTATGTGTGGGGCAGGCTCTGTTTGGTTGTGTAGGCGATGATAAGAATCTGCTATTCTGAGTGAAGCGGCGTTACGCTCAGGCGTGAGAGCGACGTGGATGGGGTGTACTGAGCCGGAGTGCGAGTAGATGTATCGGGGAAGAATTCTAACAAAGCAATGCAGTCGGCTCATTGAAGCTGCAGGCCCAATTCATCACTAATCATGCAAGGAATTATGTATTAATTGACGCTGCGCATGCTAATTTTTCTAAGGTAAAAAGGAGTGGCGCGTGTTATTTGGAAATGAAGCATTAACCTAATGGCTGAGAGAATAAATGGTAGATTTTCGGAAGGCGAAATGGATTAACAAGCCAACTGACTTTGAGGTGACTCAAGATTCAGTGTCGATTACGACGAGTCCGGAGACAGATTTCTGGCAACGCTCTTATTATGGTTTTAGGAATGATAATGCACCTGCATTGCTGCTTGAAACCGATCAGAATTTCAGTTTTACGGTTAAAGTTAATTTTGTGTACAACGTTCTATTTGATCAATGCGGCCTGATTGTCTATGTCGATAGTGATACATGGTTTAAGGCGTCAATTGAGTATGAAAATGAGCAATTCTCGCGGCTGGGTAGTGTCGTTACTAATTTTGGTTACTCTGATTGGGCAACCACCGACGTAGCGCTACCGAATCAGATCTGGTACCGGTTACATAGAAGAGGGCCGGATCTTCTGGTTGAGTCCTCGGCGGACGGTGTAATGTTCGGGCAAATGCGGATTTTCCACTTGCACAAACTCGGTGAGACAACTGAAGAAATGGGAAAATCCGACCCTCCTTTAGCGACCGGTAAGGTAGTCAGTTTTGGTATGTATGCATGTAGCCCGTCGAATTCTACATTTACTGCGAAATTCAGTGATATGACTATTGAGCCCTGTCGGTGGCAGGCTCATCAAGCCTGAGTCGTTGGTTGCATTAGGTTAGGGGTAGTTGTTACGCTTTCGTGGGTCTTGTCTGGTGTAACATTATTGTTGATCGCACATGCCTGGCATTTCGGGGTAACTCTATATGGCCGTGAATGTAGAAGTTAGGATTGCGGGAGTGAATGATGCTGGTCCTCTACTCGAGATGTACCGGCCTTATGTTGAACGAACTGCGGTATCTTTCGAGCTTGATGTTCCAACAGTCAATGAGTTTGCAGCCCGCATTCAATCTGCTAATGAAAAGTGGCTATGGCTTGTAGCTGAAATTGATAATGTACCGGTCGGGTACGCCTATGGTTCGGCGCACAGGCCCAGAGAGGCTTACAGGTACTCTGTTGAAACATCTGCCTACGTGCATGAAGGTTACCATCGTCAGGGTATTGCCAGTACTCTGTATAGCGAATTACTCAGCAAGCTTGCAGCCCGTGGTTATCGTAACGCCTATGCCGGAGTTAGTCTCCCTAATGATGCAAGTTTAGCGTTTCACCGGGGAATGGGGTTTGAATATATCGGTGTATTTCCACAGGTGGGCAATAAATTTGATCAGTGGCATGATGTAGCGTGGCTTCACAAACCGCTTTCGGTGGAGCAGAACTAGTTTGCCCCCCTGAGGTAATTTATTAGCTGTGCTAACACAGTCCATGGTCAACAAGGAAGCGCACAAAGTGAAGTGCCAGGCTTTCTCTTCGGGAGTTATCCGGCCATACGGCATAGATACCGAGCGAGCTTAGCTCCCAGTCGGGCAACAATCTCACCAGTTTACCTGAGTCAATTCCGCGCTCTGCCAGAAACGAAGGCAATACGGATGCCCCCATGTTCTCAGTACAGTAATGATATACCGCATCAATACTGTCAACTTCTATCTGAGCTTTGGCAATTACCTGTTCGGTTGCTCCGGTGGGTGAGGTAAATTCAAATTTGTCGGTTCTCTGTACAAACCGGATCCACTGCCAGTCGGCCAGATCGGCAGGGCGTTTTGGGGTGTCGAATTGTTTTGCATATTCCGTCCCGGCAACAAGCCAGCGCTGGCCTTCACCCAGTTTTCTGGCCATCATGGTGCTGTCTTCCAGCCAGCCGACACGGATATTGACATCGAATCCGTCTTCAACCAGACGCATACGTCTGTCGGTATAGGTTACCGAAATTTCTACCTTGGGGTGCTGCCGTGCAAATTCTGCAGCTGCTGACGAAAGCGGACCCGATACCAGGAACGCCGGTACTGATATAGTGAGCTTGCCGACGGGTTCTGTGGATATAGCATTTAGTTCGTTAAGCCCGGCGTCCGCACTCCTGAGCATGTCGGCGACCCGCGCGTACAATATTGAGCCTTCGTTGGTTAGAGAGATCTTGCGCGTGCTTCGATAGAGCAGGGTAACGCCAAGGTGATTTTCCAGCTCGGATACAGTTTCGCTTACCCGTGAAGGCGCCAGTCCAAGCGCTTTTGCTGCTGCACGGAAAGACCCTTCGTTAACTACTCTTGCGAAAATTGCCATGTGCCGAAGGTGGTCAATCATTGTTCGGTCTCGCCGATTGTCGTGTTCGGTTTATCGCGTATTGTCTCGGTATACACACGTGCTTAGTCTTTACCGTAATGCCTGTGGCGTTTATTCAAGCGGCGGAGTTAACCGTCATTAGCTTCATCAATACGCGAGATACTAACGGAGGAAGTTCCATGCTGCCACTGATAAAGACTGTATTGTTATCTTGTTCAATTGTTGCCAGTTCAGTGGCCGCGGTTGCGCAGGCGGCAGAACCGGATCTGCAGTTTGCCGGTGCACTCGAGTTTTCAGATACCGGTACGCTGTTTGTTGGTGATAACTACAGTGGGGCGATTTTCGCACTGGACTTTACCGCTGGCAGCGCACCTGAGCAGGTTGTTCCGGTTAACATTGGTGATATTGATGTAAAAGTTGCAGATGTGCTCGGGGTGGGTGTAAATGCATTGGCAATCAATGATATGGCGGTGCATCCGGTTACCGCAGATATCTATCTTTCCGTAACACGTATCGGTAATTTTGAATCTGCGCCGGCCCTTGTCAGGGTAACACAGGACGCAACCATAGAACTGGTTGATCTGAATTCAGTTGACACTCAGATGCAGTCGCTTAGCCACTATCCTGATCAGCAAACTACGTTTAGACCTCGCGGGCTCGGTGAGATGCCTCCGCTGGTGCGTGATACGGCGAAGGGAGATATTAAACTTAGCTCACTGGCGATCATGGATATGGAGTATTTTCAGGGAGAGCTGTTTGTTTCCGGTGTGGCCTACGATAATTTCCGTTCCAGTCTCAGGCGTTTGCCGTTTCCGTTTTCCGATCAACAGGTTGTGGCCAATGTAGAGATGTACCACATCTCGCATGATCAGTATGAGACGCGTGCACCCATCCGTGCCATGTCTATCCAGAAGATAGATGGTAAGGATCAACTGGTGGCGGCTTATACCTGTAGCCCGATTGTGCTGATTGATCTTGAAGACATCAAAGACGGCGCTAAAGTGTCAGCTCGTACACTGATGGACTACGGCAACGGCCAGCCACTGGACATGATTTCATACTCGCTGCAGGGGCAGGAGATGTTGTTCCTCACCAGCAACAGCCGGTCTCCTCACGTTATACCGGTTGCCAGTCTTAACAATGCACAGACCTATGGTCCTGATGATCTGCCGCGGGGCGGCAAGTCGGATCTGTCTCCAATGATGCCTGTTGGCGATACCGGTAAGGCGGTGATGTTTGACGGTATGTCCACTGCAAATAGCAAAGTTAAGCGAAAACCTGTTTGTATCACTGACACGTGATATGTACACAGGCAGCCTAAACATGGATTCTAACATGAGCATGTTTCCGAACCGCCTGCATAACCTGGTGGCTGAATTCGACTTTCCGCAATACTACACAGAGAAAGCGGAATAGAGCGCGGCAGCCGACATGTGCCGGTTTCGAGATCTCGTTACGCAAATAGCGGGTTTGTTAGTGCTATGTACCTGTGGTGTTGCGTACGCCGGAACTTATGATTTGCGTTTTCCGGTTAATGCCGGAGGTGTCGTTTCGCTGCATTCCGGGGCAGCATTAAACGATGTGAGCGCGGCAGATAGCCTGCAGGTGTTTGTTGGTTCCCGAAATGAGTGTTGCGACGGTAAGTACCCGGTTGCCGGGCGGTACCGTCGAGTAAGTGCGCACGAACTGTCATTCAAACCCGCTTTTGATTTTGTAGAAGACAGGGAATACACCATAAGAGTGAATCCACGGGTCACAGGCAGTGAGAGTCATTTGCATGAATTTGTAGTGGTGTCGTCGGGTTCAATAAATACACAGCCGAAAGTGCTTTCGGTATATCCGAATGTTGCAGAAATTCCAGACAATACACTGCGTTTCTACATTTACTTTTCACAGCCAATGAAGCCTCATGTATCGGTACGTTTTATTGAGTTGAGAGATGCGGAAGGCCTTCCGGATGAAGCCGCATTTATGACTTTTAAACAAGAACTCTGGAGTGAAGATCGAAAGCGTTTAACGCTGTTGCTGGACCCTGGTCGGATCAAGCGCGGTGTAGCGCAAAATCTGTCTCTTGGACCGGCGCTGCAGGCTGGCCGTAACTATTCGATTGTTGTAAATAAGGGCTGGCCGGATGCACGTGGAACCCGTACCACGCATGATTTTGTTAAGAAATATCACGTAATAAGGTCACTGGATACTTTGCCGGCGGCAGCGGCATGGCAGGTTGTAGTGCCGTCCAGGGGGACCCGTGAGCCTCTGGTGTTATTGCCTGACCGGACTTTTGATCATGTTCTTTTTTCCGATGCCATTAGTGTACTGACGTCGGCAGGTGAGGTGGTAGCGGGCAGCGTTGCGTTTAACAGCGTTGGTAATCACTGGCAGTTTGTGCCGCAGAACGAATGGGAAATCGATGAGGTTGTCGTCTCGGTAGATGCCAGTCTTGAAGATATAGCCGGTAACAATTTTAACGAGTTGTTTGATCGCCCGGTCGGCACAGAAGCCAACTCGTTTGATAAACAGTTATTAAATCTAATACTAAATCCACCACCCGGAAAAGCGGGCTAAAAGAGAGAACTCCCTGATGATACGAAGATATTTATTAACCGTCTTTTCTGTCACGTTAGCACTAGTGATTTCAACACACTCCGGAGCACAGCAAATGGACTCAGCCAGTCAGGCATCACTTGATACGGTCATGGCGTTTATGGGGGCTATGGGAAGTGGTGATACTCAAAAAATGTCTTCGTTAATGGCTGACGATATGGTGTGGCACAACGAGGGGGACTCCAGTCTGCCGTGGATAGGAGAGACCCGTGGCAAGGAGGCTATTTTCGAGTTTCTGGGTGTGTTTTCATCCAATCTGAAAACAACGCTTTGGGAGAATGGCGACATGTTTGCCTTTGGCGATACTGTGGCCGTATTTGGAAAGATGAACGGGGTGACAACCGCATCGGGCAAAGAGATTGGAGAGTTTTCCTTTGCCTTGCGTGCAAAAACCCGTGATGGACAGGTTGTGTTATGGCACTGGTTTGAAGACAGCTTTGCTGTCAGCAAGGCATACCATTCTCAGAACTAATACCTGTACCAATTCGTTTTTAACAACTCTTTGAGATTATCAGACTATGACTAATTTATTTTCCACCGTACGTTGCAAGCTTCTGGTTAGCGTTATTGTTGGTGTTGGTGCTATTGGCAATGTTCACGCAGACTCCGCCGGTACCCTGGTACAGGCTGTCAATACGTTTCAAAATGCCAAAGCAACGGGCGGCGCCGCTATGACAGTTGACGCAAAAGGGCCGGTTGATATTACCGATGCAGTTGAACTTCCCGGTTTTGCGTTTCAGGTTTACGACATCGATATCGCCAAAGACAAATTAACCATGAAACTGGTAGCAGCGCTTGAAAAGCTTCAGATTACCCAGTACGACGAAACCACTTTTGATCGCTATTACTTTGCGTTTGACAAAAACGTTTCACAGGCAGAAATATCCAGCGAGACAGACGACAATTTTTCAGCAACCGTAGAGTTGATTGAGCCAGGTACCCAGGTTTCCACAGAAGGAGCGTTTGTTGACGGAATGCCGAAGCAGTTTACCTTTGAGAACGGAGGTATGCTTATTACTGTGGGCGAGGGTACTGATC
>CAYZVB010000320.1:0-2615 GCA_964481315.1 uncultured Granulosicoccaceae bacterium
GGATTAGAGTATTCGTGTACTTCGGGCGCAAAGGCCTCCATCGATACAGGCCCGCTATACCCGCCCCTTTGCAAAGCCAATATTTGTTCGACATTTTGCAACCGGTCCTGTGCGTCTACCAGCACACGATGGCTGTCGAGCATTTGATCAACCGGAAGATCAGGGTTAGTGACACCTGACACATGCACCATACCGGTGTGTTCAGGGTAATAGTCTTTTTCACCGGCCAGTACATGATGAAAAGTGTCGTGCACCAGTCGAATGCAGTGGTCAGCGCCAAGCTTTTCTATTGCATCTACCACTTCATGCTTAAAACGCAATGAAGCGCTGGCAAAACCAAGCGGTTCAACAAAACCGCATATACCATGTTGCTCCAGCAGGGGAACTAACTCTCTAAGAGCGTCGAGCAGGTCCTGCCTGCGGATTGTCTGATCAGTACGGGTATTGTTATTGGCAGGTATGAGCGCAACGCCGGCACTGCCACAGGCAGCAGCAATTGCTGCAAGTTTCTGAACAGCCTCAACTGTCTCCACGGTCAGGTGATTAAACGATTCCACTTGTGCAACTGCGAAAATCTGCAGCTCGTACTGAAGCGCCATGTTGGCCGCCGCAGCCGGTTCTTCACCGTCAAACAACGCAGACGCCAGGTCATTGCGCAACTCCACGCCGCTGCAACCACACGCCTGCGCCATTGCAAGCAGCCCGGCAAACGACGTGTTTGCTGCGGTCATGTGGTTTATCGCAAAATTGCCCAATTATCCTCCCGAGTGATCAAGAAACCGGATATGGTGCGAAATTATGCGAGGGCTACCGGTGACATGCAAGCTTTTTTTGCAACCGGTTGCACAGCGCACAGTCTGCCACCTGCCTGCCAGCTGCTGCCGAACCGGCCGGACGGCAGGTGTAAAGACCCGAAAGGCAGCAATTGACGTTAATTACAGCACCCTTCCCGGGGAGATTACCGGCGGCCTTTGCAACCGAGTGTCCTTTGTAAAGGTAGTTTGATTTGGCACCGGGCGGGAACAGCGTTTCTGCCTGCTGAGGGATAACGCTCTGCTGCAGGCAAAGGTCCACGCCCGGCTGCTAACAGAACAACACCCAATCCACCCGCTACAACAAAACCCGATATTAAATCTGCATCAATAATTTTCCTGATAGACTTTGCAGACAATACAAATGATTCACCCCCTTCAACAGATGTCTGCACACATCAAACATAAATAGTATCGGTCAAACCAATGAAACAACTCGCATTAATCGGTGCCGGACGTATCGGCAAAGTTCACGCACTAGCTATAGAGTCGATTAGAGATGTAAAAATAAGCCACGTCTGTGATGTTCACCAGCCGTCTGCCGAAGCACTGGCTAAACAATGCGATGCCACTGTCACTGATCTTGACACTGTGTTTAGTGATAAAAATGTCGATGCAGTTATTATTGCCAGTGCCACTGACACGCACACCCCAATGCTAAAACGCTGTGCAGAAGCAGGAAAACCGGTATTTTGTGAAAAACCTCTCGACCTCAGCCTGGCTACAGCAAGAGAAGCGGCATCAGTCATCGAAGCGTCAGGCATATTATGCGGCATGGGTTTCAACCGCAGGTTTGACCCGCAATTCTCCAAACTCAAACAGCGTGTTGCAGCAGGAGACGTTGGCACACTTGAAACGTTAATTGTTATAAGCCGCGACCCTTCGCCCCCCCCCATCGACTACATCAATGTGTCGGGCGGCTTATTCAGAGACATGATGATCCACGACTTCGACATTGCCCGCTGGATACTCGACGAACCAATAGAATCGCTTTACGCCACCGGCAGCTGCCTGGTCGATAAGGCCATAGCCGATGTCGGTGACATTGATACCGCTTCTGTCACCATGCGTACCGCCAGCGGCAAGATCGCAATAATCACCAACAGCAGACGCGCGGTATACGGGTACGACCAGCGCATAGAAGCTTTTGGCAGTAACGGAATGCTGCAGGCCATGAACAACAGCGAAACCAATCTGGTGCATTCCGGTGAACAGGGCGTCACCAGTGAAGTACCACTGCACTTTTTTCTCGAACGCTACGAAGCCGCCTACCGAAACGAACTCATCGACTTCGTTAATGCGCTGCAAAACAACACCGCACCACTGGCCAACCACCTCGATGGAGTCGCTTCTCTGCAACTCGCAGAAGCGGCCAATGCATCACTGGCATCAGGCGCGTCGGTGGATGTGAGTCAGTTTTGACAGCCGCCCGAATAACAGAAGCACCGGAGTCCGGCACCACAGCCGGACTACCTAATGGTTTGACAGATGCGCTTACGGCATCTGTCACTGGCCGCTGTGACTTTTCGGAGGCCGGCATCGCGTTATACACCAGTGACGCCTCCAACTACCGGCAGGTACCGCTCGGCGTTGTCTTCCCTGCCAGTATCGATGACATTGTCACTACCGTAAATGTATGCCGCGAATATGCGGTGCCGGTGTTAATGCGTGGCGGCGGCACTTCGCAAAACGGCCAGACGGTTAACAACGCTATTATTATCGACTGCTCGCAACACCTTAATCGCGTGCTGTCTATAGACCCTGAAGCCAGAACAGCACTGGTGGAGCCGGGTATAGTGTGCG
>CAYZVB010000320.1:2625-6547 GCA_964481315.1 uncultured Granulosicoccaceae bacterium
CACTGAAAGCCGAAGCAGAGAAACACGGACTCACCTGGGGCCCCGACCCTGCGACGCACAGCCGTTGCACACTGGGTGGCATGATCGGCAACAACTCGTGTGGGCCGCATTCAATGCTTGCCGGTAAAACCGTCGAAAACGTGCTTGAACTTGAAGTACTAACACCCGGCGGCGAACGGTTCTGGGTAGGGCCTACCAGTGAACAGAAACTGGCAGAGATCATTGCAGGTAATGATGAGCGGGCACAAATTTATGCCACATTAAAATCACTGCGCGATGAATACGCCGATCTTATCAGAGAGAAGTACCCCAACATAAAACGGCGTGTTTCCGGTTATAACATTGACCAGCTGTTACCGGAAAACGGCTTTAACGTGGCACGCGCACTGGTGGGGTCGGAAGGCACCTGCGTTTCTATTTTGCAGGCCAAACTTAACTTAATTGACAACCCGAAACACAAACAACTGATTGTACTGGGCTTCGACGATATCTTTATCGCCGGTGACAGCGTACCCGAAATTATGCCGTTCACCCCGATTGCCATGGAAGGGCTAGACTGGGCAATTGTCGGCGGTTTAATCGACCGGCAACTGAGGCTTAATGAAGTTGCTCTTCTGCCTGAAGGTAAAGCCTGGTTACTGGTGGAACTGGCAGATAACAACGCAGAAAAGCTAAAACAACGCAGCAACGAATTTCAGGCTGCCATGGAAGCATCGTCACGGGTAAAGTCTGTATTGCAGGTACACGACCCCGACATGGTCAGAGACTTCTGGACCATTCGCGAGCAAGGCGCGTCCGCCACTTCCATGAGTTTGCACCCGCAAGACCCGGACCCGATAGTCGGCTGGGAAGACACCGCTGTCGACCCAATGCAACTTGGCAACTACCTGCGCGACTTTAGTGCACTGGTTAAACGCTACGGCTATACCACCAGCTTATACGGTCACTTTGGCGATGGCTGCATACACGCCAGAATTACCTTCGACACCCGCACAGAGGAAGGCGTTAAAAAGTTTCGCGAGTTCAGTCGCGAAATTGCAGAAACCGTTGTGCGCTACGGTGGATCACTGTCAGGTGAACACGGCGACGGACAAGCCAAAGCTGAATTCTTACCCATCATGTTCGGCGACGAGTTAATCAACGCATTCAACCGTTTTAAAGCGGCATGGGACCCGGACCTTCGCATGAACCCGCGCAAAGTGGTTAACCCCTTTCGTGTCGATGAAAACCTGCGACTCGGGCCCGACTATCAACCTTCCTCTGTCGCTACCACACTACAGTTCCACGAAGATGTTGGCGGCTTCAGCAGAACCACAGAACGCTGCATAGGGATGGGTAAGTGCCGCGCCGCCAGTGGTGCCATGTGTCCAAGCTATCAGGCAACCGGTGAAGAACGCTACTCTACCCGCGGGCGGGCGCACCTGCTGCACGAACTGATCAGAGGGGAATTGATCAGTGAAGGGTTTTCTAATAAAGATATTCTCGACTCACTGGAACACTGCCTGTCATGCAAAGCCTGCAAGTCCGAATGCCCGACACAGGTAGATATTGCCACCTATAAAGCAGAGTTTATGGCTAAACACTTTAGCCAGAACAAACGCCCTGCAAGCCACTACTTCCTCGCACACATTGGCACACTGTTGCCGAAAGCAACGAAGTTCAGTGGTATAACCAACGCGCTGCAAACAGGCATTTTCAGTGGCGCTATTAAAAAATTTCTGGATATCCACCCGAAAAAAGAACTGCCGGAAGTTTCTGCCGAACCGTTTACTGTTGCTATTGCAAAAAACAGCACTGAAGCCGATGAGCACTTTTACTACATTGGCGACACTTCTAAAGAAAAAATTGTGTTGTGGGCAGATACAGTAAACAACCACTACCGCCCTCACCTGCTGCACAGCGCAATAAACATCGCAAAAAGCTGCGGCTACTGCATAGCTGTTGCCAAAAACCATTTCTGCTGCGGTCGCCCGCTATACGAATACGGATATCTCGAACAGGCAAAAAAGCAACTGCAACACATACTGGACAGCTTTCAGCACAACCTGCCCGCTGCAGCGCCGGTCATCGTACTCGAGCCATCATGTCTGTCAGTGTTTAAAGACGAGCTGTTACGCATGTATCCGGATGATGAACGCGCAAAGGATCTGGGCAACCGTGCAACCACTGTCACCGCATGGCTTTCCACTTTGAACAAGCCGGCCATCACGCCACTGAAACGCGGTCTGCTGCACCTGCACTGTCACGACAAGGCAATCACCGCGGGCGCTTCAGACCGGCAATGGATGCAGCAGTGCTTTGAGGAAGTCATTGAACCCGAAGCGGGCTGCTGCGGCATGGCTGGTACATTTGGTATAAAAAACAGAACCCGTCATATCGGACAGAAACTTTTTGACCGTGCCCTGAAGCCGGCACTGGAAACCGCAACTAAAGATACTGTTGTTGTGACCAACGGGTTCAGTTGCGCAGAGGCTTTCAGGGACAACAGCTCACAGCAGGCACTTCACCCACTGGAAGTGATTGAACGCTGCTTGCAGAAATGACTATTCGATACGCCCTGGCCGTATTGCAACTGCAACCCTAGAAACGGGTTGCAGAAAAATTTAATAGCCGGGATGGAATCACTCAAAACCTTATTCCCAGCCCCACGCCCGCCGTCACAGGCTTATAGTCGATTCCTGAAATCAATCCGCTGCCACCTTCCTCCGTCAGGTCGAGATCGCTGAACTGTGTGTAACGAACCTCTAAAGTCAGGTACAGTCGTTCAGAAATGTCATAGTCAACACCGGCCATTAGTTGATAGCCAATGTCACCTGAGGTCGAGAAAGACCTTTCCGGCCCGGCACCTTCACTATCAAGATCAATCTCCTGCAGGATGCTGATTCCGGCACCGAGCCACGGTGTAAACTGCCACGTATCAGCCAGTGCGTAACGTCCGTTTAAGAAAAACGTATTACTTGCGTAGTTTCCAGCGGCCAGAGTCATCGCATCCGAAGTTGTGATTTCTGAGTCATTGGAACGATACTCCCAACCGAACTCGGTGGTCCACGGGGAATTGGAATAGTCGTGACGGAAACTCAAACCCGCGGTAAAACCCGAATTGAGGGCGACATCAAATTCGCCGTCTGCAATATCAACAGCTGAACCGAATGACCCGGCCTGATCCGAAAGTTGGCTAATCCCTGCATGTGGCAGAACTGACCAACCTTCTCCGGCACTGTACGCGTTTTGCGTGGTGCCAGCCAGCGCGTACAACCACGTCAGGCAGATAAGACAGGATTTACTTTGGACAGATAGAAACGCTGCACGCATGTTCATGTTGTTGGATTCCGTGTTGAAAAGAGGAGAAACGACTATTGACTACTCCCTGCCGGCATTCCAGTGTTAATGTACGAACGGCTAAGTCTCTGCACAGGCGCAACCATCCACGTATAAGCTGCAGTGGTTGCGTGCTGATAAAGACAACAGCTGGCAAAGACAACTCATTGTGAACCAAAGGTTTTTTGTCATACGCTGGTGAAAATAATCGACCGTTGATGAATTAACCGTTACTGCCAGATCAGTGCTTGTCTTATGCTTTGCAACAATTGCTCATCGGTCCAATACAATGATTGACAGCTCTGGCATACGCGTACTTAAAGCGAATGGAACCATTCTGGACATGCTGCCAGTCGGCAAGGTATTGCCCCTTTCCGGTGGGTTGTTGGTTGTGTTGTTCACCCTCGTCAAACCGGAAGCCAGTAACGGACTGGGCTTGTCAGGTCGTCTGCTGTTTTGGCTAAGCCACGTCGGGTTGGGGCTTGCTGCTATCTGGGCCGCCAGCTTATGGCTGCGCCGTCGTGACACCGTACCAGGAGGTACAAGGGCGGCAATCCTGTTGAGCGGATGCCTCGGCCTGCTAATCGCTACTGCCGGCTATATT
>CAYZVB010000321.1:0-2326 GCA_964481315.1 uncultured Granulosicoccaceae bacterium
TCCGGGAGCCGAGGTATGTTAAATCACGACAGTTACACGCATCGTCAGTTTTACGAAAGCACCATCAGGCGTATTCATAGTGCACTGGATCTACCTGATGATCTGTGTTTTGTATACGTGCAGCATGCGTTCTCCCCCTGCATTGAGCACCTGACCTGTGTTGAAGAACAACTTGCTGCCATTATTCCCAAAGGCAGTTCTTCAAAAGGCAACCCGCAGGTAGTACAGCGGCTTCAACAGTTGTTTCCAGGCAGAGTCTTGTCACATGTCACCCGCACACATCTGACTGACAGCGCGTATGCGGTTCAGCTCCTTAAAGATGTTACCCGCGGCAGACCGTTTGCCATTCTGGAATACGGCGGCTACTTCGCACCCGCGGCTGCACGAATCGCCGCTGATCGCTACCTGGGGCCTAAGCTTGCGGGCTTTGTGGAAGGTACCGAAAACGGTATTAAAGGCTCCGATGACGGTAAAACCCCGGGCTACCTACAGGTCGCTGCAGAGGTCTCCCGTCCCATTTTGTCAAAGGCACGCTCTGACATTAAGCACATTATGGATCTTGAAATTGGTCCGGCCATTGTTGAGTCGACTGATACCCTGCTGCGCGATGCACTGGGCTGCAGGCTGGCGCACTGGCGCGGCAACATTGGTGTTATCGGACTCGGTTCGATCGGTCAGGGCGTGCTAACTGCACTGGGTAAATACAATCTGACACCTATGCTGCACGATACCAATACAGCCGTAATGGCGGAAATGGCTTACCGGCAGTTTAACGTTGCGGCACAGGCCACCGTACTGGCCAACAGCGACATACTGTTCCTGAATACCGGAAGCTGTTTCTTATCACAACAACCCGAACTGCTAACACTGCTAAAAGATCACACCATTCTGGTACTTTGCACATCGGGGGAAATTGAAGCAGGCATACCGCAACTCATCAACGCCGGTGAATTGCAGCAACAGACCGGTGATAATCGACTGGCTTCATACCGTACAAAAAGCGGCAAACAGATACGTGTTCTGTTGGGTGGTGATCAGATTGGACAGGCACCAAACATGGTGGTTGAAGATGGTTCGGGCTCACCCGCCAATTTAATGTCCGATATGGAGTTTTACGCCGCAGGCGCATATCTGGCGAGCAGCCGGCATAGTTTTCAGCCCGGTACCATTCATGAATCTCCGGCCATGCTGCAACAGCTGATCATGGAGGAGTGGTTAAAGGTTTTTTACCCGCATGTACTCGGCACTGCCGACTCGTTTCACGTAACACCGTCTGCTATCAACCCAACCACCGACACGCCAGTGTAGTTCGTATTTCAGATGCAGACTAAAGCTCTTTTTCAGCCTGCTCAGTAAACCTTGCAGCTAGCGCTTTCTAGGTAGTTTGCAACCGCCTGTCTGCTGCAACTGGAAAACGCCTGCAGCGTTCCCCGTGAAATATGCCGCGACATGATATATCCACTTTCACCACAACTGGTCTCATAGTCATGCGGGGCACCCAGTGTATGGGCAATTTCATGGGCGGCAAGCAAGCCGGGCTCACTAAACGGGGTAACTACACTGACGTCATATCCGTCGCGGCGACATAACGTTCCTATCCAGGCAAGGCCCATTGGCACATCGTTATTTTTGTTACCGCTAAACAAAGTTGCCATTTCAATACCTTTGGCAATTTTTGAATTTTTTCTGCGATAGCGCCGAAAGTTGTTCAGCATCTCTTTAATGGTGCTATCGCCGATGTTCATCGGATCTTTTCTGCGATTTTTGATCACTGAAACACTTTCAATATGTAGTGCAACGCCCAGCTCGTCCTGGAAGATTCCGTCAGCCGTATTCAATATGGATAACGCTTTGTGGAACCCTCTGCCACCGTGGTAATCATTAAACTGACTATCAATGACAACACCCATGCGCACAATGCGGATCACACCTGCGGCCGGGTCAGGCCCGCGATTGCCGCCCCGAATACTGTCCAGGTAACTGCTAATCGGGTTACTTCGCTGCGGAGCTCGCAGTGCATCAGCATGCTGACTGGATCGATTTCCATGAACGTCGCGACGTAGCAGCGGATTGTAGTAGCCCAGAGTGCCGCTGGTGGCGGCGGCGATCAGTGGCTGGCGACGACCGTCAATTGAAATAATACCCGACAATGCACCATCTTCCACTGTCACACGCACCCATGAGTTCGCAACACCGTCAACGACTCCGGATAAGAGCTCTACATCATTACGCACAGAACTAGCGTCTGCGACATCGGAAATTTGCAGTTCTTCGATAACGTCACTGGGATTCAAAAGTACGGTGTAAGTCTCACCCGCTGATGAGA
>CAYZVB010000321.1:2343-6447 GCA_964481315.1 uncultured Granulosicoccaceae bacterium
GGTCAGCTCAATGTGTTTCAGTCGCTGATCTGAACGATCAAACCAGTAACGCGAATTCACCTGTTGCTTAGCCAGCGAAAAACCGAACAAATCGACCGACAAGAATGTATGCCGATCACGAAGCTGGTTGAATAACTTCGTAGCTGCTGTGGTATTACCAAGTTGTTCTTCAGCAATCGCCTGGCTGTAAAGTGCAGAATCAAAATAGCGGGAATCCTGAAACTCCCGCTGCAACCTCGCCATAGATTTGCTGGCTGCCGGAAAGTCAAAATGGTCCATCAGTTGAATGTAACCAATCAGATAGATACTGTCGTCGCGCAGCCGGCTACTTGCATGATTATCCAGCAACCGATTGAGATGTCCAAGCGCCTGTGAAATGTTTTTATCAGCGCGCGCTGAAAGTGCGGCCAAATACAAATCGAGGTCGCCACCTCCTCCGAGTCTCACAGCCTCTTCAAGGACGGGTAGTTTTAACTTTGCATAGCGCCGGTCTGCACCGCTGCCATTTCCACCCGACAACCACGCTTTGTATAACTTAAGCGCACCGCTGTAATTGCCCGCGGCTTCCATCTGTCTTGCTGAGTCAAGTGACTGGCCTGCAGCGGGCACAACGAATGCCAGAAGCATCGCCATGAAAAACAGTCGAATTGCGCAGGTTGGTCTCATCTGAACGCGGACGGTGTTGCTGTACACGGACGGTTTTGTGTTTTTTAAGACGAGCGCTGTAGCACAGTATTCAGTCAATCCGGTACCAGTACCCATGGTGAGCCCGCTGGCTCGTTAGAAACACTGTCGGCATGGCCCGGCCCCGACTTGATTCAAGTTAACAGTTCTCTACACAAGCAAATGCCACCATGTCAAATGCCACTATGTGCAGAAAGGCAGTGTGCAAGCGCCCTGAATCTGACCATGCCGGTGCCAAATCGCTAACACCCGGCAAGCCTGCTAACCACGCAAAGTCCCAATTTTTGCAACCGAACTCGCGCTCGCTACGCGGACTACTACCGCGCAGATTCCGGGAGCTCTTTTTCAGCCTGCTCGATATAAACTACCAGGGTACATCCGTTCTTAGTGGTTGAATTGTGCTCGGTACCCTTTTTCATTAGCACCAGATCTCCGGGGTGGTACTCGGTACCATCGTTGTCGGTCACCGTCGAGCACAAAGAACTCTTCATCGCCGGTATGACGGTGCGCAGCGGCGGTTGTACCGGGTGCCATGCGGTAAAGATGAAACCCTACTCCGAACGGCCTGGCGGTGTTGAGCTGCAACACCGTCTGGCTGTGATCGACAGAACCGTCTTCACACACCCACGGCTTGAACTCGGCCTCGTTGATGTTTGCGACCAGACGATCACCACTGGCAACTGATTTCATGCGCTGTTTCCTGTCACAGTTGAAACCCGCAGTATAAGGCTGCAGTCCTTCATTCTGCTACAGTTTAACGACCCGGGGGTGCCCGCACGGCAGGTGTACATTGTGTTACAACCAGCAACAATCCCTACCGCTAAGCTATTGACGGGATTAGATTTAGCGCCAACCCAAGCGTACATACTGTTACATATTTTCAACCATTTGCGCCGCAATATAAGATCATCACACAGGAAAGGATATTATCCAGATGAAAACACGATCACTAGCAGCAGCGGCGTTGTTACTGGCAAGCCCACTGGCCTTCGGTGGCGATATCGCGCGGGAGGTGTTTCAATCCGAAGACGGCAGTCACAGCTTTGCCGAACTCGGCGTTTCTCTTGTTACCGGCAAACTGCCACTTATCGGGTTTAATGACCAGTCGCCGGAAGACTCCGGAGACACCATAAACTCATTACATATCGGCCTGGAAGGCAGGTTTGAATATAAAGGGTTCTTTCTGGAGTTTATTGAAAACAGCTTCAGCAATGTGACTCTCGGATTTAACGCACACACATCGGATCGCAGCCACCACGAGGTTATTTTGACCAGCATGTTCGCAGATGTGGAACGTGATGACCTTGAGGGGTTTGAGTCAGTAACCGATCGCAAGGAAGATATTAACGCCGGCATTAGAAGCAGTTTTTACTTCGACAAAAACATCGTACAGCTCGAACTGGTTAGTGACGTAAACGATTCTCACAATGGAATGATTGGCGCATTACAGTTTGGGCGTCAGACTCAGCTTCGTAACTGGAATGTACACGGACTAGTTGGCGTCAGGTACTTTTCTGACAACGTGATTGATCACTATTTCGGGGTGTCAGCAGACGAGGCCACAGAAACTATTGCGGCATACAAAGCAACAGACGGTTTTATGCCGACGCTGCAACTGGGTGCTACGCTACCACTCAATGAAAAGTGGATTTTTAGAACAACAGCAGAATACTCGCAATTCCCCGGCACAGTCTCGGACAGTCCGCTGGCACAAGGTGACTATACCTACGCGGTACAAGCTGGTGTTTACTATGTGTTGTATGGCGGGTAATCAGCCATGGACAAGCTCGCAAGTGCAATTAAAGGACTATTGATCAGCTTAACAGTGCTGTCACCATTGGCTAAGGCCGCAGAACTGGTGGTAACGCCCAATAAATGCGTGGCACTCAGAAAAGGTCAGACCTGCTACCAAAAATTATCTTTCGTTTTTGCTACCAATGCAAAAGGTAACTATTGTCTTGTTTCCGGGAGTAACAGGGAACCGTTGCAGTGCTGGAACGCCGTTTCCGACGGCACATTTACTTACTCGCACGCAGCCGAATCAGCCGTTGAATTCTCACTCATAAACGCACAACGGGTGGCAGTCGCCAGCACTACCGTCAATATTGCATGGGTATATAAAAAATCACGTAAGCGCAGCCGCTGGAGGCTTTTCTAGTGGGTTCTTCTCAGGAAAATACAAAACCCCACGTGATGGTGGTTGAAGACGACGCATCGCTTGCAGACTGGGTGGGTGATTACCTGCTCGACAACGGCTACGATATTTCATTGTCCGACCGCGGTGACGAAGCAATTAACCTTATCAGAATTGACGACCCTGATATTGTTATTCTGGATATTAATCTGCCGGTAAAAAGCGGCTTCGAAGTTTGCCGTGAAGTCAGAGCGTTTTATCACAAGCCCATTCTTATGCTAACTGCACGTGGTGAAGAGTCGGACGAAGTGACCGGTATTGAGTGCGGTGCCAATGATTATCTGATTAAACCGGTGAGGCCAAAAGCACTGCTCGCCAGAGTAAATGCGCTGCTTCAACGCAATGAAACCGTTCCCGCAGCCGCACACATCCGTGAGTTCGGCAGTTTTAGAATTGATGCAGAATCGCGCAGTGTGTATCTGGAAGAGCAATCGATAGATTTATCTTCCCACGAGTTTAACCTGCTGTGGCTGCTGACTGAACACGCCGGTGAAGTGATGTCACGCGATGAAATCGTCAGCAATATGCGGGGTATCGAGTACGATGGCTTTAACCGCTCTGTCGATATACTGATTTCCCGCCTGCGAAAAAAGCTTCACGATGACAGCAGCAAGCCAAAGAAAATTAAAACCGTCTGGGGTAAAGGCTACATGTTCGCGACGGACGCCTGGTAACCGTGCGAAGACTAACCGTCACGCTATAGCTGGTGATGTTGATTGCCATTTTCGGTATAGGTGTAGGACTGGACACTCTGTTCGAGCACTACCACAACGACCAGGAAGATGAACTCTCACCGGTTGAAACGTTTGCCACTGGCCTGGCAACTACACTGGATCAGTCGGACTCCCCCGAGGCTCTGATCGCGTCATGGCCTGCACATGGAACGTCAAAGGTCGCCATAGAGCCCACAGAAAACCTGCCTCTGCCCGCTACTCTACTACCACGATTTGAATCCGGTCAGTCTGTGGTGCTCGAATCCGATGAAGGCGTTTCATTGCACTATCTGCTCGAAAACCATGACAAAGTACTTTCTGTCACAACACCTCACGCAACCCGCGGCCCCAACCGCACGCTGGCGCTGGTGTTTACCAGCCTGTTTTATCTGGGCACGCTGACACTGGTATTACTGTGGCTTAAGCCTTTGCTGCATCGTCTTAACCTGCTTCGAAATACCGCGCAGTCTTTCGGTGCGGGTGACCTTAACAGCCGGGTGAACAGAGGCGGAC
>CAYZVB010000322.1:0-2035 GCA_964481315.1 uncultured Granulosicoccaceae bacterium
TTGGTAGTTACAGGAAGCCCGACGCGTAAGCGAGGATGGTATGAAATCGTGCCAGCTATTGGAGTTGTGACTATCCTTGCTAACGCCGCGGGCTTCCAGAGTTTACTAAGGTACGTCAGTTGTAATGCAGCTCGCGCATGCTTTGCTGCCATTATTAAAACAACTGAAATTGCGGGTGATTATCTTTCACTGAAAACTGATCACAGTTCAACTCAAAATCCCTGCCCACCGAAATGCCGGCCCGTTTACAGGCGAGCTCAAACCGTTGCCGGATTATTTCGGCGCGAGGGCCGCTGCCAATCATACGTGCGCCGAAGTCTGCGTTGTTTAACTGATTCTCACGCACCGAGCGAATCGCCTTCATCACTCGATCTGCCCGTAATGGATAATGCGTATGCAACCATTCCGGAAACAACTGCTGCAGCTCGTGAGGCAGGCGCAATACAATGGCATAAGCTGCCTGCGCGCCGGCATCGGCAGCGTTTTTTACGATATTGTCTATCTCTTCTTCATTGAGCGCCGGGATAACAGGAGAAACCGATACGCGTGCAGGAATACCGGCATCGCTCAGAACGCGGAGAGTTTTTAATCGTTTTTGTGGAGTGGTGGCGCGAGGCTCAAGGTTTCTTGCAAGTTTTCTGTCGAGCGTGGTAATAGTGATACAAACAGACACAAGGTTGTCTTTGGCCATTTCGCACAACAGATCAAGATCCCGTTCAATCAGTGATGATTTAGTGATCAGATAAGCCGGGTGTTTTGTTTCCAGCAGCACCTGTAGTATCTGTCTGGTGATTCCCAGTTTTTTTTCAAGCGGCTGATAGGCGTCGGTGTTAACGCCAATAGCAATCGGCTCGCACTGGTAGTTTTTTCCTGCCAGCTCGGTGCGCAGTAACTCTGCCGCTCGACGTTTGGCATACAGGCGGGTTTCGAAATCAAGACCCGCCGAGTGACCAAGATAAGTATGTGAAGGCCGCGCGAAGCAGTAAATACAACCGTGCTCGCAACCGCGATAAGGATTAACAGAGCGGTCGAAGTGAATATCCGGTGACTGGTTTCGGGTAATAATGGTGCGATTGCAGTCGTCGCGCCAGTGTGTTGTTACCCGGGATTCGGGCTCGGTGTATGAGCTCCAGCCGTCATCAACATCACTGTGGCTGGTGTGTTCGAACCTGCCGCTAACATTGCTGACAGCACCTCTGCCACGGCGAACAAGTGGAGTTTCGTGCATTGGTTTTGTATATACTGTAAAAATAAACAGTATATCGTTGAATCGGCAAAATACCAGTGTGAATTTTAGCGACGGTGCGGCCATGTGCCCGGGCCACCGTAGTCGGGGTTTAGCAGGACTCAGGCTTGTTCAGGTCCGTTTTTTTTTGGTGGCGGTTGCATAACCCGGCAAATTTCATGAAACAGCTGATTTGGCGTCACCGGTTTATGCAGATAATGCAGGCCGCTGGCTTTAAGCGCATTGATCACCGACTTTGATGTATCTGCAGTAATAATAATGGCTGGAATTTCCCTGCCGTACTTCTGATGCAGCTGCTGCACGGCGCTAACACCGGTGTTGCCGCTGCGCAACCGGTAGTCACAAAGAATCAGGTCCGGTGTTATCTCACTTTCCAGTGCCGCCAGTCTGCTACTGAATACCGAGGCTTCACAATGCCATTGCTGCAGCGTGCGCTGCATTGCCAATAGCGTTTCCACATGATCGTCTATCAGCATGATTTTGAGGTTGGTTAAATCTGCACTGACTGGTAGCTGTTGGGTCTGAGTCTCGGGTGATTCAATGCCCGCCGGAAACTCAAGCCGGAATTGCGTGCCGTGTCCGGGGGTGGAATTCACTTGCAGCGGCAGTGACAGTAAGTTGCAAATACGTCTGACAATGGCAAGCCCTAGCCCAATCCCCTGGTTGGTGTTGATGTCGGGGTGGTCCAGTTGCGAAAACTCATTGAATATTGTTTCGATATGTTGCTCGGCAATACCTATGCCGTTGTCTGTTACGCTAATAGCAACGCCTGCGCGCTCGGTGCCGGTC
>CAYZVB010000322.1:2045-6446 GCA_964481315.1 uncultured Granulosicoccaceae bacterium
CAGTTCCACTGTTTGAATACCTTATGGCATTGGACACCAGATTACGTAAGATTCTCATCAGCAGCGTTTTGTCAGTTATAACAACAAGCGCTGTCTTAACTATGTGCAGTGTGAGTCCCTTGTTTTCGGCAACGGACAGATACTCGGAGCGAATCTGTTCAAATACTTTATGCAGTGGCACAGGTTGTATTTCAGGTTTGATCGATCTGGCGTCAAGCCTGGAAATATCCAGCAGGCTATCAAACAATTGTCGCAGCGATTCGGTAGAAGAATCTACATGATCAAGTAGTTTTTCCGTTTCCGGATTGTTGTTTTTTTCGCGAATAAGGCCCTGAAACAATCCAATGGCGTGCAGTGGCTGACGTAGTTCGTGACTGGCTTCGGCGATAAATTTGCTTTTATCTATCACCGCTTTTTCTGCAGAGGCACGATGAAAGTCAGAAGTGTTTTTCTGACTGGATATCTGCTCTACCAGTCGGACATTTTCGGCATTCAGAACAATCAGCCGGTTGAGACTGTTACTGGTTTTATGGAACGAATAGAGTGTCACTAAAGCCACCAGCGCTATCACCGCAGCAAGCAGCAGGTGCATACTGCTGTCACTGAATAGCAGTGCTACCGGCAGTGGCAGCAGATAAAATACGGTGAGTAGATAGGCCGATGCCAGATGATTGGTGGTGCTGGCGGCAATGATGCAGAATATGCCTGAATACACACCGATAACAACATGCAGGTTGGCGTCTGGCATCGGGTAAAGCATAACCAGCGACGCCAGCCCGTAAACAATACCGGAATACAGAGTGCCGAAAATAATAACGACTCTCCAGCGTGGTTTTTTCTGTTGTTCGGCGGTGGCTTTTTTGTAGGCGCTGAGAAAGCTCGACTTAATGCCGCCTTCAACGAAAAAAACAATAATAAAAATACTCAAATAGACGGTTGGAACATGCCCCCAAAGCGCAATGAAAGCAATAATAAACAAGATTGTCAGTGCCGTTGCGTACACCGGAACATAGGCAAACCACTGCCTGACCTGTTGTTCCTCAACGTGATCCATAGGGGTGTGGAAAAGCCACTCCCGAAAGTTTTGAAGGTGGTTCATGTATCGTTTGTTATTGCTTTTCCTGCATTCAATGTGTTCCTGCGTACAATACCAACCAATGCGCAGGCTATCACGAATCCCCGTGACACGGTTAGATTCTGCTAGCTGTCCACAGGCGTTTACACGAGAGTACATGCTATATGTTGAGTCACGATCAGTCGCTCCGCCCCGTCGACATTATAAAAACACTGAACATGCAACCGCACCCTGAAGGTGGGTGGTATGTTGAGACATGGCGGGATTCCGGCCAGCCACGTGCCAGTGGAACAGCAATATATTTTCTGCTCGAGGAACACCAGCACAGTCACTGGCACCGGGTAGACGCCACTGAAATCTGGCACTGGTATGCCGGTGCTGCAATGGAACTGCATCAGTCCGATGGCACCACAACCTCAGTTGAGTTATTAGGGCCTGAACTTCACAACGGTCAGCAGCCGCAGCGCGTGGTTCCTGCTAATATGTGGCAAAAATCGGTACCGGCAGGTGGCTGGGTGCTGGTCGGTTGTACCGTCAGCCCGGGGTTTGAATTTGATGGTTTCGAACTTGCACCGCAGGGTTGGAATCCGCTGAGCTCAGGCGCGTAGGTCCGGTCCGGTAAACACCATTCCAGCCTGCGTTCGTGCACGGTATCGCATCAATCAATGTCATCCGGCTGCGTTAGATAATCTGTAATAACAACATGAAACAAACCTCAATACCTTATATCTTTATGCGCGGTGGTTCGTCCCGTGGCCCCTACATTAATCGTGGGGATCTGCCTCAGGATTCCCGGGCACTGTCAGATGTGCTTGTTTCTATCGTCGGTTCAGGCCATCAGCTCAATATAGACGGTGTTGGTGGTGGTGATGCAGTGACTACCAAGGTGGCGATGTTATCGCGCTCTGAAGATGCCTGGGCAGACGTGGACTATTGGTTTGCACAGGTTTCAGTAGAAGATCGTCTGGTGGACTTCAAACCGACTTGTGGAAATATCCTCACCGGTGTCGGACCTGCTGCCATCGAAATGGGACTGGTAGATGCCGCTCCCGGGTCGACAGATGTGAAAATACTGGCCGTCAATACCGGTGCAAGAGTCACCGCAACCGTACAGACCCCCGGCGGCGAGGTCGACTATGACGGCAGCACCGGAATTGCCGGTGTTCCGGGAACATCAGCGCCGGTGGCATTGTCGTTCTCCGGAATCTGCGGGTCCTGTACCAGCGGCCTGCTGCCAACCGGTGCAATCAGAAACCATATCGATGGCATTGAAGTAACCTGCATGGATGCTGCCATGCCAATGGTTATTGCGCGTGCATCGGATTTTGGTCTCAGCGGCTATGAAAGTGCCGCTGAGCTTGATAGCAATACTGCGTTTTTTGAACGTATGGAGCAGGTGCGCCGCAAGGCCGGTGAATTGATGGGGCTGGGTGATGTCAGTGCATCGGTGGTGCCGAAGTTTGGTCTTGTTGCGCCGGCTAAAGACGGTGGAACCATTGCTGCACGGTATTTTATGCCGTGGAAAACACACCATGCGATGGCGGTTACCGGCGCTCAGTGTCTGGCGGCCTGTGCCATGGCACCGGGGTCAGTGGCCGATGGTCTGCTAAATCGCCCCGAACAAACGCCGGTAGATATTGAACTGGAGCATCCGACCGGCAAAATTTCAGTGCTTATTGATTGCAGTTGCGGTGACGATTTTGACGTCAACACAGTAGGTTTGGTGCGAACCGCACGTAAGCTTGCCGACGGCAACCTGTATGTGCCCGCTGCAATTTGGGATGGTAGCTGAAGCCATGTCAAAGCCTGTTGGTGAAATTACACCCGATACCGCAAAAGCCACTCCCGGTGTTGGTGACATTGTCGCCGATGTGTTGGTCATTGGCGGAGGCAACGCAGCATTGTGTGCTGCCATAACCGCTGCAGAGTCCGGTGCCAGCGTGGCATTGCTTGAGCGTGCCCCGCGAACCTATCGCGGAGGCAACAGTCGCCATACCCGTAATTTTCGCTGCGCACACGACGATGATCTTGGCGTGCTTTCCGGTAAGTATGAACTTGAAGAGTTTTACGATGATCTGCTGCGCGTAACCAAAGGCAACACTGATGAAAATCTTGCCAAATGCGTGATAAGCAACGCACCGGAAAGTTATGCATGGATGACTAAACAGGGCGTGATTTTCCAGCCATCGTTGTCCGGTACGCTTTCTCTGTCACGTACCAACGCATTTTTCCTCGGTGGTGGTAAAGCGCTGGTTAATGCCTACTATCAGCGATGCGAAGATCTGGGTGTGCAGGTTCACTACAACGCCACCGTGCTCGACCTGCACATAGAAAACGCCTGCTGCGACGGTGTACTTGTCGACATCAACGGCGAGCAGCGCTACCTGCGTGCTAAAACGTTTGTAATCGCCGCCGGCGGATTTGAATCTAACAAAGAGTGGCTTGCAGAAGCCTGGGGAGACGCTGCTAAAAACTTCCTGATTCGCGGTACACCCTATAACCGCGGAGAAGTACTAAAGCAGATGCTTGCAAACGGTGCCGATTCTATCGGTGACCCAACGCAGTGTCATGCGGTTGCCATTGACGGTCGCGCCCCGGAGTACGACGGCGGAATAGTAACAAGACTAGACTGTGTACCGTTTTCTGTGGTGTTAAACAAACACGGCAAGCGTTTTTACGACGAAGGAGAAGATGTCTGGCCAAAACGATATGCCATTTGGGGAAGGCTGGTTGCCGCACAACCCGATCAGGTCGGTTACGCGATCATCGACGACAAATCCGCCGAGCTTTTCATGCCTTCGGTGTTCCCTGCCACCACCTCAGACTCACTGCCTGAGTTACTCGCAGAACTTGGCTTACCGGTAGAGCCGGCGCTTGCCACAATAGAAGAGTTTAACCGGGCCTGCAGCGACGGGGAATTTCATGCCACCGAACTCGATGGTTTATCCACTCAGGGTTTGCAGCCTGAAAAGACCAACTGGGCTCGCCCCATTGTGACACCACCGTTTCGTGGCTATGCGTTACGTCCGGGGGTCACCTTTACTTACCTGGGTGTCAATGTAGATGAAAACGCCAGAGTGACTTTTTCCGGCGCGCTCTCCGATAACCTGTGGGCCGCAGGTGAAATCATGGCCGGTAATATTCTTGGTGAAGGGTATCTTGCCGGATTCGGAATGACCATTGGCACCGTGTTTGGTCGTATCGCAGGTCGGGAGGCGGCGAAGCATGTCAGCAACAGTTAAACCTGAAATGATAGAAGCCAGTCAAGCCGAAGCCGAACGGCAACTCGGTATCTGTAATTCATGTCGCTACTGTGAGGGCTACTG
>CAYZVB010000323.1:0-6444 GCA_964481315.1 uncultured Granulosicoccaceae bacterium
AGCCGGGACTGCCGTGACTGTTGTGTATACATTGCCGTTAATTTTTTATTCAGCCCGCGCAGTCGACTGTTGCTTTCGAGCTTTTGCAACACGTAAGAACCCATTCCAAACACACCCAGACTGACAACTCCGGCAATAATCAGAAACGCATAAAACAACCGCTGCGTTAATTTCTGCGAAAAAGATTCCTGTGCCTGCATACTTTGCCGCATGAGCGTAACAACCCCTTCGCCAAGCGCCGTTAAGTCCTGCTGCACAGATTCAATTTCCTGTAATACCGCCTGTATAGTTACTGTATCCGCTGGTTCAACTCCAAGCACCAGCAACTCAAGCCGCTGCAGGTGTTCCGCTGCCCGCTGCTGTAGCGACGCCGCGCTCCTGCCGAGATCAACAATCATCTCCCGGGTATCCTCGTCGAAGTGCTCATCACTAAGCAGTAAGTCGTAATAAGAGCCGTTGAACGCATCCAGTGAGTTATACCAACTCCAGTACACATCAAAGTCATTGATAAGCTCGCCTTTGGTCGCACCGGGCTTACCCGCAACAAGGTTAGATACTGACACAAGCAGAAGTTGCTGGTACTTGGTAATTCGCGTGGAGACCCACAGCCATTCAACTTGACGTGTAAGGTTGCGTGATTGCCACTCCTGCACCTCTGCATGTTGCTGATTGAGGTTACGCAACACTGTATAAGTCAGCGTAGCGAGTACCATAGCAGCAAGCACCACGACTACCACACCGGTTCTTTTAATTAGCATTCCCGACCATCCAATCCGCTGGATAATTGCTTCAACCACTCCAGTAAACATCACTTAACTTCCAGTGTTTTCAATTGCCATATCATACGACTGTTAAGCACAGTATCTGGCACATCGGGCCTGTCGCTCGGGTGATAAATTACCCAGGAAGGGCCCTTGGTTCTTAAACGCATCCGCTCACCATTAAGATTCAACGCGAGCAGAGTCTCATATTGCACAAGATCCTCAAGCGGTATGGTGATCGAATAACCATCCATTGCTACTGCGTGCACCTGCTTACCAGAAGCACCGACAAACTCCATCAGTTTACGGGTTAATACACCGCCAAAGCGGGTTCCAGATTTTGTCCATGGCGTTTCAATTTCAAGCTCAACCGCTCCGAGCGCCTGCAACATTTCATAGTCAAACCGAACGCCGTGCTCGAAGTTTTTTACAGCCAGATTACCGGTAATTTCCAGTATCACCGGCCCCGAAGGCTGTGCCAGTTGCCGTTCGCCAGTAACCGCTGGTCCGTTGAAACAAAACAGTATCGGCACAAGCAACGCTCGAATTATCGGTAGCGCTTGTAAGAACCTGTTCTGCGACATTGTGAAACCATCCAATTTGGCTAATTTTCACATTTTGCAGGGGTCGTGCCGCTTCAGTTCGGATTCCCTAAGCCTATGGAGACAGGCAAACTAACAGAAAGCAGTAATCTGAGTGACCGCTATATCAACTTTGAGTACAGAAGTTATAAACGAGCGATATACCTCGTCCCGCTAGCAATACATGTTGCTATGCGGAAGATCTGGTGCGCACCTATTGCAATGAAAATTGCGTCAGCACGTCGTTGAATTGACTTCGGATTTCCACCATCTGCAGTCCATTTCTTGGCAGTAAATACAGCTCACACGGATGATGAACCACCTGTGCCTGGCGTTTCTGTGCGGCACGCTCAGGAATATTTACGCGTACAACTGATTTGCCAGATTCTGTTTGAAGGGTGTTGGCAGCAAGGCTGACATCGAAACCAGCGGTGGGTTGCGCACCAAAATCGACTACCAGAACATTATGCCGACGGAAATCGACCGGTGCGATATCGCTGGCCGCGGCACCAAGTGGTGCCAGCAAGTCCTGCAGTACGACGTTATTGGATACCATTATAAATCCCCCACGTGAAATGCTCTCACAGTTGGCGGACTTATACAGCGAGTCAATAGTGGCGTTGCCTGCTGAAACAGGTACCACAGACGGCGATGAACCGGTAGTTGGTGCCACGGGGGCACAGCCGTTCAATATTGCTGTAGACAGCAACGCCATAACTCCATTGATAATTCGCCGCATATCGATCTCCTGTGTAAATTGGACCGTCAGAGTACGTTCGCAGTTGCACGGGTTCTGCCGCACCGACTGCTATATCTCAGTTACTGCCTTTAAAACATCGTGCTGAGTAATAATGCGCATACCGGTGTTGTCATCCGGCACCAGCACCGCCGGATTATCGCGATTGATAATAGAGGCAAGCACATCGAGCGTGGTGTCTTTGGGTACAATCTGGAATGGCTTCTCCATCACTTCGGCCACCGGTTGTTCTTTAATTTCCGGGTTACTGATCATTTGCGTTAACAATTTCGAATCGATCAGGCTGCCAACAAACTCACCGCCTTCAGTAACAGGTGCCTGCGACAGATTAGCTTCAGTTAACTGGTGAACGGCTTCACTGACAGACGTTTTGATATCGATGGCAAGCATTTTCCGATCACCGGAATAGCCACCAATAATGTCACCGGCTGTTGCATAGTCGCGTTCTTCCAGAAAGCCGTGATCTTTCATCCAGCTGTCGTTATATACCTTACCCAGATAACGGGTGCCATGATCGGGGAGAATGATCACCATGACATCGTCATCGGTCATGTTTTCACCGGCCCACTCAAGCGCACCGGCAACCGCCGACCCGCATGACCAGCCGCAAAACAAACCTTCCTCGCGTGCGAGCTTACGCGTCATAATGGCCGCATCTTTATCGGTTACTTTGACGAAATGGACAATCAGATCAAAGTCAACATTCTTCGGCAGAATGTCTTCGCCGATACCTTCCGTCATATACGGGTAAATTTCTTTCTCATCAAAAATACCGGTCTCTTTGTATTTCTTAAAAACAGAACCGTATGTATCAATTCCCACGGTAACAATGTTGCTGTTCTGTTCTTTCAAGTACTTCGACACACCACACATGCTGCCTCCCGTACCAACACCGGCGGCGTAGTGTGTCACGCGGCCATCTGTGTCACGCCAGATTTCCGGACCGGTGCTTTCATAGTGCGCCAGAGAGTTTGACAGGTTGTCGTACTGGTTCGGGTAAATTGAATTCGGTGTGTCTTTATGCAGCTGTTGTGCAACCGAGTAATACGAACGAGGATCGTCTGCATCGACACTGGTGGGGCAAACGAACACTTCCGCCCCGACTGCACGCAGTATGTCTATTTTTTCCTGTGACTGTTTATCCGCCAGTGTAAAAATGCACTTATAGCCTTTAGCTATCGCACCTAACGCCAGCCCCATTCCGGTGTTACCGGATGTGCCCTCGATAATGGTACCACCGGGTTTTAGCTTGCCCTCACGTTCGGCGTCTTCAATCATCTTCAGCGCCATGCGGTCTTTCATGGAGTTGCCGGGGTTAAAGTACTCAACCTTGGCAAGAATCTGCCCCGGATAGTCGCGGGCAATTTTGTTTAGCCTTACCAGCGGGGTGTTGCCAATGGTATCGACAATCGAATCATGTACGTTCATAGGTGAGTCAGTACTCTGTTAGCCCAACAGTTCAGTCAGGGAGGCCAGAAGGTGGTCAACATCTGTTTGTTCGGTGAAGTACCCGGGTGAAATACGTACCGCACCACCAATTGCTGTGGTGTTGAAAGTATCGTGAACTCCCGGAGCACACTGCAACCCGGCGCGGGCACAGATATGGTAATCGGCGTCGAGCATTTCTGCGACTTGCTGTGCGGCTATTTCTTCAACAGTGAAGCTGACAACCGCAATGTGTTCGCCGTCGGACAAATTCCCCAGCGTAGTCACTTTGTTTAGCGTTGCGAGATGGTTCCAGATTCTTTCGACGTGTGCCATTTCAGTGTGGTGAATATGTTCCAGTGCAGCGTGGCACAGCGCCTGGTGCGAACTATCTGTCGGCTGCATTTGTTCACCCAGTTCTGCAAACCATTGTTGTGCTGCATTCAATCCGGCCACACCAGGCATTGATAAAGTGCCGGCTTCAAGTGCATGCGGATATCCGTCAGGCTGAAACGGTGAAGCGGAATCGACGCCGGTACCACCGAAGCGCATCGGTTTAAGATTGATATTTTCTCCAACGATCATACCGCCAATTCCCATTGGCCCGTACAACCCTTTGTGACCGGTAAAGGTAAGCACATCGATACCGCAGGACATATCAACAGGCAGCACCCCCGCAGTCTGTGCCGTATCGACAATAAACGCAGCACCGTGCCGATTGGCAACTTCAGCCACCGACTGAATATTCTGAACTGTACCCGCTACATTCGATGCATGATTAAGCACAATAGCTTTGGTGGCAGGGGTGATGGCACTTTCAAACTGCGCCGGATCAATGTAGCCGTTTGCATCGGGGGCGACGCGACTCACCGCTACACCGAAGTCTCTTTCAAGATGATTGGCAGTTCGCAGCACCGCGTTGTGCTCGAGCGCCGATATCACCAAATGATCGCCCTGCTGCAACAGACCACGCAGCGCCATGTTTAACGAGTCGGTAGCATTTAGCGTAAACACAACACGGTTCGGGTCGCCGCTGAAGCCGAAAAACTCGGCCAGCATACGGCGGGTGGAAAAGATCATCTGTTCAGCTTCAAGCGCAAGCTCACTGCCGGAGCGCCCGGGGTTAACACCGTGCGAACGGAAAAAGCTGTCCATAAAACGATAGACCGGCTCAGGCTTCGGCCAGGTGGTCGCTGCGTTATCGAAGTAGTAGTTATCTTTCATATCGATTCCCCTGCGCTTTAAACCCCTAAACTATAGACCGCATGCCGCTCCATCGCTGCGGGGATCGCTCGCGCCTTCAATCAGACCGTCGGGGTGCAGTACAAGCGCTCCGGCATGCCCCATGACTTCATCAAATTCACCAATAACTTCCAGGTCGTGACCGGCCGCCAGAAGTTGTTCGTAGACTGACGGGTCGAAACGGCTTTCGATGCGCAGGTTGGTGACATCGCTGCCCCAGGTTTTGCCCAGTAACCAGCGCGGTGCGGTGATTGCCTGCTGAAGGTCGTGCTCACCACTAAGGTAACGACTAAACACCATTGCCTGTGTTTGCGGCTGCCCCTCGCCCCCCATGGTGCCGTATGGCATCACACGGCCGTCATTAAGATGTGCCAGTGCCGGCTGAATGGTTTGGAAAGGTCGCCGTCCGGGTTTCAGACAGTTGTGGTGCGAGGCATCGAGGCTGAAACTGGTGCCGCGGTTCTGCCAGGTAACACCGCTTTCCGGCAGAATGACACCGGAACCGAACTCCCAGTAAATACTTTGAATAAAGCTTACCGCACGGCCGCTGCCATCGACCGCCCCCAGCCAAACGGTATCGCCGCCGACACTGGCATCGGGCCACGGTTGTGCGGTTTTCATATCAACACCAGCGGCCAGTCGATCAAGCTCGGTCGCCGTTAAAAAGTGTTCTGCCGGATGACACATATACTGCGGATCACTCACTTCTGAGTCGCGCACCCTGAACGCCTGTTTAGTCGACTCCACCAGCGCGTGCACATAGGCGTAGTCGTCTACCGATGTAACATCAAGACGCGAGAAAATACCCAGCAACATTAACGAGGCAAGTCCCTGCGTCGGCGGCGGCATGTTAAACACTTTATGACCGTTAACATCCAGCGCCAGCGGTTCAACGTCGAGTGCGTGATAATTCCTGAAATCATCGAGTCGCAGTGGAGAGCCTGCAGCTTCAAGGTCGGCCGCCAGAGATTGCGCCAGTTCACCGCGATAAAAATCGTCAAGACCGTGGTTAACCAGGTGCTCGAGCGTTGCTGCAATTTTCTGTTGTGTCAAAAGCTGCCCGGTTTCAACCGGCTGCCCGTCACGCAGGTAGGCATTAGAAAACCCGGGCTGATCCTTAAGCTCTGCGAGCTTGGCAGCGGCATTGTTGCCAAGTGTCGCGGCAACCGCAACACCGCTTTTCGCATGGTAAATGGCATCTTCAAGCAGCCGCGAAAGCGGCAGTTTGCCACCCATTGCCGTGCTGCGCTTATGCGCTTTCTGCCAGCCCGACACCGCCCCTGCAACCGTCAGTGCGGCATGCGGCCCGCGGCCCGGTATCGCCGCCAGCCCCTGATCTGCATAGTATTCCGGCGTCGCCAGACCAGCAGCACCGCCACAGGCATCAATGCCGACCGGCGCTTTGCCGGGCTCATGAATCAGCCAGAAGTTATCACCCCCCAGCGAATTCATATGCGGATAGACCACTGCAATGGTGCTGGCGGCGGCAATCATTGCCTCTACCGCGTTGCCGCCGTCTTCCAGCACCCGGCTTCCTGCTTCCGCCGCCAGGTGATGCGGTGCCACCACCATTCCCTTGTACGATCGTCTTGTATGCAGCATAAAATTTGTTCCAAATGATACAGTTAAGTAGAGTCTGCTGAAATAGAGTAAACGACTGTAATAGCAGATAAAACTA
>CAYZVB010000324.1:0-1930 GCA_964481315.1 uncultured Granulosicoccaceae bacterium
CTGTAGTTTTATCTGCTATTACAGTCGTTTACTCTATTTCAGCAGACTCTAAATACTTGTCGCTAACTGCGTCACACTTTCTGTTGCCGCCACTGGCAACTGCTTTTGAGGTTATACCTCGAAGTACAGGCTTTTGTGATCGCCGCGCTTTTTTAATACCCGCGACAATGCCGGAGTGTAGGCACTGGTACGCACCGGTTCGCCGTTGATTTCATGTACTGTCATTTTCCCGCGCGTAACTGCAATGTGAACACAGGGGCTAAGTATCTGGTCGATGGCTTCGTGCTGCGCATCGATATAAAAGTGCAGTTTGCGTCCGAGGTTTTCGATCACCAGGGCGAGTTCACCGTGGTAGAAGCACAGAAAGTTCTGTTGTCGTCGCGTGGGAAGCTCGGGCCACTGCAGGCTCAGTCCGCAGGGTGACGCAGGGTCAGTGGCGCTGCACCAGAATGTGTCAGGTGGTTTGTCGTTTTGTTGTAAACGGTTTAACGCCCGTTGACTAATAAACTGCGGCCCGCTGAGTTGATCAAAGAATAAACCCTGTAACACTTCACCGGATAGTTCCATGATTCTGAGTGTTTTAAACAAATGCTTCCATCTGAACACACCACCTTCACGGTTGGCTATTTCGCGATTAATAAAACCGTAGCGATCAAGTAGCAGGTGAACGCGTTCTCTGGACTCTTCAAGTTCAGTGACCGGGTCATTATCTGTGGCCGGCGTTTCAAGTAAACGCCAGTTGCCGGGCCAGGTGGCAACGGATGGCCGGACGCGCCTGCGCGACGACAGCTGTCTGCCACCGGCAGTTCGCCCCGGTGTTCTAAAGTTTGTTTGCAACCCTTTACGCAGTGACGCCAGACTGTCAGACGATAAATTACCGCTCCAGACTGCCTGCCACCAGTGATCGTCAATGTCGTCCACGTGTTGTTGTCGCAGCTGGTCGGCAATTTGGCGGTAGCTGTAGCTCGCGTTGCTGTCGGTGAAACCTGCTGTGACTGGGCTGTCAGTATCAACCGGCTCTTTTAGTATGACAATGTCTTCCGGATAACACAGTGTGCACTGGCCTTTTGCAGTACCCAGCCAGTTCAGTTCCTGGTTACTGAAGGTGGTGTCAAGCTGGTGATCGTGGAAGCCCTTAAGCCGGGCGTGCAAGACATCAGACAACAACGTTTGCACTGGCGTACTGTAACCGCGCAAAACTTCAAGCGTTTCTATTACGGTTTGATCGTTGGATGGTTTGTCAAATCGTTGTAATCTGGCGAATAGTGACGCCAACTGTGTAACGGGTAATGTTTCAAACTGCGGGCGTCTCGCTGCTCTTTGCCAGCGCAGCAGAACTTCGAAGTTTTCCGCATCGCAGAAATAAGTAGTGGAGTCGTTGTGTAATAACTGTCCGCTTATCAGAGCGCCATCAGAGTCGTGCGGGTAACCTTCAGGTACTACCGGTAACAGTTGCTTAATAGCTTCGATGGTCAGTGGTCCATAGTATGAGAGTATTTCGTTGACCACGGCCACCGGTGAGCGTTGATCTTCTACACCCGGGTATGAGTCTTCGTGCTGGCTTAGTAGTGTGCAGTTGGCAGTAAGCCCGCACTCAATCAGGTGGTTAATGTTTTCAAGGTGGCAAACCCACTCGCGCTGTTCAAGTTGCAGCACACATAAAAAACGGTTGGCTTTGTACGGCTCCGTGCCCCAGTCACTCCACCACTCGTTACGTGGAATGAGTATTCGCTCTTTGACCCATTCGCTCCATTCCTCCGCATCGGATGGCTGATAATCCGGGTGTGTGCGTTGACGTTTGCCGGTAAACTGTTCGCATATTTCAGTGGTGACTGTGGGTCTCAGTTGATCTGTGTGTGTGGCATTTTTTATTAAGTCATCAGAAAGGGCGCTGACTCCGGATTGCTCCGGTGAGTCATCGGCGTACATA
>CAYZVB010000324.1:1940-2581 GCA_964481315.1 uncultured Granulosicoccaceae bacterium
TGCGAACGGTGTTGGTGATGGTGTCTTAATGAAACTCCATTCCGTAATGCCGTCACTCACTTCTTCAAGGCTTTCCTTAAGGGCAGGTAAGTCGAATTCGTCCTGCAGGCACGTGCGCCAGGTTTCAAGCAGTACCGGAAAAGTATCGAGATGCATGGTGGCAGACATAAGTTTCTTCGCCTGCAGCCGGCTCATCCATAGTGGCAGGCGTTGATTGAAGCGTTGTCTCGGCAGCAATAAAAACCGTCCCGCACACTCGCGAAACCGCGCCCCGAAATAACCTGAACCTTCAAGCGTTGCACGCAGGTGTTTTTCAAGGTTGGCCGGTGTCACCATCGCAAACAGCTCTGCAGGGTCTGGTTCATTGGTTACCTGCAGGACAATGGCATCATTATCGGCATGGATTTCTGCGTGCTCACCGTATCGCTTCAGCCATGCACTCTGCAGTGCCAGTGCCCACGGGTGGTTAAGCTTGCCTCCCCAGTTGGTGTGAATAACCAGCTGTTGTTGATTGTCGGGGCCGCGATAGCCACCGGGGCCGGAGGCGATAAGCTCAACCAGTATATGATGCCGGTGTGGCAATGCTGAGCTGCTTGCTTCGCGTTGGCGGTGCAGGTAGTCAATCAGTTTTTCAGTGGCGA
>CAYZVB010000324.1:2591-6413 GCA_964481315.1 uncultured Granulosicoccaceae bacterium
ATCCTGCTGCAGGTATTGGCTGAGCTTGTCGGTTTCGCCGTTATCAAGATTAAATTCGGCACGCTGCAGAAATTCACCAATTCGCAGTGCATAGTGTGAGCTGCGGTTGTAACGTTCGGCACGCCAGAATGGTGGTGCAAGGCCGTCTTTGGCATTCGTTACAAACACATCGTTGTGCGTAATCTGTTTCACCTGCCAGTTTTGTGTGCCCAGAGAAAACACATCACCGGTTTTTGCTTCCCAGACAAACTCTTCATCAAGCTCTCCGATCTTTGCACCGGAGTCTGCGTGGCGAATCTGGTAGTAACCACGGTCGGGAATACTGCCACCGGAGTTGTACAATGCAAACAGCGCGCTTTTGGTGGCATCGACAGTGCCTTCTATGCGGTTATAAACAATGCGGGCTTTGAGTTCGCGAATTCTGGCACCGGCATATCTGCCGGCCAGCAGGTCGAGCACCAGATCAAACTGTTCTCTGGGTAAGTTCCGGTACGGTGCGGCTTTAATAAGCAGTGCATAAAGATCGTTTACCTGCCAGGTTTCCGATGCACACATAGACACAATTATTTGTGAAAGAATATCAAGCGCCCCGTGCATGGGCTGCAACGGTTCCAGGTCGCGTGCCACAGTGGCGGCAGATAGTGCGGCGGCTTCTACAAAGTCTGCTGCGTGCACCGGATACAGCAATCCGCGGCTGGTTTCACCTACACCGTGACCGGCGCGACCAATGCGTTGCAGTGTCGCGGCAATACCCGGTGGTGACTGCATCAGTACCACCTGATCGAGGTTGCCAATATCAATACCCATCTCAAGTGAGCTGGTGGCGACAATCGCTTTGAGTTCCTGGTTCTTTAGGCGTTTTTCTACTTCAGTGCGTATTTCCCGCGCCAGTGAACCGTGATGCGCATAGGCCAGCAGTGCCGGAGACTTCTCGTTAATTTTTAGTGTGATCTTTTCCGCCATGGCGCGGCTGTTGGTAAAAAATAATGTACTGCGATTTTGCAGCGCCAGCTCGCGAAAGGTATCGGCCAGTGGGTCCCACACCGGGGTGCCGTTTTCGGATGCGTGTTTAACTTCTTCGGTGTAGCGAACCTGCAGCGTAATTTCTTTTTCAGTGGCGGGGTTTACGATAGCCACCGGGCGGGCCTTGCCGTGTTCATCGTAACCGCCAACATACCGCGCTACTTCATCGAGCGGGTTAACGGTTGCTGACAGCGCAATGCGTTGCAGACGGCCGGTGTTTTCCAGCAGTCTTTCGGCGCAGGTCATCAGTGACACTCCACGGCGGTTGTCGACCATCGAATGCACTTCATCAATGATAAGTGTTTCTACTGTGCTTAACGCCTGTCTGCCGCGTATGGTGGTAAGCAGCAGTGACAAACTCTCAGGTGTGGTAATGAGTATGTCGGGCGGATTTCTTAACATGCGCTGCCGGTCGCCCTGACTGGTATCGCCGGAACGGGTTTGTACCCGCACGGCGGGAAAGTCGCTGCTGCGTTGCAGTTCGATTAGCGGGTCGAGCAGGTTGCGGCGAATGTCATTGTTCAGCGCTTTCAGGGGTGAAACATACAGCACACGCGTGGCACCGGGTTGCCAGTGCCCGCTGGCAAAGCAGTTGAGCGACCACAAAAACGCCGTGAGTGTTTTACCGCTGCCGGTGGGTGCGGTTATTAAAGCGTGTTCGCCCCGCGCAATCACCGGCCAGGCAGCGCGCTGCACAGCGGTGGGTTCTGCGAACCGGGCGGTAAACCAGTCGCGTATAGTCGGGTGGAAGGCGCTTCCCGGACCGCTAGGCTGGTTGATGGTTGTTGATGACATGACCTATCATAGATTTGCACCGGCCGTCAGACAACCGGCCAGTCACCACCCGTTCCATCCCGCAGCAATGCCCGGCAGGAAATCACCAATGACAACGCTTACGCAACAACAAAAAGACTTCTTCCACGAGCACGGTTATCTGGTGGTCGAGAACGCTGTCGATGCTGAAACCCTGCAGGCGCTGCGCAACGATTTCAGCGGTTGGGTGGAAGAAAGCAAAGCGCACAGCGAGGCCTACGGCGAAGCGTTTGACGGGCGTCCGCGGTTTGATGTCGAGGCCGGCCACAATGCCGAAGTACCTGCACTGCGTCGGGTTAACGCGCCGGTAGAGGTGTCCGATGCGTATTACCAGGCGATGACCGGCAGCCGCATGACGCAAATGGTGGCGGAACTGATTGGCCCGAATATCAAGTTTCACCACAGCAAAATCAACTCGAAGCTGCCCGGTGGTAGAACCGCAGTAAAGTGGCATCAGGATTTTCCATTCACACCGCACAGCAACGATGACTTGATCACCGCGTTGTTAATGGTGGATGAAGTGACCGATGAAAACGGTCCGCTTGAAGTGCTGCCCGGGTCACATCGCGGTGATATTCACAGCCTGTGGCACGACGGCAAATTTACCGGTGCAGTGGCAGAGCCGGTTGCCGGAGACTGTCAGCAGAAGGCCGTCAAGTGTAAGGGCGCGGCAGGTTCTGTGTGTTTAATGCATACACGCCTGTTGCACGGTTCCGCGCCCAATCTATCAAACGCACCAAGAACCCTGTTTATTGCCGTGTACTCTGCAGAAGATGCGGTGCCTTATTCACCAAACCCGATGCCCAACAAATATGAGGGGATGGTGGTGCAGGGTGAGGCGACCGGGCGGGTCCGTTCAATAGACTATCAGCTTGAGCTGCCGCAAATTCCCAAAGGTGCTTCGTTTTTTGTGCAGCAGGAAAATCACAACTAGTCGAATTACCAGCACCTAACAGTTGCGCTGGCGTTCCATGTTTATGGACTATCCGGCGCCGATGCAATTGGTGTGATAAGCAAGTATATCGTTGCTCTTAGGCCTGTTTCACTGACAGCGGTAATGCTTGTGAGTCCTGCACTAACACCTGTCACCGTTCCCTGCGCGTCGACGATGGCAACTTCCGGATCGGCGTTGCTCCAGATAATATCCTCTGTAACGAACTCGCTACGCCCGGTGTTGAATGTTATTTTTGTATCGAGCTTCAGTTCGTCTCCTTCAACGACAGACACCGGGGTGCCTTCAGGAGCGGTCGATAAGTCACCTGCCGAATCGGTAAAATAGACAGCAAGAGCATCCGCTGTTTCGACTACGCCTTTTTCGGCGTAAATTGTTATTTCGTCGTAAACATCGCCCGATTCAACTTTTATTGAGATAGAGGTCTCGACCACGGTATCCGGGTCTGCGATGAGTACACCGGTACTGGAATCGAAGCTGAAACTATTCGTATCACCGGCAATAATCTCCCAGTTTGTATTCGATAGACTTTTGTACGATCCATCCGAATAATGCGCTGTCGCCGTTAGCTGCAGTGCTTCACCTGCCCCTATTTCTGTGCTTTCAGCTTCAATTTCTAACGCAGTTAGTATAACCGGATCACTCACCTGTACTTCCAGTGGTGCTACCAGACCTCCGCATTCAATCGTCAATATATCAGTGCCCGGTTCGATTGCGGTGATTATCAGCTGATCATCACCGTCCAGGGTATACACCGCATGCGTTGTTGAAAGAAGTGTTGAATGTGGTGATTCGGGTTCAGGTTCGTTTGTGTGATCTACACCGGGTGTATTCAGTATCAGGCCGTCGTCCAGCAGACCTGTCGAAACTGCTTCGGTTTTCAGTTCAATGAACTGGTTGATAGGCGCGCTGAAGTCGTCAGAGTATGTGCCAGTCACTGTAAAGTATGTGTCGCTGCCGGTCTCTAGTCGAATCAGTGGCTTTTCAACCGAGATAGCAGCCAGTGAGTCTGTGACGACTATTTCGGTGGAGGT
>CAYZVB010000325.1:0-6383 GCA_964481315.1 uncultured Granulosicoccaceae bacterium
AACTTCACCTGCGCACACGCAATGACAACGGCAGCAATAATGACGGAGAGTGGCAAACGGTTGAAATGAACCGTCAGCTCGACGGCAGTTTTGTGTTTACCATGTACGGCATTAGCGATCCGCTCGACTACTACGTGTCTTCGTCTTTTACCAAAAGCGAACAGGCCACCGTAGAAGTAGTGGTTCCGGCAAAGATAGACAACATTAAACTTACCTATCGCTACCCGGCATGGACAGGCCGCGAACCGCAGGTGGTTAAAAGCGGTAACAACATCGCCGCCGTTGAAAACACTGAAGTCGATCTGCTGATCAGTACCGACAAAGCCCTGACCGATGGTGAACTGCTGGTCGATGGTGTAGCCGGCAAACTGACCGCTGTAGACGAAACCACTTACAGCGCCTCACTAACTGTCAGTGCCAACAGCACTACCTACCAACTGGCTGACCTGCTGGGCGACGACCGCATTATGCTGACGCCGGATTATTCAATTACCGTTACCGAAGACGCCAGCCCGACCATCAGCTTTACTCAGCCGGCCGGTGACTTCAACGCTACCGCCATTGAAGAAGTGACCGTAGTGGCCAAAGCCGCAGATGATTTTGCGGTTGAAGAAGTCAAACTGCACTATTCGTTAAACGGCGGTGAATGGACCACACTGGCGCTTTCCAGTGACAATGATTTCAGTCATGTCTTTATGCTGGAAGAATTTAAAACCGAATTTAACGAACCGTTGCTGCCGGGTGACCTGTTAACCTACTACGCCGAAGCCACCGACCGCGAGCAATCAACCTCTACCGACATTCAGTTTATCGATATACGACCATTCGAACGTCGTTATACACAGTCGCAGCAGTCAGGTGGCGGCGGTGGTGGTGGCGGACAACAGGAACCGCCTCCGGGTGAGATTTCGCAACGCCAAAAAGAAATTCTTGTCGCCACCTGGAACCTGATAAAAGAACAGGAAGCACTGGCCGCAAACAGCGCGCAGGCTAGCGGCGGCGGTGCCAACACACGCAGCAGAAGTCTGCGACGACGCAATACTCCGCAAAACCAGATACTGCAGGACAACGCTGCCCTGCTCTCCGACCTGCAGAGCAAGCTCGCGGAGCAGGCAGAAAAACTCGCGCAACGCGCGGAAGCACGACAGTTGATGAATGACGATCCAAAGATCGCACAGTTTGTCGAATACATGCAGAAGGCAGCCGAAGCCATGCGCCCGTCCGCCGAACAACTCGGCACCCAGTCTCTGCAGGATGCAGTCAGACACCAGCAGCGTGCATTACAGTTCCTGCGACGCGGAGAGTTACTGTTTAACGACATTACCATCAATCAGAGCCAGGGCAACGGCAGTGGCAACAGTGCCGGCCGCGATATGCAGGAGATTTATGAACTTGAAATGGATCTGGCTAAAAATCAGTACGAAACTCCCGATGCAGTTCAGCAGCGCGGCGGCAATGAGAATCAGCCTGAAGATGACGCACTGCAAAAGCTAAAAGAGCTCGCCGAACGGCAGCAACAACTGGCAGAAGCGGCAGCCAAAAAAGACGAATTGTCGATGGCAGAAAAGTGGGAGCAGGAAAAGCTGCGACGCGAACTTGAAGAACTGAAGCGCGAGCTCGAACAACTGCAGCGTAATGCATCGCAGAACAACGAAAGCCAGTCATCGGAGCAGCAGCAATCTGCGCAGAGTGAACAGTCGCAACAACAGGGACAACAAGGGCAACAGGGACAACAGAGCGAATCCCAAAGCAGCGATCAGGGCAGCGGCCAAAGCAGTGACGGGCAACAGGGCAGCCAGAGCCGCCAGCAGGCAATGCAGAATCTGGAGCAGGCCATCCGCGATCTGCAAAACGCCGAAAACAATCAAGGCAATGACAACCCGCAACAATCGCTTGAGTCTGCCAGTCAGCGGTTGCAGGAGTCACTCGAACAACTGCAAACCGAACGACAACAACGCCTGCAGCAGCAACTGGCAGACGCCGCCAGTGATGTTCGCGACCTGACCCGTCAGCAACAGGAAACCGCGCAACAACTGCGCGACGCCATGCAGCGCGCCATTGAAGCGCGTAACAACAACGAATTTACCAGTGGCCTGACACCACAGCAGCAACAGGAACTGGCAGAACAAAAGCGTGAAATGCAGCGGGCGCTTGAAGCCGTTAAAGAACAACTGGCAGACGCTGCCAGCCGCTTCAGTGAAGATGCCCCGCAAACCAGTGAGAAACTTCAACAGGCGATTGATCAGCTCGATGAAACCAAAGCGGCAGAGCTGATGGGAATTGCCGGTGACATGATCGAAGAAGGCATGGCACCACAGGCATCACTGCGCGAACGACGAGTTACCGAAGCGTTGCAGAATCTGCAGCAGGACCTCAGCGAAGCCGGTCAGCTGGCCGCTGCTGAAGCCGGCAGCCCGCTCGACGAGGAGATCACCGCGGCCGATGCATCGCGCTCGATACAGGAGCTGCGTCAGGCGCTGAATCAGGCACTCGAACAGGCCAACCGGGGCTCAGGCAGGCAGCAACAACAACTGCAACGCTCCGGTCAGCAGGGCTCACAGCAGCAGGGTGCACAACAGGGCTCGCAGCAACAGGGTTCGCAGGGGCAATCCGGCCAGCAGGGTGATCAGCCGCAGGGCTCGACACCGGGCGGTCAACCAAATTCGTGGGGCCAGAACAGCGGCACTCTGGATGACTCCGAAGCACCGATCAACGGTGGACAGCAGCAACTGCTGACTGAGGCGACCACTGAGCTCGAACGCATTGCCAGTGCAGATATCGAAGGGCTATCCGAAAATACAGTAAGCGACATGCAGGAACTTGCGCGGCAGTTACGCGAAAATTCGAACAGCCCGGAAAACGAACGGCGTATCGACGCCGATGTACGTCTGCTGCTGCGCCAGATTGAGCAACTGGAGTTGCAGGTATATCGCGAGCGGCAGGGCCTGAGCGGGGTTCGAAGTGCCAGAACTACCACAGCCCCGAAAGGCTTCAACAAGCGCAGCGCCGACTACTTTAAACGCCTGAGCGAGGAAGCCACCGGCTCCTGAGAGATTCGCCGGACTGCAGTACAAGCAGTACAATAAGGGTATGGATACCCGAACCTCCGACTCAGCCACCATTAGCGCATTTCCTGCACTGAGCAACCCCGATGCGCGCTGGCTGATACTCGGTTCGATGCCCGGTGTCGCGTCACTGGAGGCGCAGCAATACTACGCACACCCGAGAAACGCGTTCTGGCACATCATGCAAGAGCTGTTTGGCACAGCCCCTGCTCCCGAGACATATAAGCAGAAAATTGCATTGCTGCGCATCGCAAAAGTGGCGTTGTGGGACGTACTGGCACAGTGCAAACGACCCGGCAGCCTTGACGCCAATATCGACCGGAATACGGTAGTGTGCAACGATTTCAATTCTTTTCTGGCCAAACACAGGAAACTCGAAAAAATTGCTTTCAACGGCAAGGCAGCCGAACAATTGTTTAACAAACACGTTTTGTCTGAAATAGAATTGCCTGCCGGTACCACACTTGTTTCTCTTCCGTCTTCGAGCCCTGCTATGGCATCACTTAACATGCAGCAAAAAGCGTGTGCCTGGCGTAGTGCGTTAATCACATGAAGCGAATCAATGCAAAGGTCGCTATCAGGTGCCTGTCGGCAGGCACCTGCTTGCAGTTCACTGCAGGGGCTGCAGTGGCGTCAGAGACAGCGTCTGCACCTTCGGCCGGTATGCTGGTACTGTTGTTACTCGCCGCAGCACTGGCCGCAGCACTGATCTATCAGCAGTATCGCCTGCGCTCATTGAAACAGCGCTTACAAACCTCCGATCAGGAACTACAGAAAAAGCAGCAGGCACTCGACAGCATGGCGTCGGTCGATCAACTCACCGGCACATCTAATCGCAAAGCTATAACCAGCTTTTTATCCGAATACCAGCGTCGTCCGCACGCAGATGGAGAATTCATTGCGCTGGCCACACTCGACATTGATTACTTCCAGCAGATTAACGATGTATTCGGATACTTTGCCGGAGATGAAGTGCTGCAGCAGGTGGCACAGCGCATCGAGAATGAGCTGCGTGATGAAGATCGTGTCGGCCGCATGGACTCTAATCACTTTGCGATTGTATTGTGTAACCTGATAGCACCAAAAACCGCAGAAACGATTATTCATCGCATACAGGCAACTATTGCCGAACCGATTATATTTAACGACACACCGATTAACGTCACCTGCTCTGTAGGTGCTGCGGTACAGGAAGTGGAAACACTTGATCTTGCCGAGCTGTTTAAACTCAGTGAGCAGGCACTGCAGCAGGCCAAGCGCAATCGTCGCGGTTCGATCTTTTTATTTTCAGAGCATGCGCAACACGCGCTAACCCGGCAGCGTGAAATCATTAACCTGCTCCGCGAACGCGACTACGATGAATTGTTTCAACTCGCTTATCAGCCGATTGTTTCAATCAACGATGGCAGTATTGTCGGTTGTGAATGTCTGTTGCGATGGGTAGCAGAGACCCCTGCCAACCTCGATACCGCAGAGCTGCTGCCAATTCTTGAAATGTATGGCGATATACACTCGGTGGGTGCATGGGTGCTTGATACCAGTTTCAAACAAATGGCGCAGTGGCATACCAGGTTGCAAAGCCCCGGCCTGTTTGCGTCGATAAACGTCTCTGCCATACAACTCGATGACAGCGAGTTTGCCGAAACTATCGTTACGCTTTCCGAAAAACATGCTCTGTCGCCTCGTGACATTAGCCTCGAGCTCACCGAGACTGTTGCCATTAAACATCTCGAAGCTGGCCGTAAGCAACTGGCACTGTTGCGCAACCTTGGCTTTGGTATCTCCCTCGACGACTTTGGCACCGGTTACTCATCACTGCAGTATCTGAAAAGTATGCCCGCCTCGACCATCAAGGTCGATCAGACATTCGTTAAAGACATGATCGACGACAAACGTGACGCTGCGATTGTGCACAGCGCTATCAACATTGCGCGTGCGCTGGAACTAAAAGTGGTGGCTGAAGGCATCGACAACCAGGCGCAACACCGGATTTTGCAGGGCGCTAACTGCGACTACGGACAGGGCTACTACTACTACAAGCCGCTTGATGCGGCAGCGTTCGAGCAGGCTGTGCTGCAACAACACCAAATCACCCGCGCCAGCGGGGAATAACCACCGGTTACAACGAGCTGTAGATCCCCTGTGCACGGCCTGTGTAACATTTCCCTTACAAGACAACCGTCACCTGCACACTTAACTGTGCCCAACTGTCCGTGAACATACTGATTTTACGGAAATATTCTGCCACTTTGAATCCTTATTTTACAGTTGTTCAAACCTCCACCAGCATCGATTTCTGGTAACATTCTCAAAGTCAGTCGGGGGTGGCCGCAGTGCTGGCGATATAACCAAACGGCATTTTCCGGCCCTCCGGAGATTCGCTAACCGCTCTAACACAATGTACGGGATTCGTCGCTGTTACACGCAATCAGTATTCGCTGCTCTTCAGCACGCAATCCTACTCATCGCATTCAACACTAGGAGTAAGCATGTCATTTAACATCATGGATGCTGTCAAGGGTCAGATCAACGATCAGCTCGTCGGTCAGATAGGCGGACTACTGGGCGAGAGCCCGGATAAAACCCGCTCGGCAATTGACGGTGCACTACCCGCTCTGCTTGCAGGCATTGGCGACGCAGCTCAGGAGCCTGCCGGCGCTGAAACGCTGTTCAACCTTGTCGACAACCAGGACGATGGATTGCTCGACAACATCGGCTCAATGATCGGCAACAACCAGTCATCATCACTTATCGAGTCCGGCACAAAAGGGCTCGGCTCCCTGATGGGTAACAAAGGCGTCACCGGTATGATTTCCGGTCTGGCCGGCTTTACCGGTCTTGGCAAAGGCTCTGCCGGTTCGCTGCTCGGCATGCTCACACCAATGATCATGGGCCTGCTTAAGCGCAAGTCAAAGTCAGACGGCCTGAACGCTACCGGCCTTGCCAGTATGCTGAAAAGCCAGGGCAGCAACATTTCCGCTGCACTGCCACAGGGCCTGATCGGCCATCTCGAATCTGCCGGTATGGGCAGCGGTGGCAGCGGCTTTTCCGGTGGCAAAGTGGCCGCCGGTGCCGCTGGTGTTGCAGCCGCTGCTGCAGGGCTCGGCTCTCGTTCAGTCGGCGCTGTTGGCAATGCTGCTGAAGGTGCTACAGACGCAGCACGAGGCGCTGTTGGTTCGGTCGGTCGCGGTGTTGGCAATGTCGCCGAAGGTGCTACCGATGCAGCTCGCGGTGCTGCAGGTACCGTTGGTCGAGGTGTAGGCAACGCTGCAGAAGGTGCTACAGAAGCAGCGCGCGGAGCAGTAGGTTCCGTCGGAC
>CAYZVB010000326.1:0-6359 GCA_964481315.1 uncultured Granulosicoccaceae bacterium
CTTCTACTTGATTTATAAGGAGATCACGATGAGCCCTGGCTAGTGTTATTCTTTTTTCCGAAGACAACCATACCAAGGTCAAAAAGTATGCTAATCGCCAAAATGGGGATCATAAAATCTAAAGGTCGTTCAAACCTGGAAAAATCACCTGTGTACAAGCTCGAGCGAAAATTAGGCAGCGATATTGTCAAGATTAGTAGCAAGGCTATATGACTAAATATATTTGAATACAGATAATGGTCATTTCTTTTTGTTTCAGATTCGATCTTTCTGGATCTAGATAAGGAAATCGTTAACCATAAACAAAGAATAAAAGTAGCCCAGTGCAACGATCTTTTAATAATTCGGTTCGCAAAACCGTAAAACTCTTGTTTTTTCCAATAATCGCGTGCCAGATCAAGACTCACATGAGTTTTTCTAACATGGAACAATTTTCGGATTTTTGATTTATGTGAAAGTCCTTCTAAGACGGCTTCACCGTCCTCTCTGAATAAATAGGACACTACCAGACCAGAAATGGCAAAAAACTCATAGACTACTGGACTTTCTGCTACAGGGTACACAGACATGTACAATTTTAAGGCACTCGCCATAAATTCAGGCGTATTCTCAATGACTGGCCGCCTATGCTCAAGCCACGAGGAGCTATAGGGCAACAACATACCATCACTTTTAAAACGTATCGCAAAGGAATCTGTACAGGCTGATTCCTGACATAGCCCGATTATAGCGTATCGAAGTCGACCTCCACCACTTGATGCAAGGCTCACTACAAACAGATATGCAAGCACATACGCTCCAATGAAATACTTGTGCTTGATCATTTTCTTGCGTCAATCATTGCTTCCACCACGAGGTCAGCACCACAATAAAAATGGTAGCAGGCACTCGAAAGAAACCCGGGAGAGTTTGCGACCGAGCCAACTATGCTGCAGCGAGTGGTGCTCGACAACGCCCGTACCCTGCCATTGAACTTCGGCGAACATGCACCTAATCAGCCGGTGGTTGACTGTGACTATATTAATACACTGAAGGTCCCCGGCCTGATCCTGTATGGCGAAAATACCAACTACCCGTGGCAGTATATGTCCACACGCTTTGCAGACTGCCTGGCAGACGGTGAATCAATTGCGGTGACAAACGCGAACCACGATGGTCCGTTGTCACAACCACAACAGGTAGCCGATTTGATTGATCAGTTTATTCAAAATGTCGAATTGAGCAATCGCACGGCTCAGACCAGGTGAGCGAAAACCTGGCTGCCTGTTCACAGGCAGCCGGACTGTTACACTTCTTGCCTGCTACGTATATTGGCAAGCGTTTTCTTAACGGATAATTTTTTACTGAATATAAGAAACGGGGTTAGTAGAAAACTGCAACCAGGCGTTGCCGAACCCCGCAAGAGAGTCAGTGGTAAAGACTTCCCACTTTATCTCATCTGTATCCCAGTCAAACGCAAACGAATCGTCTGCACCATTCGGTGAGTCGACCAGACATGTACCGATAGAGTAACGGATATATCGACCGGTATCGTCGTTAAGCCTGACTTGTTCCTGCAGCCTGGCCCAGGTTGGGGAGTCGACCGTACCATTTACGGTCAACCCCTGATCCGATTGAAATGCCTCAACCCGAGAGCGTGTCACGGGACCATAAATACCATCGATGTCAAGAGTGAAGCCCAGGCAGGACAAGACTGTCTGTACACCAAGGACGTATCCGCTGCGCGCCCATTCGCCATTCTGCTGCAACGTACAGTTATCATTCCAGGGCAGTGTTGACGAAAAAGTAAGCCCTGCATCTGTGCCGTCTTCAGCACCACACGCGCCTAACACTTCAACCCGACAGGCGTCTCCAACACCATCATTGTTGGCGTCGGCCTGATCAGTGTTAAAAGCTGCGGGGCAGTTATCTTCCGCATCAACAACAAAATCGAAGTCACTGTCAACGGTTCCCGCTTCCGCTGTATCGTCAATGCCATTTCCATTTATGTCATTCCCGCCAGTCAAATCAACATCTCTCGCATTGTCGATTCCGTCGCCATCAAGATCACCACCACCACCGGAATCACACAGATCTCCTATACCGTTAGCGTCAAGATCGAGCTGATCCGGGTTGCGAATCGCCGGGCAATTATCGACTAACTCTCCAAGTCCGTCCCCATCCACATCAGGGCCGTTTGGCGTAAAGTCACAGTCGTTGCCCTGTCGATCATTGTCATTGTCGCGCTGATCAGGATTAAATACAGATACGCAATTATCCATCGAGTTGTCGATACCATCGTTATCGTCATCAATAATGCTTTCCGGATCGCACGCATCACCCAGTCCGTCATTATCAACATCCTGCTGGGTACTGTTTGCGGCGGCCGGACAATTATCAAGGCCATCTGATACACCATCGCGATCCGAATCAACCAGCGGATCACAAACGTCACCAATGCCATCAGCGTCAACGTCCGTCTGTGCGAGGTTGCTCGTGTCGGGGCAATTATCTGTTAAGTCAGCAACGCCATCACCGTCAGAATCCAGTGTACCTCCCAACTGTGTTGATGGCGGATCATTCAATAAATTCTGCGGTTCATTACCCCCGCCACCGCAAGCTGCCAAACTAAATAACAACGATGTGACTGCTATGCGGAAAATATGTCGTTCAAACTTCATTTAACACTCCTTATCTTTGAAATAGATTTCCAGTTCGCACATTTACAGAACTGCACGCACCCCAAGACTAAACTTGCGGGATTATGCTTACATCCCCCTTGCAGGGGATAAAACGCCATTTTTTGAACTACCAGCAGTAATCAGCGCACAGATTTCGAAACAACCGGAGCGATGTTGGGTCCGGCTCTTACCCTGATTCTTCAACTACCCGGCTAACCAGAGCGCAATGGATCCCGGGCAGCAGATCCGGTGCTGCAATGCACACTACTTGATGATTTCCGTTACCCTATCCGCAACCGGAATGACTACGATTGATCTCATGGCCCAACTCAAGTCTGTATTTCTCTGCATTGCAATAACCTCCATGCTGGCATCCTGCGGTACAAAATACTCTACGACACAGCCGGCCCCCACTCGCCAACCTGTTGAGCTCCCACCACCGCCACCTCTGCCGACTGAAGAGATTCCAACACAGGAATTACCGGAGCCTGCGGTTATCCGTCCAACCAGAAAGCCTGATATCGAGGAAGCGCGCAGCCTGCCGGCTGCTATCTCTCTGCGGGATCAGGCAAAGGTAGCCGCCGGCAATGACGACCACTCGCGGGCCATCGGGCTGCTGGAACGCGCCATTCGTATTTCACCTTCCGATCCGGCGACATTTGAAGCACTGGCCGAAAGCCACCTGGCGATGAACCGACCTGCGCAGGCGCTGGAGCTCACCCGACGCGCGCTCAATCTCAACCCGAATATCGAACAGCGCATCTCACTGCAGGCACTGGCGCGCCGCTGCGAAGCGCAGCTGTAACACAGCCACTGTCTCATGGCATCTGAAGCTGAGTTTGCAATTGTCGGTGGCGGGGTCGTCGGTCTTTCGATTGCCTATGGCCTGTTGCTAAAGAAAAAGAAAGTAACTCTATTCGACGAAGGGGATTTAGCGCATCGGGCCTCGCGCGGCAACTTCGGGCTGGTGTGGGTTCAGGGCAAAGGCGCAGGCATGCCAACCTATGCAAAGTGGACACGTGCTTCTGCAACGCGCTGGTGCTCTCTGGCCAACCAGTTAAACACCGATACCGGTATTAATGTCTCACTGCAGCAGCGTGGTGGTTACAGCATTTATCTCAATGATGATGCACTGGAACAGAAAGTCAAAACGCTTACCGAACTCAAACAACAACTTGGTGGCGACTATCCGTTTGAAGTGCTGGGACACAATGCAATTAAAGCCGAAGAACCACACATCGGTAAAGACGTGGCAGGAGCAGTTTTGCACCATGAAGACGGCCACCTTAACCCGCTTACATTCTTGAAGGCACTGGTCACCGCAACCCGGTTACGCGGCCTTCAGGTTGTTCAACACAAAGTCACAGCTATAAAACCTGCGGCCAGTGGTTTTTTATTAAACACCAGCAACAACCAGCAGCATCGTTCGACAAAAGTGGTACTTGCCAGTGGCCTTGGCACCAAAGCACTAGGCGAAACCCTCGGCTTTAAAGTACCGATTCGACCGCAGCGCGGACAGGTACTTATTACCGAAAAGATGCCACCAATCATCAATCGTCCTTCTGATGAAATACGGCAGGTCAATGAAGGCGGCATTCAGATTGGTGCGTCTGCCGAAGAAGTAGGCTTTAACGACAAAGAAACCGTTGCGATAACGGCAGAGCTTGCCAGCAACGCCATCAGGCAATACCCGGTACTGGCGAAGGCGCAACTTGTTCGCAGCTGGGGCGCACTGCGAATTATGTCACCGGATGGTTTCCCGATATATCAGCAATCACGTGAATATCCGGGCGCCTACTATGCGACCTGCCACAGCGGTATTACACTTGCCGCGGCGCATACGCAGTTGTTGCCTGAATGGTTATGTGACGACGAATCCACCATCACTGCGCTGGATATTCCCTTCCAGGAATTCAGTGAAGACCGCTTCGATGTTTAAACGCCTGCATCAGAACAAAACCTTTGTATTTACCTTCGACGGCATGGAAATCACCGCACAGCACGGAGAGTCCGTTGCTGCAGCACTGCTTGCCAATAACATTACCGCCTTTAGAACAACCCACGGCACAGGCAATCGGCGCGGGCCGTTTTGCATGATGGGTGCCTGCTACGATTGCCTGGTTGAAGTTGATGGACGTACCGTTCAGTCATGCATGTTACCGGCAGCACCTGAGCTTCTCGTCAACCGTGCCAAAGCATGCGATGAATAACCAGGAACAAACGCCTCTGGCGAAGCAAGTTGACATCGTTGTCATCGGTGCGGGACCAGCCGGCATTAATGCTGCAGTGTGTGCCACGAATCATGGTGCATCGGTCACTGTGCTCGACGAACAGCCCACCGCCGGCGGACAGATATACCGGGCGCTTTCACAGGTCGACAATGACCGTATAAAACTGCTGGGCAAAGCTTATAGCTACGGCGGAAAACTTATCGAACAGCTTCGACAATCCACGGCGATTCACATTACCGGAGCCACTGTCTGGTCCGTAGAAGACACCGGTGTTATTACCTACAGCACAGAACGTCAGGCACATCGCATCAGTGCAAAAGTAATTATCATTGCCACAGGCGCACTTGAAAGACCTTACCCGATACCAGGGTGGACCCTACCCGGTGTGATGACGGTAGGTGCAGCACAAATTTTATTGAAAAGCAGCGGCGTCATTCCGGTAAAACCGGTACTCGCCGGCACCGGGCCTTTGCTGTACACCGTGGCCAGTCAGTTTATTGCAGCAGGCGTTAATATCACAGGCATTGTTGATACAGTAACCAGTGCCAACACCGCACAGGCGGCCAGACACCTGCCAGTGGCTACACCGGGCCCGGTATTTACAGGGCTTAAGTATCTGTGGCAGATAAAACGCAGTGGTATTCCATACTACAAAAACGCCACAAACCTGAAAATCACCGGTGACCGCAAAGCCGATGGCATAGAGTTTCAGTACAAAGGCAAAGTACAAAGCCTGCGCTCAGACTGTGTTCTGCTGCATCAGGGTGTTATTCCCAATACCCAAATCAGTCGCTCACTGCGTGTTGATCACCACTGGAGTGCGCTGCAACAATGCTTCCAGCCAACGTTAAACCAATGGGGTAAAAGTTCCGCAGAAAACATTTACATTGCAGGAGACGGTGCGGCAATTTCCGGCGCTATTGTCGCTGAACATCTCGGCACTATTGCAGCACTGGGTGCACTGACACAGTTAAATATTATTTCAGAGACACAACGGGATCAACTCGCCAGCGCTGCGTTTAACGCGGTGAATAAACTTAAGCGCCTGCGGAAATTTCTCGACACACTTTACCAGCCTCCACTGCAGGCATTACTTCCCGACGACAAAACCATTGTCTGCCGCTGCGAAGAAGTCACTGCTGGAGACATACGTCGCTACGCAGGGCTTGGTTGCGTTGGACCCAACCAGACCAAATCATTCGGTCGCTGCGGCATGGGGCCTTGTCAGGGGCGGTACTGCGGCACCACAGTCACCGGCATACTGGCAGCTGAGCACGCGCTTTCACACGAACAGGTCGGCGCTTATCGGATTCGTTCACCGATAAAGCCGGTTACGCTTGAAGAACTTGCAAGCCTGCACCAGTAATCTCTACTACAAACCGGCCACAACCCGGAGCTAACCTATCTCAACATCTAACGCCTCCAGGCCCGACTGGGTTGCACTAACCTGCGTGCTCACCGCCGTGTC
>CAYZVB010000327.1:0-6333 GCA_964481315.1 uncultured Granulosicoccaceae bacterium
GGTTAAACTTGCCAGTCGTTGGTTGTTGTTGTTGTTGTTGTTGTTGTTGTTGTTGTTGTTGTTCTTGTTCTTGTTCTTGTTCTTGTTGAGGTGCCTGAACCGTTGGTGCTGTGACATCAATATTGATGTACGCATTACGATTTAACTCACCGTCATTTGCGTTGGCCTGCAGTGTGTAGCGACCAGCCTGTGAAAAGGTCACTGTGGTGGATGCCTGTTGCCGGCTGCTGAAGGTCGCGGTATCGGCTCCTGCAGTTTTACTCCAGTAGTAGTAGATATTGCCGTGAGGCTGGCCATCGTCAGTCGCATTGGCCTGCAGGGTGAGTGGCTGACCTGCTTCTACAGTCGTGGCTGCACTGATAGAAACAACTGGTGCTGTGTTTGTCTGAAGTTCGGTGTCGGTTAGTGTGTTGTGTGTGTTGGTATCGTCGACAGTAACCGGCGCAGTGTCGGCAGTATCAGTCGCCGTGTCGGTAATAGCGGATGAGGTAGTGTTGTCTGCACTTGCGTTAGTGTTGTTGTCGGTGTTCTGCGCAACGGCCGTGGTATCGGAGATGCGATTGATTTCAATCTGGTCCAGCAACAAACCGGTGGCATCTGATGCCACACTGAAATAATGCACGCCCGGAGTTTGCACGGTAAGTAACACTGCTTCACCGTTAATGTCTGTGTTATGCCACTGCCACTGATCATCAAAGCCATTCATTTCGGTGGTGACATTGCCGGTATCACTGCCAAACGTAAACTGTGTTGTGCTGCCGTTGTTAAAAGCGCTGTCACGTCGCGCTCGTACGCTCAGCGCATAAGTACCGGTGCGGGTAAAATCGATTTCATATTGCAGCGTCGGCAGTCCGGTGTTGCTCCATGCAGCCTGGTCTTTTGCCACCAGTCTGACTGCAGCACCAAAGTCACCATCAAGTTGTACCGGCAGCCACTGCAGAAACAGTGAAGGTTCGGTGCCTGTGAACTGCTCGATTTCCAGTATTGCGCGGTCGCTCACTCTGGTGGGCGGTAGTTGATCGTTGTCTGCGCTGCAGGCCAGTAACAGCGAAGAGGCAATGGAAAGCGAGAGCAGTGTAGTCCGGTAGTTCACAGGTCTGATTCCGTTTGGCTGATGGGATCATTGTTTCAGTTTTGAAACACATAAATTTCCACCCAACTCACAATTCTGAGCGCTGCCCGGTCTCGTTTAACGAAAAATGTGAAGTGAATCAGGGTTTGCCGTGGCGTCGCTGTCAATGGCGCTGCCGTCGCTGGCATTCAGTCGTTCGCAGCCAGCGTGTAACATAGGCGGCTTATCATCATCGCAAATCAAACCTCGGGGCCGGGTATTGGAAAACAGTGCAGACTATTTGATCGTGGGGTCCGGTTCCGCCGGCTCGGTGTTGGCCAGTCGTCTGTCTGAAGATGGCAAATCAACCGTTTTGGTGCTGGAATTCGGCGGCACCGACATGGGTCCGTTTATTCAGATGCCGGCGGCACTGTCGTACCCGATGAACATGTCTCGTTACGACTGGGGCTATGAAACGCTGCCGGAGCCGGGGCTGGGCGGCCGGCAGCTGGTATGTCCGCGCGGCAAGGTGATCGGCGGTTCGTCGTCAATTAACGGTATGGTGTACGTGCGCGGCAATGCCGGCGACTTTGACCACTGGGAAAGCAGTGGTGCGACGGGCTGGGGCTATCGCCACGTGCTGCCGTACTACCAGAAAATGGAAACCTCGCACGGCGGACAGGAAGGCTGGCGAGGTTCCGACGGCCCGCTGCATGTGACGCGCGGTCCGCGTAAAAACCCGCTTTACCATGCTTTTGTTGAAGCCGGTGTGCAGGCAGGTTATCAACGCACCGAAGACTACAACGGCGAGCAGCAGGAAGGCTTCGGGCCGATGGAACAAACGGTTTATAACGGACGCCGCTGGTCGACTGCCAACGCCTACCTGAAACCCGCACTGAAACGACCCAACGTACGACTCGAACGGGCACTGGTCAGGCGTGTGCTGTTCGAGGGTACCCGTGCAGTTGGTGTAGAGATCAGCCGCGGCGGTAAAATTTCAACATTGCGGGCTGCGCGTGAGGTGATTCTTTGTGCCTCGTCGATAAACTCGCCCAAGTTGCTGATGCTTTCAGGTATTGGCGACGCATCACATTTACGTGAGCACAACATCGATGTGGTTGCCGACCGCGCTGGTGTCGGTTGCAATCTGCAGGACCATTTAGAGTTTTATTTTCAGGTCGAATGCAGGCAACCGATTACACTCTATTCGCATTTGAATCTGTTTTCCAAAGCCAAAATTGGTGCCCAATGGCTGTTTTTTAAAAGTGGACTCGGTGCGAGTAACCATTTCGAGTCGGCGGCGTTTATTCGTTCGGCAGCGGGCGTACCATACCCGGATATCCAATACCATTTTCTGCCGGTAGCGATTCGCTACGACGGTAAGTCGGCGGCCAAAGCACACGGATTTCAGATGCACGTTGGACCGATGCGTTCAGATTCACGTGGCAGCGTAACGCTGCGTTCGTCTGACCCGCTTGAGTCACCGGATATTCTGTTCAACTATATGTCGGTTGATAAAGACTGGAGTGATTTCAGACAGTGCATTCGGCTGACCCGTGAAATTTTGCAGCAGCCGGCCTTCGAACCGTTTGCCGGCAATGCCATAGCTCCGGAGGACAGCCGGCAGAGTGACGATGAGTTAAACGAGTTCATTCAAGAGCATGTGGAAAGTGCTTATCATCCGTGCGGTACCTGCCGTATGGGGGATGTGGATGATCCGGCTGCGGTGGTCGACCCGCAGTGTCGTGTGATAGGTGTTGAAGGTTTGCGCGTGGTCGATTGTTCGGTGTTTCCACGTATCACCAACGGTAATCTCAACGCACCGACTATTGTTACGGCGGAAAAAGCGGCCGATGCGATTCGTTCACGGCAGCCGCTGCCGGCGTCCGATCTGACACCGTGGCAGCATCCGGACTGGCAGCATTCTCAGCGCTAGGCGTTTGCACCGTTGCGGTTTAATCTGTCGACTATGGCGATAAACTTCGCTGTCAGTCTATTGCCGTCAGGTTATAATGCCGAGTTCACCTACTTTTTTTGAATCACATGAATTCCGTTAGCAAAAATCGCCTGGTCACTGAAGGCATTATTTTCTTCGTTTTGTTTACTCTTTGTGTACCGCTTGCCAACTGGATGATTGGCAACGTCGGTACTGTTTGTCCGCCGGAAAGTCCGTGTCTGCTGCCGGTCGGCTTCGGTATCATGGCCCCGAGTGGTGTGTTGCTGGTAGGGCTGGCGCTGGTGTTACGCGATTTAGTCCAGCGCAGACTTGGTAAGTTGTGGGCGCTGGTCGCAATTATTGTTGGCGCCGTATTGTCTTACTGGGTGGCTCCGGCGCCGCTGGTCGTGGCCTCGACTGCAGCGTTTTTATTGTCCGAACTGGCAGATTTCGCGGTTTATACACCGCTGCAGGAACGCCGTTTAATTCTGGCCGTGGTGGCCAGCAGCATGGTCGGTCTGGTAGTCGACAGCATCGTCTTTCTTCAGCTTGCGTTTGGCAGCCTTGACTTTCTTGCCGGTCAAATTCTCGGCAAGGCATGGATGGTGTTACTGGCTATACCGCTAATCTGGCTTATTCGCGAAAGTGACAACCGTCGCGGTGTCGTGCCGGCCTGAGGCTTCACGAATTCATTTTGCGGCTTGTTGAACCTTCAGTGACAGCAGTGTGATGAATGTGCTGTTTGCTGCCTGTAGTTCGGTGAGCTTTTGTTAAATCACTTGCTTTGGCTGGTGTCATCGCTGAGACTTCCCTGCAAAGGCGTGTTCTTGGTAGATCGATGCGCCGGATGTTTACCGTTACATGGAGAGCTTCATGACTCTGCTTAAAGATATCAGATTGTTGTTAATTATCGGCCTGGCCATTTTGTGCCTGCTGGCGCTGAGGTTGTGCTCTTCAGAGTATCAGCCGCAAACTGCAGCGCGTGACGGTACTTTGGTAAATTCCGGTCAGACCGATGTGGCTGAAAATGCGACTGAAGAAACACAGCAAGAAGAAACACAGCAAAGCGAAAGCACTGCTGAAACAGAGACACAGGGCATTGTCAGCAATCAGCAGGCATCTGATGAGTCAACTGTTGTTACAGACGAAAATACCGCGACCGACGCCGGCAGCGACGAGGCCGAGTCCAAAGCAGATGAGGCTGAAGCGGAAGACACCAAAGATGACTCAGCCGAAGCGACAGGCACTTCCGACACCGACAGTGCTACTGAAACCGAAGCGACTTCCACTGAGACTGAAACTGAAGAAACCGCCGCAGCTGAAGAAAGCGCCACGGAAGATGCGGCTACAACGAATACTGAAGCCACTCAAAACAGCCAGGATAGCGCTGCTGTTGCGGCAACCACCGAATACGAAGTGGTGCCCAGCACCATCGAAGCAGATGGCGGAGCTGGTGCTGAAGTCGTGAGTATCGTGATACGCGAACGATCTGCCGACGGTGACCTGCAGACAGATATCGACACCATTCAGGACGGTCTCGATCAATATGGCGAAAAACTCGGTGTCGTCAAAACACTAATCGAATCACTTTCAAAATAATCTGCCAAAGGAACGTGGCAAAGTAATCTGAAAAACCACGGCGTTTGTGTGGAGCGCCGTGGTGTTTGCAGCGTATTGGAATAACCGGTTTTACTTAACAGGCCCTTTCCCTGACTGGTCAGAGCTTCCCGAACCGATGCTTGCAAAGCCGCGATCGAGCGCTTCTATAATCTGATTCGCCTCAGTTTCCGAAAGAATAAGCGGTGGAGACAGGATCAGGTTGGGGCCGGATACTCTGACCATCACACCGTTGTCGTAAATAGCGTCCTGCAGTTTTACCGGTAGTGCCTTGTCTACCGGTGCTTTGGTGGTGCGATCGGAAACCAGTTCAAGCGCTGTCATGAGCCCAAATCCGCCGCGCACGTCACCGATTAATTCGTACTTTTCTTTAAGTCGACATGCACCTTCATAAAGTTGCCTGCCTCTGGCATCGGCGTTACTGGCAACGTCGAGCCGTTTGGTTTCAGCCAGACAGGCAATTGCCGCGGCCGCACCGACCGGATGACCGGAATAGGTGTAACCATGACCTATGGCTGCCGCACCGGTAGCATCGTGTTCGAAGGTGTCGGCAAACTGCTGTGAAAGCATCACAGCCCCAAACGGAAAGTAACCGTTGGTGATCGCCTTGGCAGTGCACATGATGTCGGGCTGTACACCCCACAGTCGGGCGCCACTCCATGCGCCGGTACGACCGTAAGCGGTGATGACTTCATCGGTAATTAACAGGATGCCGTGTTGCTCGCAAATGCGTTTTACTGCAGGCAGGAAGCTTTTGTGTGGTGGTATGACGCCACCGGCACCGAGTACCGGTTCCATAATAAATGCTGCAATCGTCTGCGCGCCCTGAAAAGCAATTTCATCTTCCAGTGCCGCCACGCATAGTGCCGATAATTTTTCAGGATCAGTTTCATTGAACGGGTTGCGGTACGTATAAGGTGCCGGAATATGAAAGCAACCGGGCAGCAGGGGTTCGTAGGCTGAGCGGAAGTTCGCGTTGCCGTTTACCGAGGCACCGCCAATATGGGTACCGTGGTAGCCTTTTTTAACGCTTATAAATTTAGTGCGGCCGTGCTCACTGCGAATTTTGTGATACTGGCGTGCCAGTCGCAACGCGGTTTCAACGCTGTCTGAACCACCGGATGTAAAGAACGCCCGCACCAGACCGTCTTCACGAAAGAACTCTGCCAGTTCATAAGAAAGGTTAATAACAGCGTCATTTGATGTACCGCGAAACGTCGAGTAATACGGCAGTGCATCGAGTTGTCTGGCAATGGCTTCTTTAACCGGCTCGCACGAGTAACCAAGATTCACGTTCCACAGGCCACCGACAGCATCAATGGTTTCACGTCCGTCGATATCCTGTATATGAACGCCTTTGCCGCCTGTGATAATGCGCGGAGGATTGGCCAGACTGTCAGCGGGATGCGCCATTGGATGGAAGAAATGCTTTGCGTTATTTTCCTTCAGGAAATTCGAGTCTTTAAGCGGGATGTTCATAGGTATCCTGTTTGCTGTGGTTTTGTTAGCTGACCAGCGTGATCTGTTCTCGACGTTTTTTTTGCTGCGAGTTGTCGAGTATTGTTTTTGCGGTGGCATGTCCTGAGTACACTGCGGCCTGTATTATTCCAGGGACAACGCAGTCTCCGGTTTCATAGAGATGCCTGATGTTGCCGCGGGAACGCAGTTCCCGAAACAAAGCGTTGTTGCTGCTTCTTGCACCGACCATCACCACGGTGGTGTTGACAGA
>CAYZVB010000328.1:0-6309 GCA_964481315.1 uncultured Granulosicoccaceae bacterium
TGGAGGAAAGCACTTATGTCATCCTTGCACTGTCCAGACAATGGGGTCCACCGCTAACAACGTGACGATTCGATAGTAGACTATATCAAAATCAAAAAATTACGTAGGAGTAGTTGTTGCTCAATACACGGAATAGTGAAAATTAGGTATGTTTGAATCTATAAAACAATGGTTTGAATCACTGGATACAGGCAGTTCCCTGTTCGATCTCACCGAGAATGAATCGATACATCTGGCTGTTGCCTCTGTGCTTCATCACTTTATCCGGGTTGATCAACAGGATTCCAAGCGGGAAAAAAGTGTATTCCGCAGGATACTTAAAGAGGAGTTTAAGCTCAGCGACGACCAAGCTGTTTACCTGTACGGCGCTGCTGAGTCCGCAAATAGTAATTTTCAGCAAGACCTGGAAACCATTAGTTTTTATATTAAGGATAAACCCATGGTGAAAAAGGCATTCATGGAAAAGTTAATGCGGTTGATTAGCATAGACGGTGTCATGGAACAAGAGCTGGATCAATTCCAGAAAGCACTTCACACCATATTTCCTGAAATTAAAACAAAGTAGTTCAACCAGGCAGGAAATTTCAGTAGCGTAGCCGTGCGAAACTGGCTTAGCCGGATCGTCGGGATGGTTAGTTTCAATTCCGTGCAGCTAACTGAACCTGTCTCAATCGCTGAGCGTCTCCATACTGGTCGCTCTTCGTAGTTGCTGGCTCGAAGTTGGGTGTTTAAAAATTAATGCACCAGAGTCGAAAACGGTTAGATATCGTACATTTGACCTGTCCCAAGTGAGACTGCCCTCAATGAACCCCATTACCATCGTTGCGTCAATTCGTAGGCCTTAGGCTAAAAGAGACGGCATCGTGATTGGTTACAGCGGCTAAAAATTTCCAATACAGCAAAAGTGCATCATTCAATCGTGTGAGCAGTCAATAACCCCAAAAGATTACTCACATTATTGGCATGGAGCTTCATAGTACGTTGTACAAGCGCGATTACGTCACTTTTCTACTGGCGATCGTTGCGATCTAAAATGGAGCGAGTTATTCATGGATCGAATGAGACTGCTGTTTCGGCTGGTCGTTATCTTCACCGTTTTATCATTCATCGTGAGCTGTGGCGGTGGTTCGTCCGAACCAGATACTGCTGTTGACGAAATATTGGATGGTGGTAGTGCCAATGACCCCGATGACGTTGGGGGAGGTGACAGCGGAGGGAACGGAGTCGGTGATAGTAGTGGCGGGACCGATGTAGATGACGATGACACTACAGAAGCCAGCGACCCTGCTGCATCCGGAATAACGTTACTGTACCTCGCCGGAGAACCTGTTCCGTCTATCGATGGTGCTGTGTTTTCAGATCTGAATATCACCACAATCAGCCCTGCAGGGTTGGTTGCACTAAGCGCAGAATATCGTGTTGACAATGAGTCCGGCAGCGGGCTGTGGATCGGCCCTCCAGAGTCGCCCGCTCTGATATACAAAACCGGGGATGCTATTGACGGGTTACCCGCCAACGTACGATTCGCCGGTAGTGCTTTAACGCGGATCTCTGGTAATGGAGGATCTGCCAGCATCGTACAGTTATCGGGCGCATCGACTGGTCAGGCAGTAGTAGTCTCTGACAGAAGTGGTTCTTTCAAATCTATTATGAATACCGGCATGCTCGCGCCGGGTTTTGCAGGATCCGCAGTATTGTCTCAGTTCCAACGTGTTCAAATCAGTAACGCTGGGACATTAATCAGCGCTACTGTCAGCAGTAATCCCGAATTTGGGTTGGCAGCAGAGCATGGTCTTTGGTGGTGGAATGGGACTGATTTTACACTGCTGGCAGCCTCTCAATTGGGCCTTGAATCGTCGACAGCATCGACTCCAAAAAATATCGAGTGCCAAATTACGCTACCGTTTCTATTCGATACCCTTGTCGATCAGGCGTTTGTAAACGACAGTGGAGATATTGTCTTTAGCGCTCGATTAGCAGACGAAACTCGTACGCTTGATTGTCGTAATGATGTAGCGGTGATTTCACTCACAGACGGCGTGTTTTCAGTACTTGTGTCGATTGACGATCAGGTGCCGGGTATGGACACCGCCACGTTTGGCAGTCTGAACCTTAGGGGGATTACAGATAGCGGGTCTGCGATTGTCTTTTCTTTACTTAACGAAGAAAATATAACGGTTGTACAAGACAGATACTCCCATTGGATATTCCCTAACACCGGTGCGCCATCGCTGGTATTGCTGGCAGATGAACTCGTGCCACCGGAATATTCTTTCCGGCTGGGTTTGATAGCCCAGGTGCCGTTTGTTGCTTCCAGTACTGACTTTGACTCACTGGCGCTCGGAACAATTGAAAATGGTGTTGTACTTCTGGGTGGTGCTCCGCACGATTCCCAGCCATACACTACACTGGAGTCGCCCGGTGCTACCGCGCTATCTTTGATCGCGCAGTCCCCGGGGCCAGCGCCGGCAGGATTTCCAGACTCGGTTTTTACCGCGTCGTTTAGCAGCCCTGGTATAGATAAAAATGGCCGCATCTATTATGTCGCCACGCTTTCAGACTCAGTTTCGGATGATGTAGAGCAGGTGCTTTATCGAGCAGCTGTCGGGGAGGTGCCAACCTCTGTGATTAGCTCTACCACCGAAATCAATACCAGTGATGGTATACGAACGATTCGGGAAATGGGGGCTGAGGTCAGTCTTTTTAGTCAGATTGAAAGTGTTACATCACGAATGGTAAACAGCGATACAGGAACGCTGCTGTTGCCGGTTGTTCTGGATAACTTTCGCGACGCAGTGTTGTATGTAAATACAAATCAATAACCACGGTGGGCCGGCCTTTGACCCACCGCCAGAGTCCAACGTGTTCTCTCAATCCACTTCGCAATGGTATTGTGGCCGGCGCGTTAGTCACCTGTTTAATGTGGGCTGTAATTGCTCGTCTTGACCCTTTTGGTGCTACTTCTTCGGCCGATCAGCAGTCCGAGGCAATTTTCCATCGCCTGATTGCAGCGCCGTGGTACCAGTCGCAGGCGCAGCATGCGATCACGGTTGTTCTGATCGATGACCAGTATTTACGTACCGTGAAATCACACTGGCCGCTGCCCTATGCGAGCCAGTCGATGTTACTTGAGCAGATACTCCAGCATCGGCCGTTGTCGGTGTTTCTCGATTTCGTTTACACCCATCAACATAGTGAGGAATGGCAAGTACAGCAATTTGTCAGTGCTATCAACAACAGGGGCCGGCTTCAAACTACGCCTGCCGCAGCTGAAAATGCGCCTGCACTGGTGAGTGACGAAAGTTTGCGACCCAAAATATTTATTCCACACCTGGTGCCTGTTGATAAGCGGGCAACTGCTGATAAACGTTGCGCAGGTGCACATCGAGGGCTTGCATCAGAAAAAATTGCCGAGCTTGCAAAAAGTAATACCATATTGCCAATTCGGCAAGCAGAGGCAGAATCGGTATATTTACAGTGGAGTGGTTGCGGTAACCGTTACCGTGCCTATTATCTGCATGCCAGTAGCTTACCGAGCCCGGCTTTTGCGCTATACAAGGACTATTGTCAGCGCTCCCCTTTTGCCGGTAACGGCTGTCCGGATGACAAGCGTGACGTGACCGCAGACTTCTCTACCCCAATGATGGTGCGATGGGGTCTGGGCATTAGTCCGCTTCACCAATCTGTCCTGCCAGCAGATGCTTCCTGCATAGGAATAGAATCACTGGATCTGATCGGGCGGGGCTTCTATTTCCTGAGTCAAGTAGTTGCAGCTGTCAAACAGAGCTTTTCATCATCCCGAGAACGAGGGTTTGCGCAACCTTGCGTTCATACCGACACGCTTAATGCGGTGTACCTGACTGGTGCAAGTGATGAGGCGAATGAATTACACCGAAAATTTATACAAGATCGTATAGTGTTAGTTGGATCACAGATAGATGCTGTGAATGATGTGGCCGTCAGTCCGGTTAATAATCAGGTGCCGGGTGTGTTTGTACACGCAATGGCACTGGATAATTACCTCACCTATGGGGCAGCCTATGCTAAAGACATAGAGAACAAATGGTCCCTTGGTGCTTGATTTCTGTGTACTGTTTATTGTTTCTGTGGTTCTCGCAACCCTGCTAAAGGGTATGACCAGGAATTCCCATACTAATAACAAGAATAATTGGTTAAGCAACACACTCGATAAACCAAAAGTTGCTGTGGTGCTTGTAGTTGTGCCACTTGGTTTAAGTATGTCGATAACAGTAATCCTGTGGGGTGTTTTTAATTTGGCACCGGTAAATTGGATTGGTACTTCGATATTAGCACTGTTTGCCAACCCGGAACCAATCAGAGAAAAAGTTAAAGCAATTAATACGCTCGTTATCTCCTGGATACAGAATATCATTGATCGAATTTTCTTCGCCAAAAAGGAGGCAGAAGCTAATGATCCATAACATCCGATACATGCTTATTCTCTTTCTGTTGTCTATTGTTCAGATCAGCTATGCCACAGAAGGGCAGATTGTGGTTGGAGTGAGGCAAGCGGTACTGCAAATCTATAGCGAAGAGGGACGTCTGCTCAAAACGGTCGGTGAAGAAAAGCCGGTCACAACCAAAGAAGTTGATGGCCTGGTAGTTTGGAAGGTGACACCGAAGTTGCTGGTTAATATTGTGCTGCGTGGAGAAAGCGTCTATGTGCGAACAAGTCAATTGAAATTAAAGAACGCAATTATACCACCTTGTCCAGAAGAATTGCCCGGAAAGGATATAGATACAGCAACATACGCCAGCGCCGCCTATGCCGCAAAGTGCGTTCTTGTCGAGAAGGAATAACTGGCAATGATGCACCCTCGAAAAAGTGCAGCAATTACGGTGCTCTCGCTCCTTGTATTGCTAAGTTGTTCCACCAGGTCGGTAACAACGGGTTCACTTTTGTCGTTTGATAAAAACAAAATATATCTTGATCAGGTTAATGCGGTAGTGAGCCAATCTGAGGGTTGGTTTGCGCTTACCGATAAAAGAAAGCAAGCGATAGAAAATACCTACAAAGGAGAAGTCAAACCTAACTATGCTTACTACCTCGAGAAGGATGTCTACGTCTATAACAACGAGCAACTAGAGGATTACCTGAAAGGGCTGGTTAATCGTTTAATGGGCGCCTGGGAGGGTCCGTCTCCTGGTGAGCTTGAGGTAATTGTGATTTCCGACAGTCAATTCAATGCCTATGTGGACGAACTCAATCAGCTACATGTTACTACTGGTTTGCTTCGATCTCTGGAATCAGAAGATCAGATAGCTGCGGTACTGGCACACGAACTCGCACACATACTATTGCGACATAATGACCGGGCTGCACTGGATCATAAGATTATACAATGGGCAGGAACGCTGAAGTCATTTCTGCTAAGAAACGACGTTGCCGCCTTTTTGCCCCATACTCAGCGCGTCGAACTCGGATACACGGGGTTTGGGCTACTCTGGAATGACGTTATTGTGCCCTTTCGCTCACGCGCTGATGAACGCGAGGCTGACCGTCTTGGCATGGATCTTATGATGCGGGCCAATTTTAATTATGAACAGAGTCTTGCAGTGGTTGCAAAGATTGCAGGTTCTGCCTATGCACGTTCAAGCCGTTTGTCTGCGCTTGAGTCGTTCGCTGGCGATCGCATGTCGAAATATTTTGAGCGACAACTTGACCGTGACAATGATTCCGCCAGGGATACATTAGTAGATCTTGCCAAAGTGCGTGCACAGCAGATTGTTGAAGGAGGCTTCGACTATGCTGCCAGGGCCAGCGCTTCGCATGATGGTAGAGACGAACGGTTGGATTTTCTTAGTACTTACCTGAGTGTTGCACATGGCGGTGGTGCTCTGCCACCGGCAAGCGATACAGCCAGCTATCAGGCGTTGCTCGACTCGATGAATAGTGCGACGAATCTGGAGCGTGATCTCAACGCGATAAATACACTCATTGCCCTTGCAGCCAGGGACTACAGAAAGGCCCGTGAACAGGTGGAATTTATGGATACGGGGATCAGCAACAATGTATCAGTTGGCATAGCGCTCGCGCTTAGCCTGTTGGATACAGCGGACAGACGATATGACGACGCAATCCAGCGACTCACGCAACTGATTAAGAATCCGTATTCACCTGCTGAGGCCTATTTAAAGCTTATTGAGTTGCAACTAGCGAGAAGAAATTATGATGCTGCTGAGTCAACGGCACAACTGGCTGTGAAACGCATTGGGCGAGACTTCAGGTTTCTGCCCAGCCAAATAAGAATTGCACGTCGCCTGCAGAAGACTAACGAGGCAGAGCGC
>CAYZVB010000329.1:0-6293 GCA_964481315.1 uncultured Granulosicoccaceae bacterium
CTCGAAATTAAAGCCGCTGCCCACTTCCGCAGGTTCGATACGGTAGTCGATCTTCGCGAACTGACCGGAACCACCGGTCTGCTTCTTGTGCGTGTAGGAGTCATCAACAGCCTGAGTGATGGTCTCGCGGTAGGCAACCTGAGGTTTACCCACTTCCACGTCAACCGAGTGCGTGCGCTTGAGAATGTCGACTTTGATATCGAGGTGAAGTTCACCCATGCCTTTAATAATGGTCTCGCCGCTTTCCTCGTCAGTTTCAACGTGGAACGATGGATCTTCCTGAACCATTTTGCTCAGCGCAATACCCATTTTTTCCGAGGCAGCTTTGTCCTTCGGTGAAACGGCAATCGAAATAACCGGATCAGGGAATACCATGGGTTCCAGAGTCGCCGGATTTTTCGGGTCACACAGGGTGTGGCCTGTCTGCACGTTTTTCATGCCTACAATGGCGACAATGTCACCCGCCTGCGCAGAGTCGAGCTCTTCGCGTGAGTCGGCGTGCATTTCAACGATACGACCGATACGCTCGGTTTTGCCGGTGTATGAGTTAAGAATGGTTGAACCTTTCTCAAGCTTGCCGCTGTAAATACGCGTAAATGTCAGCGCTCCGTAGCGGTCGTCCATAATTTTGAACGCCAGCGCACGAAGTGGCTTGGCCGGATCTACCTCGGCAAACTCTCCGGTTTCGTTACCTTCAAGATCAACTTCCGGCTGTGGCTTAACCTCTACCGGATTCGGCAGATAGTCAACCACTGCATTCAGCACGTTTTGAACGCCTTTGTTCTTAAAAGCGCTGCCGCAGAAAGTCGGGAAGAATGCCAGATCGATAGTGCCCTGGCGGATGCAACGCTTGATGGTTTCCATGTCGGGCTCTTCGCCTTCGAGGTACTTTTCCATCGCATCGTCGTCCTGCTCAACAGCTGTTTCGATAAGTTTCTCGCGATACTCTTCGACCTTGTCTTTCATGTCGTCGGGCACGTCTTTGACTTCAAACTTGGTCGGATCACCAGAGTCGTCCCAGATGTACGCCTGGCGGGTCAGCAGGTCGACCACACCGCAGAAATCGTCTTCAATGCCGATTGGCAGTGTCATGACCAGCGGGTTCGCAGCCAGTACGTCTTCAACCTGTTTGACAACGCGATAGAAGTCCGCGCCCATACGGTCGAGTTTGTTGACGAAAATAATCCGTGAAACACCCGACTCGTTAGCATAGCGCCAGTTGGTTTCGGACTGAGGCTCAACGCCACCCGAGCCACAGCCGACACCACCGTCGAGGACTTTCAGTGAACGATAAACTTCGATGGTGAAGTCAACGTGTCCCGGTGTGTCGATAATGTTCAGGCGGTGATCATCCCAGAAACAGGTCGTCGCGGCAGACTGAATGGTAATTCCGCGCTCCTGCTCCTGATCCATGAAGTCAGTGGTTGCTGCACCATCGTGCACTTCACCAATCTTATGGATTTTTCCAGTCAGCTTCAGGATGCGCTCTGTAGTCGTGGTTTTGCCGGCGTCAACGTGGGCAAAAATCCCGATGTTTCGGTATTTCGTTAAGTCTGTCATTTTTGTTTCTCAAATAGAAAAGCACCGGTATAAAAACCGGTGCGCTAGCTGGCATTCTTTGCCAGTTGCCGGGTCGTGTCGGTGACCGCAGGCGTGTTAGTCCTTCGCAAATGATGGCGTTCAGTTGCCTGAACAGAATTACTCAGTTAAATCAACCACTTAAGAAGAGTTCTCGACCAATAGGGATGACGACACGCCAGATGCTGCGTGGATTCCGGCGCAAATGGCAGGAAAAGCGGCGTGTTGGGATTATTGAGGCCTTCTTGTGAAGGAGCGGAATATAGGCGATGCAAGAGCCCATTTCAAGGCAATCTGACTGATTTAGCAGAGATATCCCGCAAACTTCGACAGTTTCACCGTCGCTTGCTGAAGTTTAATTCTGCAAGGCCGATACCGTGCCGAGCTGAAAATAATAACAACAATAGGCTGGCCCCGGGTGCCGCTCGGACAGTCGCGGTCAAAATGACGGGAATCATTGGGTGAGAAGGATAATTACTGTGCTGCTGTTGCTGGCTGCAGGTGCTTCAACAACTGCGTCGGCGCAGGCCCTGAACTGCCAGTCTGCCTTCACGCAACTGGAGCAGACAATCTGTGACAGTGCGGAATTGTCAGCAAAGCACACCAGGTTAAATGATGCGGCAGACAATGCTATCGCCGCGCAGCGCATAACCACCAAAGGGGTTGCCGTACTGCGCAACAGCATTGCGCGGCGCTGCCGGTCGGCAGAAAACCTGGGCGATTGTCTGTCTGACCAGATTGGTTCGGCCATATTGTTACTGTCTGCAGAAAGCGTTCAGCCTGCAGTGGAGTCAGAAACTGAATCCGCGACACAGCGTGCGGAGCAACTGACTGCGTTGCAGCAACGCCTGCCGCAGGCGCGGGAGCAGCACACACTCAGTGGCAGGCCTGAGAATTTGATTGCCACGCTGCTGGCCCTGTTGCAACACTACGGCGAAGAAACACAGGTCAGTAGTCTGGCAGTGCTTGAGTCACGCGCCATTAGAGCCGAGTTGCTGTCTGGTTGTGATGATCTGAATACTCGCAGCAAATGGAACAAGGGCCTGCAGGCCTACGGCTGGGCATGTCCGATTGTGCAGGCGTCAAATTCAGAATAATGATCTGTGCAGGCCGTAAATACCTTGCAATGAGGCATCCTGCGCGGCAGGCTTAAGCGTCCTTTTTTCGAGGTAGTGGTGTGTCTGCTTGCCTGTTGTTCGATAGTGATGGAACGCTGGTCGACAGCGAACTGCTAAATTGCGAGGCGCTGGCGGCAGAGCTTGCCGACTCCGGCATTAATGAAACTGCGTCGAACCTGGTGAGTCGTTATCGCGGCTGGAACTTTCATAAAGTACTGCCAGATCTACAGCAGCGCCATCATGTTCAACTCGACTCGTCGTTCACCGGGCGTTTTCGCGAGCGGGCAAGTGATCATTTCAGTCTGCACTTACAGCCGGTTGCCGGTATTGAAGCAGCGCTTACCCAGCTTGATCAGCCGAAATGTGTTGCCTCCAATGCGCCCATACCAAAGCTTCGGCATGTGCTGGAAATTACCGGGCTTGGTGTGCACTTTTCAGATCGATTGTTCAGTGCCTATGAGATAGAAAGCTGGAAGCCTTCACCGGATTTGTTTCTACACGCTGCTGCCGAAATGGGCTACGCTGCGGAACAGTGCATTGTGATAGAAGACAGCGAAGTCGGTGTTGAAGCTGCCAGTCGGGCCGGTATGCAGGTGGTGCTGTATGCCCCGGACGGCCGCCTGCAACACCCCGCGGCGACGGTGACTATTTCAACCATGAGCCTGCTGCCCGAGGTGGTCGCTGACTTGTGTTAACGTTAAGTTCTTGGCTTAAGTTCTTGTTCACGGGATAACATGCCGGGCAAAGGTAAATCTGGAATCTGTGAGTTATGCGGTCGAGATACTTCGCTCACACTGCACCATCTGATTCCGCGTAAGCTGCACCGTCGAAATTTCTTTAAAAAAAGCTACACTCGTGAGGAGCTGCAGCGTGGTGTGCAGATCTGCCGCGCCTGCCACAGCGGTATACACCGGCTGTATGATGAAATGACTTTAGGTAAGCAGTTGAACACGATCGATAAGTTGCGTGCAGATTCTGCGATTGCCAAACACGCAGCCTGGGTTGCACGACAGAAAAGAGCATCGGTATGAGCCATCAGCTGCAGCCGGATCGCGTTGAAATTAGAGATGTCTGGGACTGGGCTGTTCAGGCACTGGCACTGTATCGTCGAAAGCCGTTACTGTTCGCGGTGCTTTCGGTGCTGTTTTTTTACCTGTGCCACGCACTTGTAATGACCAGCTACCTGACTTTTTTTGTTGGACTTGTTCTGTGTCAGGTGATGCTGGTACTTGTTATAGAGCTGGCAAGAACAGTCGATGAATCGAAACCCGTATCATTGACCCGTTGCTATGTTGCTTTGCAGAACAGTGTTGTCGCTACCCTGTTGTTGGGGTTGTTTTACGTGCTGATATGGGTAATTGCTGCAAAAGTAGCATCAATGTTCATGTTTGAATCACTGATGGGTGAAAGCCTTGAAGTTCCACCGATTTCTTTTTTGCAGTGGTTGTACCCGGGAACCGTCGGTTTGTTTGTGGTTTATATTGGCCTGATGGTAACGACGATGTGGTTTCTGTTACCTGTGGTGGTATTCAACAGGTTGTCTTTTGTTGAGTCGGTTAAGTTTGCCAAGCAGGGCGAGCGGATTAATTTCTTTGTTGTTGTGGTGGCGAGCTACGTGCCTTTTTTCGCCTTTTTTCTGTTGTTTTTGGTGAGTGAGCTGGCGCTGGTAGTTGCCGTGGCCGGTATGCCCTGGTTTGGTATCTACTTATATGTAGCGTACCGGCACGTCTATATGGGGCGCAAAGAAAACGCCCCTGAAGTGGTTAAGGCTGTGGTGGCAGAAAACCAGGCCGCCTGATCATCCGATGATGATCAATGCAGTGTCGTGTCGCTAATAGGCGTAAAAGCGATTTAACCTTTTGCGGGGCTTCTTCTGCTGCGGCGACTGCGTCTTGGTGCAGTGCCGGACAGTGAACCACCGGCCACACTCATATCTCCGAGCAGTTGAGATTGCGCACCGGCAGATACTTCACCAAGGTCAGAGATAATCTGTTCCAGCGCCGGGATGTTGCCTGGCTCGTAGCCGTCCAGCGCATCACGCATGGCGCTGATATGCGCTGGGGTGGTACCGCAGCATCCACCGATAATCTGTGCACCGGAATCCATCGCCAGTTGGGCATAACGCGCCATTAACTCCGGGGTACCGTTGTAGACGATCTTGCCGTCGACCCATTCTGGTATACCGCAGTTTGCCTTGGCGACAAACGCCGGTTGAACCTTCGCGTGCTCGCAGGTTTTTTTCATGTTAACCATTGCAGCCACAACCTCGGCGGCACCTACACCGCAGTTACTTCCACAGCCGGTCAGGTCCGGCAACATATCAATAGCAAGGTTGACAATATCGGCCGCGGTAACGCCCATCATGGTTCGGCCGTTGGTGTCGATGCTCATTGTGAAAATAATCGGCAACCCGGTAGTTTTAGCACCAGCAAATGCGGCTCTGGCTTCTTCAAGTGATGACAGCGTTTCTATCCAGATCAGATCTGCACCGCCGTTGGCCAGCGCCTGCGCCTGTTCTGCAAATGCTTCGGTGGCAGCTTCAATGCTCAGGGTACCGGTCGGCTCAAAGATCTCGCCGGTTGGCCCGATGTCTCCGGCAACAAGTACTTTTCTGTCGGTGTTATCGGCAACTTTTCTAAGCAGGCTGGCGGCTTTTTCGTTGAGCTCGCTAACGCGATCCTCGCCGTTGTGCAGTTGCAAACGGTAGCGGTTGCCGCCAAATGTGTTAGTCAGAACCAGATCGGAACCTGCATCAACGAAGCTTTGGTAGTGCTGAGTGACCTTTTCCGGGTGGTCTGCATTCCAGAATTCCGGTGCGTCACCGGTTTGCAAGCCCAGGCTAAAGAGGTTGGTGCCGGTAGCACCGTCGGCGAGTATGTAGCGCTTTTCCGCAAGCATGGCTGAAATAGCGTCGGTCATGACTGGATATCTCTGGTTTGGTTCGGGGATAGGCAGAGCCGCACTTGCAGCATCCGCAGGCGGTTGCGATTACCGTGCCGGGCTGTGCTATCCGCCCGACTGTTACCGATCTACTGTCGTGAAACAGTAACATATCCCGTTTATATGCGACCAGACTGATGTCAGATTTTCAGATTCCGGGTCTGTTGCTTGTCACCTGCGACTTTCCGCCGCGGTCGTCAGGCGCATGTATCTTCACAATGAAGCATGTCGTGGTATCCTGAATCCGGCGAAGGCAGCCGAACCGGGAATAGTATCCTCAGTTTGTGCCATGCCAAGTTTATCAGTCAGTTGTAATGTGTAAATGTTACAACCTTCACGAGGAGAATCGACACCATGAAACTAACTACCGCAAGTGCCATCGTTGCCGCAGCGCTTACTGTTGCCGCTAACAGTGCTTTGGCCGAAAAGTGGGATATGCCAATGGCATACGCCGCCACCAATTATCACACCGCGCACGGGGTGATGTTTGCAGATAAAGTTAAGGAGTACACCGACGGCAAACTTGAAATCACCGTGCACGCCGGTGGATCGCTTTTTGGCGGTGCAGATATTAAACGTGCCGTGCAAACCGGGCAGGCACCTATTGGTGAACGCATTATGTCTGCGCACGCTAATGAAGAGCCGTTGTTGAACTGG
>CAYZVB010000330.1:0-6249 GCA_964481315.1 uncultured Granulosicoccaceae bacterium
CATTAATCCTTCGACCACGTGGTTTGGATCGCCGTCTTTAATGGTGACGACTTCACCGTGGTAGTTGGTGGGAATGCCGCCCATGTTGTAGTGAACGGTAGGGATGACCGGGATAGGCGCTTTGGTTACATCGACACCGGCGAATACCTTGGCGCTTTCTGAAATGCCAGGCAGACGCTCGTCGATCACTTCCGGGCCCAGGTGCATCAGGTTTAAGAAAATGTGATCGGCGTCGGCACCGACACCGCGGCCTTCGTTGATTTCCTGAGTCATCGAGCGACTGACCACATCGCGAGACGCAAGGTCTTTTGCACTCGGCGCATAGCGTTCCATAAAACGCTCGCCTTCAGAGTTGGTCAGGTAACCGCCTTCACCGCGAACACCTTCAGTAATAAGCACACCGGCACCGTAAATTCCGGTGGGGTGGAACTGAACAAATTCCATGTCCTGCAGCGGCAGTCCGGCACGCAGCACCATGGCGTTGCCGTCGCCGGTGCAGGTATGTGCAGAGGTGGCTGAGAAGTAGGTGCGTCCGCATCCACCGGTTGCCAGTACTACCTGATGGCCGCGGAATTCGTGCAGGTCACCGGTGGCCAGATCCCAGGCCATCACACCGCGGCAAACGCCGTCGTCCATGATCAGGTCGGTGGCAAAGTATTCGATGAAAAATTCGGCCTTGTGCTTTAACGACTGCTGGTAAAGCGTGTGCAAAATGGCGTGGCCGGTACGGTCGGCTGCGGCGCAGGTTCGCTGTGCGGTGCCTTCGCCATAGTTGGTGGTCATGCCGCCGAACGGGCGTTGATAAATCTTGCCGTCTTCGGTTCTTGAGAACGGTACGCCGTAGTGTTCAAGTTCAATCACCGCAGGTATCGCTTCGCGACACATGTATTCAATAGCGTCCTGATCACCAAGCCAGTCCGACCCTTTAATGGTGTCGTACATGTGCCATTTCCAGTCATCCGGCCCCATGTTGCCAAGCGCGGCACTCATGCCACCCTGTGCCGCGACGGTGTGACTGCGGGTAGGGAAGACTTTCGTCACGCAGGCGGTAGAAAGCCCTGCGGTGGCCATGCCGAGTGTCGCACGTAAACCGGCACCACCGGCGCCGACGATGACAACATCGTGCTCGTGTTTAATAACGTTATACGACATTAACTCAGGCTCCGAGAGTAAGTTTTAATACAGAAACAAAGCCGACAATGGCAAACATCACAAATACCAGCGTGACTGCTGCGATGCTGATGGTGCGAATATTTTTGTCTGCGACATAGTCTTCAAGAATGACCTGCATACCGAGCTTGCCGTGGTACAGGCCGACGCCAATCACCAGAATCATCAGTGCTGCGTTAAATGGTGAGCGCATCCACGCTGCCAGATTTTCCTGCGTGGTGCCGGCCATGCTGGCCAGCGAAAAGCAAAACCAGATGGTCAGTGGAATAAGTGCGACTGCGGTGAGTCTTTGTACCCAGAAGTGTCCGGTACCGCCATGAGAGTTAGCCATGTGTCAGCTCCTAGTTAGCGATCGCAACGATCCAGGTGAGAATGGTCAGCACCAGTGCGGCCGCGAATGACGCCATCGCCCCTTTGGTGGCATTGCTGATATCGAATCCGTAACCCATATCCCACAGCAAATGGCGAATACCGTTGCAGAAATGGGCGTACAGCGAAAAAGTGAAGCCAAACAGCACCAGGTAACCGAACCACGAGCTCAGCAGGTTGTAGGTGCCGGCGAAGTTGTCGGCGCCGACGGCGGCAGAGGCCAGAACCAGCACCAGAAAAAGCGTGCCTATACACAACACCACGCCGGTACCGCGATGCAGCACGGACATCAGCGCTGTCGGGGGCAGTTTGTAAATCTGCAAATGCGGCGAAAGTGGCCGCGAGTCGTTGGACGCCATTGGGAGTACCTGTTTAAGTTTGAAGGCTAAAACTGATCGGGTGCATTAAAAATCGCTGCAGCGCCCGTTGCGTTCCCAATCGCCATAGCGGGTTGGCTCGGGGCCTTTGGGGCCGCCGATCTCACGGGGAGTCTTTTCCGCACTGTTCGATTGTTGTTCAGGTACAGTGGCACGGTCCGGGGAGTAATCGGCACTGTTTTTGATGTTGGCACCGGTGCCGTCTTGCTTCGGGGATGTGTCAGCCATACCTTGGGATACGCTAGAAGATAGGGTGTGGATTAATGGTGATATTGCAGGCTCAGCAGGAAACTGCGCTGATATATGCGGTTGTAACGCATTTTTTGCGTGGGTAAAGTCCGGAAAAACATGCCCGTTTCATACCAATCCGAATACCGTCAAGTGTACACTATTCCGACCGTTTCTTTTACCGAAAATTCAGCCGGCAACTGCCGCTAACACTATCGCGCTAAAGTGACTAATCAATGAACCAAGAATGGCAACAGTTTTTAACCGACAACGGTGCAAGGGTAACTGACACGTCAGATGTCAGTTTTGCCGGTGACAATCAATTGGCGCCCGACAACATGCTATGTCCGCTGACCGGGCAGGTGGTGTTGCGCGTGACCGGAGAAGATGCCACCGACTTTCTGCAGGGGCAGTTTTCCAATGATGTGGCCGCACTCGCGTCGCCCGGCAGTCAGCTGACCACCTGGTCTTCGCCGAAAGGACGGGTGTTGACGCTGCTGCGGTTGTACCGCGACCAATCGGGTTATCTGATTGTGCTGCCGGCCGAGCAGGCGGAAGCGTTTGTGAAACGTCTGCGCATGTATGTGTTAATGGCGAAGGTGGTGGTTGAAGAACAGCCACAACTGGTATGTCTTGGCGTGGGCGGTGGTGCTGCGGTTGATTTGGTTAGTAAATCACTGTCGGCTGCGCCGGTCGAAGTTGATGCCTGTATCAGTCATGGTGACACCATCGCCACCCGCGTCAGAGGGATGGTGCCACGCTTTGAAGTGATCACCACGCTGGAAAATGCCCGCGAACTGTGGCCGGCCTGGTCACAGACCTGCCAGCCGTGCGGCGAGTCAGTCTGGCGACTGCAAAACATCGATGCGGGAGTGCCTGGTATTAACAACGCCACCAGTGAAGCGTTCGTATTGCAGATGCTGAATCTGCAGCACATTGACGGTGTGAGCTTCAAAAAAGGCTGTTTTCCGGGGCAGGAGGTGGTGGCACGTATGCAGTACCTCGGCAAGCTCAAGCGGCGTATGTATCGTGTAACTGGAAATGGCGATGAGTTGCCGGCACCGGGTGATGATATTTACAACAAAGACACCGCCAGTGCCGTTGGTAAAGTAGTGGATGCACAGGCCGCTGGCGACGGCACTTATCGAATGCTTGCCGTGTGCGCTATTGCTGCTGCGGAAAAACCGCTGTTTCTTGAACCTGAAGCGCAACGGCCGCTCGAGCTACTCGACCTGCCGTACAGCCTTGAGGCTGGTTAGGCGCAGTGAGCAAAACGTATTGAGTAAAACGCATTGATCAGGGTTTACGAAGCTGAAAATATTATCGATGCACAGCTCGCGCTTGATGAGCTTCGCGCCGGCGGGCTCGATGCATTGATCAAGGGTCAGCATTTGATGGGCGGGGCCGGGGAGTTGCCGCTGAACGGCGTGGTTAGCGTGTGGATAACGGTTGATCAGCACGAGCAACGCGCACTCGACCTAATCAAAGAATATGAAGCAGGTAAAAAGGTTCAGCAACCCGATCAGATCTGCCCGTCGTGCGGTGAAACGATTGAAGGAAACTTTGGGCGCTGCTGGAATTGTAACTGTCTGCTTAGCTAAATAAATACAAGTGTGAGAACCTTTTTATCGATTACTCCCGCGCCTGAAGTCGCCACCGCTATCGAAAAGTGGAGCGCGATGTGCTGGCCGATGATTGAACGACACGTGCCGATGCAGAATTACCATCTGACACTGGCATTTCTTGGTGAAATAAATAGCGCAAAGCTACAGGCCATTACCAAAAGCCTTGATGAGCGCGCCCTTGGTGCATCGTTTGAGCTGTGTTTAAACACCGTGGGTTACTGGCCCGACTCCCGTGTGCTGTGGCTTGGCAGTAGTGAGCCCTGTGAACCGATAGATAAGCTTGCGCAAACCTGTAAACACATTGCCAATCGCGCAGGAGTGCGGGTCAGCGGTAAGTCGTTCAAGCCGCATATTACACTGGCACGTAAACCCGTTGTGCCGCCACCGGCACCGTTGCTTGAGCCCGACTTTACTCTACGTTGTGATGCACTGCAGCTGTATCAGTCGATTCTTGACCGCGATGGAGCGCGTTATATTGAGCTTGAAAGCTGGGGCCTTCACTGATGTAACGAAGCTGCCAGCGGCGCAAAAATTTTTTCATCGATCATACTCTATACTGATGACCTGCCGCGCTTGCTTTTCTGACGCCGGTTTATCCATAACATTGCGGGCTGTTGATGAAGCTTATTCTGGTAGTACCTGTTGTCGTTTTTCTTTGTGGTTGTTTTCCATTTCCAGTCAACATGCAGGATGAGGCGGCGGCACTGGGGCGCGGCAATTCACGAGTCTCTGCGGGTGCTGTATTTAATCACCTTGAAATCAATGCTGTGCATGGCATAGCGAACAGCACCGACGTTTACCTGCAGGCCGGGCCTGAGGCGGCTTCGTTAGGCATAAAGCAAACGGTATTCAGTAAGCCCGGTGAGATGGCGCTGGCAGTAGTGGCGGGCGGGTTTCTGGGTAGTCGATACTTTGCAGATGATTCACGTGGTCGTGATGCCGGTAAGTTTCTGGGGGGAACTGTTAACTGGTACGACGGACCACGGACATATTCGCTGCAACTAAAGCACAACGTGATCGATTATCATTCACGGTATAACTCTGCGGGCAGTTATGATTTCCTGTGGACTGATCGCTTCGAACACATTACCCAGTTGGGTGCATCGGTGCGCTATAGAAAGCCGGGTAGCAGATATTCATTTAAACTGGGTATTGAATGTTACCTCGGCAATGAACGCCTGCCGGAACGGGAAGAGTTCGAAGACGTATCTACCAATGATGCAGGCTGCCTGCCGGCACTTGGTGCAAGTTTTTATATTGGCACTGTGGATACACCAGTGGCAGATAACAATTGAAACACCATTTCGGCATTCACTGACCGGTAAGATACAGGGGGAGTTGATGCAGGAAATCGAAGCCGTATCAGAGGTTATGCAGCCCGACCGACTCCTCAAAACAAGTTTGATGGTTGAAGGTCGTCCGCTTAGTTATGCAGAGTTTATCGATGCGCTGCGTTCAGATGGCCGGTTCCGGCAATGGTTTAGCAGGTATCTTGCGGACGTGCCTTTTGAATCGTTTCGGTGGGAAACGCCGGTGTTAACGCCATCCACATTGGAAAAGCCGTTGGAGTTTGTGTTGATCAATGCGCCACTGCTCAGTGAACGCACTGTCGATGCGCAAACGTTCGCACCATACTTTAATACCGATAAGTCAGTAGTTGTTTTCAAGAGCCTTGGTGGAGACGCCACACTGATTGTACCGACACCGCACAGTGAACATGAACACTACAATCATTTGGCTACGTTTCTTCGCCATGCACCGGATGATCAAATTGATGCATTATGGCAAACCGTTGCTAAGACACTGAGCAATTGTTGCGTTCGTCAGCAGCTGTGGCTGAATACTGAAGGCAGCGGTGTGGCGTGGCTGCATGTTCGTGTTGATTCGCGTCCGAAGTATTATGGCTATGCACCCTATAAACAGGTGCAGTAACTCACTTTGCCGTTTGCCTCAGGCGGTGGTGATCTGTGCCTGAGTGTTGGCGTACCTGCTTTGGTGGCTCTGCAGAAACTCAGACACTCTTGTCAGCCCCTCCGTTAATACCCGTGGGTTGTTTGCATAGCCAATTCGCACGTAACCTTCCATCTGCAGAGCAGAACCCGGGGTAAACATCACGCCGGTTTCGTTAAGCAGTGCAATGCAAAAATCGCGAGAAGAAACCGGCAGATCGTACTTGAGCAGTGCCGTGGTACCTGACTGTGGTTTTACCCATGTGATCAGTGGTTCTGCGTTGACCCACGCTCCCAGTGTGGCCAGGTTGCCGCGCGTAATACGGTGACTTCGTTCGAGTACCGATTGCTGATGCTCCAGCGCCAGCGTTGCGAAGTGATCGTCTATCATGCCCACTGAAATTGTGTCGTAGTCACGGTGTATCATTGCGTTGTGCAACAGTTTCTGTGGGCCGGCTATCCAGCCAAGGCGCAGTCCTGCCAGTGAAAATGCCTTGGACATGCTGGCGGTGCTAATACCTTTTTCGTAAA
>CAYZVB010000331.1:0-3461 GCA_964481315.1 uncultured Granulosicoccaceae bacterium
TCTTCTACAGTTCTTCCCTTCTTCTCCACCTTGGTCACATAGTGTGGATAGACGGATGCAAACGTCATTTTCGCGAAGACATCATCGTGATGACTGGTGTCTGTCATTGGTATCTCCTTTGTTTGCCATAGTTTGTTTGCGATAGCAAATCAACTGCAGCGCCTGTAAAAACCTGCCAGTGATCGATTATTCCACCGGATCGAGCAGGTCTTCAAAAAACCACGCCGCCAGTTCATGTCGACCGTTCAGCCCGGCTTTTCGATAGATGCCGGTTGCCTGTTGCCGCACGGTCTTCTCACGGGTTTCACGCATGGCCGCAATTTCTCTGAAAGAAAGCCCTTTCAACAGACTGATAACAATCTCCTGCTCGCTCTGCGTTAACGCCGACACATCGAATTGCTTCTGCATAACCTCACGGTACTGACGCCCGATACTACGGCTGCGTTCATCCACCTGCTGCAGCTTGCCGCGTGCGTCGCTTAATTGCTGTTGCAAGTCAGCAACGGCACGACGATGGCGCATCACTTCCGTCAGCAGACCATTCGCTACCAGCAATGCAATCGTAAAAAGAGCGAGGTCGTCGAGCATATCGAACACCGGCTCGCCATTAATAAATTCATTAAATACTTCCACACCGGAAATGACCAGCGCGAGCATGGTAAGCAACACAAACAGCAGTCGTGTCGGAGTATTGGTCAAAGCACGCAATTCACTTAGATAATTGCTGGAAAGCATAAGCATTTCAACGCGTTGGAACAGCACAGGACATTTGTACCACGCCCGCTACAGACCTTTTGCCCCATAGCATAGCGCAGCTTTCAGGCGGTTGCCGGATACACAACAGCAGCACCTCGATCGATGATAACACTACACACAAACCACCCTGCAAGCCTGCCAGAGCCCGGCGACACACACCATAACTGCAACCACGTTTCACCGAGATGTTGGCACTAATCAGCCCGCGGGTAATCACCACTGCAACTGCGAGATATCAATCCGAATGAACATGTTATTTACAATGCTCAGGTGCATCAAACCAGCACTGCACACCTCGCTACTCTCACTTGCGATGCTTGCGCTTGGCGGCTGCGACAACTTTACTCCGGCACCGGTTGACTTCAGCCAGGACGATATTGTCCCCATCGGAGAAGTTCACACCCTGGAAATTGACGGCCGCATCATCAGTTCTTTGCCGGATACACCGATCACAGTCAACCCGCAACGCGCTGCACTTGGCAAACTGCTGTTCTGGGATCCGGTTCTGTCAGGCAATCGTGATGTAGCCTGCGCCACCTGTCATCTGCCGGAGCATGCCTACAGCGATGGGCTGGTACAATCCATTGGCGTTGGTGGCACCGGTGCCGGTCCAGACCGGCAGGTCGGGCACACCGGCTTTGTGCGTCGCAACAGTCAGGGCCTGACCAATACCGGCTGGAACGGCATCGACAGCGCGGGACTTCACAATCCCTCCACTGCGCCCATGTTCTGGGATTCCAGAGTCAACAGCCTTGCGTTACAGGCACTCGAGCCAATCCGTGACTTAAAAGAAATGCGTGGGGAACTGTTCACACGCGAGCAGATTGACAGTGAAATTGAAAACCGCCTGAACGCGATTGCCGAATACCGCACCCTGTTTGATGCGGCTTTTGGAAGCGGACCGGTAACCCTTGAAAACACCGGTATCGCACTGGCCGAGTTTCAACAGACGTTAGTTGCAAACAACAGCCCGTATGATCGCTGGATGCGTGGCGAAGCAAATGCAATGACGGCAGACCAGGTATCCGCTATGCAGGAGTTTGTGCTTGCCGGATGCGCCGATTGCCACAGCGGACCGATGTTTTCAGACTTCCAAAACCATGTGCTGGGAGCAGCAGAACATGGAGAGTTGGACGAACCGGATACAGGAGACGGTAGCTTTGCATTCAGAACACCCACGCTGCGCCAGCTTAACTTTACCGGCCCCTACTTTCACAACGGGCAATTTGACACATTGTCAGCCGCGATTAATTTTTACGACGAACGAAGAAGCTCCGCGAACCCGAACGTAAGCAGCGCATCACTTGATCCTGAATTACTCGATATACCGGAACTGGATGACGGACGCGGTGCTTTCATTCAGCAGTTTATCGAAACACTCAATGACAGTAATTTCGATCGTACAATACCGGAGTCAGTCCCAAGCGGCTTACCTCCCGGCGGGCTTTAGCCAGATACTTATCCGCAGGAAAAATACTCCTGAACCGGGCACCAACGACAGAACGAAACGCAGGAAGAACCAGCCCATGCATTAAAGACCGTCACTTGGTTGTCGATAAGTTTCGCAACAACACGCCGTACCACCTTTCATAAATACGTCACGGAGGATATGTATATGACATTCCGCCTGCTTAAGCCGGTGGTACCGGCTACCCTTGGCACGCTCTTTATACTCAGCGGCTGCGGAGGAAGCTCATCGGGAGTATCTGTCCCGGAGACCATTGACAGCGGTTCACAGAATGTTCAAGAGCCCGCAAACATTGGCGCCGCATTACCGGAAACCACCACTCCTGTCGTCACGCCGGTCACAGAAACCATTAGTGGAAGAGTCGCAGACGGTTATCTGCGTGGCGCGACGGTTTGCGTAGATCTTAACGAAAACGCCAGCTGCGACGAAAACGAACCACAAACCGTCACCGGTGAAGGCGGTCTCTATTCGCTGCTTGTTAACGACGAATACAGTGACAAGCCAATTGTCGCAGAGGTGCCTGCAGAAGCTATTGACGAAGATACCGGCCAACCGTTTGGACGCGATGTTATCTTCAGCACACCGGCAGATCGCCCGGAGTTTATCAGCCCGCTAACCACGCTGGTACACCAGGAACTTATCGACAACCCGGCACTGTCAGTTGACGATGCCGAAGCGGCACTTGAAGAGGCACTCGGCATCGACAGCACCGATGACACCGGCCTCTTTAAAGACTATGTGGCACTTGCAGCCACCGGCGAAGAAGAAACACGCAGAAAATACGATTACCTGCACCAGACCGCACGTGTTGTGGCCGGTATGATGGGCGACATACGTGAGACCGTAAAAGACTCCGTAACAGAACAAGGTGTCGACCTCGCCGGTGATGTTGAAGCCCGCCGCGCCCTGCAGCAAATGATTCAGATCGAAGTACGCGAACTGATACCTGAAATTGCAGAAGCGGTAGCAAACAGCATGCAGGAAATTGAAGCGGTTGATACCAGTGCAGCTTCGACTGATGGCACAGATCTGACGGCTGAATTCAATCCTGAGGAGCTCATTGCATCACTTCGACCGGAGGATATTGCAGAGAACGCATCAGAACGCCTGGAAGCGTTTAAGGAAGAGCATGCGCCCACAGCCGTACCAATGAAAGACCTGCTGGCAGACGGGTTATATATGCTCGATGTTGAATGCGACTATATCGACTACGACTATGACATTTACGAAGGCGATG
>CAYZVB010000331.1:3471-6230 GCA_964481315.1 uncultured Granulosicoccaceae bacterium
AGGTAGTTGTCGAAGAATTCAAAACCGATGGCGACTTTACTCAAACTATTGAGCCGGCAGTCAATGTCATTCTTAACGATGATGGTCAAATTGAATTTGAAGAGTTACCGCAATACTGCAACGCCTACTATTCAAAAATACAATCAGTTGCGGACAGCAACGAAATTAGTGCAAAGCATTACTACTACGACCAGTCGAACGCCAGTTGGACAGAGGAAACAGAAGACGAATCGTATGATCCTCACCTCTTCGTACTGATCGACGGTGAATGGACAGCAGCCCGCGATGGCGGGCCGGAAACCGTTATTGAATACACCGAAGACGGCAGCGTTATTCTGGCAACCGATGGTGGCACGCTAGAAGTCACCGCCAGTGCAAAACAACTGGATACCACCCGTGTTGCACAGCACATCAGAAACCGTGGTGCAGAGCCGCACTTTTACAGAGTGATTGACCAAAATGCACTGTTCCCTGCAGACTCATGGGCCTACCACCTTTTTATCAAACGCCGTGCACACCAGCATATGCTGTTTAACTGGCAAAGCGACGAAGACGATACCAACTGCAACCAGTACAGTGACAACTGCAATCTGGTGGATGTGAAAGATGACCTCGGTTTCGTACCTGTCACCACTGTTGCCGAACTACAGGAACAAAGCACTGCAGAAGTGACTATTAATGAAGCTTTCTTCGATCATTTCGAACACAAGCCCGTAGATCTGGTGCTTTCAGCAGAGCCGACTGAAGATGGCAGTTTGCCAACAGAGGGTACAGCCCGTTGGATCACAGCGCCAACCTACTACTACATCGACTACCAGGAAAATCACTACGAGGAAAACTATATTCCCGACTATACCGATTACACCTGCCATAACCCCGATCAGGAGTTAATACTCGACGACCAGTACCCGGTTGCCATTGAATCTCCGGCGCAGCTTCCAATCGACGCTTACTGCCCTGAGCCCGACCTGCAGGTTAAAAAAGAGTCATTCAGCGAAAGCGAACTGGTTCTTACCAACACCAACGCCGATGGCATATTGAATGACTTCGATGCATTGCCGGACGTTGATGGCAACGGCGTGCCAGACATCCCTGAACACAAAGATATTGTGCTTGGAGAAAGCCACTGGAAAGTTGTTGAAGTCGACGGACAAACCATGATCGAAATCGAACTGCCGGTCATTGTACGCCACCGTTTTGAACAACCGGATGTAGCCAGCTTCCTACTTGCAGAACAAAATGGATTTGTACGGCGCGGCATGAAACTCGCCGACTGGAACATCGGAGACGAAATCGCCTACAGCCTGCCTGCATTTGAAACCCTGCAGCCACTCATCGAGGTGTATGTAGCGGAGTAAAGTAGCCAAAACCAGAATTGATCTGCCTGTGTATTACAGGCAGTCAATTCGTGTGATGTTCGTGCCTTGCATTTTCGCACGCAATCGGCCACGCATACCACAACACTGAAGCAGGCGTTATATTGGACCGGGAGCCTGCCCGCGCAGGCTTCCCGGCATCGGACATCATTGCCCAAACGGTACGTTAAACACTCCAGGCTCAACGCGCATGTACATCGAGGCATTTTCACCACCAATACCAAACATCGCTTTCAGTTCTTGTCGACCTTCATTTTGTAAAACAGCGGTTGTTTCCAGCCATCCGGAGATTTCTTCGAAGTCGTGCTGTCGGGACTGCAAAATATCCATCAACAGATAGGGCTGCTGTATTCCACCAAGTGCATCAAGCTGCTGCAACAGCTCAGCAGTGGGAACGCTAACGTCGAGCGAATCCAGAGCGATACTCGCTAATGCAAAGGTGTTAGCATCGGTATTCTGACTGAGCCAGTCTCTTGCCAACTGCGGATCTTCATGTCCTACCATGTAGACTATCTGTTGTGCTGTGTTTTCATCAACGACAGGAACTAACTGCCCTATTAGCGAAAGCTTTGCAGCAAGGTCTGGCTCGCGCCATGTAGTAGTGAATCGACAGACTGCATCAACAACTGGCGGTTTTCCGGTGTATCGGGCTGGCTTTGCAACCATGAAACCGCACCGTCAGGATCTTTCATTACCCATTGATTGACAATCATAAATTTCATCCCTGAATCCCGCAACTGCGGCAAATTCTGAAGCATTGCCATTGCAGCCTGAGGATCATTCATGCTTTGCGCTTCCAAAAGTGGCATATACGCCATTGAACGCAAATCTTCCTGTTCTGCCGGTGGTTGTTCCAGCCAACTCATCAGTATTTCCGGCTGACTTCTGGCAATTTCGTACAGTGCGCTTTGACCCACGTAAAGCTGCTCGGGTGTCGCCTGCATTGAAATATAATCAAGCGCGGCCTGTGGATCCGTTCGAGCCAGTGCAGAAACATAAAGCTCCGCATAGCCTTCCACCATCGCTACTTCATTGCCACTGTCTGCAGTTAAACCTTCAAGTGTGGCAAGTGCAGCAGTGGCGTCGGTATCAATCCACGTTCGAATTATCGTATGGAAAGCGTTTGAAAGCGCCTCGGAGTCCTCACTTACCTGAATAAACCGCCAGGCGGCTGCGGGGTCTTTCCTGGCCCACTCACTCATCGCCATGTTCAACATCTCTTCGCCATCGCGACCGCTAAGTTGTAGCGCCTGACTCGCGAGTAATTCAGGATCATCTTCAGCCATACCGGCATAAACAGTGTGCTGCACCATGTCCCGGACCTGCCGACTCTGCTGTTCCATCCACTCCTGCATTAACCCGGGCCGGGCGTTCGCCAGCACC
>CAYZVB010000332.1:0-6221 GCA_964481315.1 uncultured Granulosicoccaceae bacterium
CTGTACTTGATGAAGAGCAGGATCTCATGCGCAGGTTTGGGCGTCGCGTGGCGGATAAAGTACTTGAATCGGATAGCAGTGCGCATGGTGAACGCGCCGGTATCATTGAGTCAATGTGTAAGTCTGAGTTTGACTGAAGCGCATGCCGGATGGCGAAGTTTCGGTTACCTGTTTGCTCTTACAATGGCTCTGCTTGTGAAAGTTGTTGGCGGACGATGATCTTGTTAAGGTAGCTCCGGAAAAGTTGGTAAGAATTAAGGGGGAGACATGAAACACCTAACTGATACTGTTAGCCGCATGGTTACTTGCCGGTGCCGTAGCACAACTGATTAGTGGCTGTGGTGGTGGTGGCGATGGTGATGCCGAATCGGACACCATTGTTCTACCCGGGCTGGCAGTCAGCGGGCTGGGTGGAGAACCGGCTGATATGTTGTTTAACCCGTGGCTGGTATCTATCAATACGTTTCGGCTTGAATCTGAAACGCCAGGTACCGGTGATGCGCGCATCGAAACGCTGCAATACAGTGATAACCGCACCATTCAGGATCATATTGACTTCTACAGCGGCGGGCTCGTGGTAGATACCTGTGAGGTAATAACCGATGATGACGGCGGCGGCGGTGGTGGCTCCGGTAACATCCCCTACGTTGACGGTGGCAATGCGGTGGTGATAAATGCACCCGGTGGGATTTGGTACACCTTAGGGCAGGGCGATTCCGGTATCTATGAAGTCGACAATGAGTTACCCGGTGCGTTTCCGTCGGGTGCTACTGTTTCTGTACCGGGTGGTGTGTTTCCATCAGTGAGTGCGATTCCAGTTTCAGAGCCTGCACCACCGGTAAGAATATTGCCCGCGGCCGGACAGGTATCTGTAGATTCAGAATACCAGTGGCAGGCCGTTGGTGGTTCCGGTGTCACAATGCGCATTGCATTTCTGGAGTACGACAGCGCTCGTAACTTTATTGATTTCCGCATTCTCTGCGATGCCGACGACGACGGAGCGTTTGCACTGCCGGCGGATATTCTGAACGAGATCGAAACCAATCCCAACACGCTTGTAGCTCGATTTGCCAGAGTAAAAAGAACAATCGAACTAATTGAAGGTGTGGCGGTTTATTCCAGAATAGTAGTTTCGGAGTAAGGGCGGTGCCTGGCCTGCGCCGGTTGGCGCAGGCTTTTCACACAAGCTGTAACGTTAGGCAGCTTTGTCGTCGCTTTGATCGTTGCTGGCAATTTTGTTGGCAGCAACTTTATGAAGTTTTTCTGCCATACCGCGTGGTAAACCGGTTTTGTTTGAAATGGCTGTCACTACGGTGTCTTTATCCAGCACATCTTTAGCTGACTGCATCAGCGCTTGTGTTCGTTGATCTGCATTTCCGGTAACGTTATCTGCAACCGCCATAGTGTGGGCGGTTGCCTGATATAGCTTTTCCGCCGCAACCATTGGCAGTCCGGTGTGTTTGGCAATGGCATCAACTGCTACGTCTTTGGTTTCACTGTTCTGGATGAAGTCTTTTAAATCGTCCTGCGAAGTCACGCCGTCGTAGAGTTTCTTAACGCGATACATTTTATACAGTGGTACAAAGCACGGCCAGAAACCAAAGGTCCAGAACGCCACCAACAACAGCAGCGGTAGCTGATACGTCTGTGCTTTAAACAGCAGGTGGTAGGTGGCGACGGGTACGAAGGTGCAAAGGCCGATAAGCCAGATTAGGACGTATTTCTTCATTGTTCTGAAGTGTTGCATGTTGGTGGCGTGGAGGGCTGCATTATCGGCCGGGATACTTATTTGTTTACCTGAACAAGCCGCTTAACCGTTGTTTCTGTGAGCAATGCAACAACGCAGCACGGGGTTTGCGCTGATAACGCTGACCCCGTGCGTACACACCAGTCTGACTATGTTACACGGCAGGCTTGCTTCGTCCGGCTGCAAGCCTGCCGGCTGTGCTGTTTTACGTCGACAGGTCCTGTGCAATCATCAGTGCATTGCCGTCCGGGTCGAAAAATGCTGCCACCTTTACCATTCCTTCAACTTCAATAGTGTCGCCGTCGAACTTCACGCCCGCCTGCTCCAGGGCTGTGCGTGATGCATCAAAGTCGGCTACGCCGAAAACCGGCATGGTGCTGGCGGGTTTGACTTCTTCAGCATCGCCGAGGCCGATGGTTACTCCCGGTGTGTTGGTGGTGAGTTCGGTCCATCCGGCTTCGTCGGCGGCAAATATCTGTTGGAAGCCCAGGTGGGTTTCATACCATTTTGCAGTTGCTGCACGATCGGTTACCGAGACTGCAATGGTGATTTTGTCGTCTGTTTTGATGGTTGGCATAGGTTCCTCCTTGTTGGTGTGCAAAAATTATGGTAACTATACTAAATGGACAAAACGCCTCTCGTCAACCTTTGCAGTCGCGGCTGGTCGCTGAGAACGCTGGCATTGCTGGCGGACGGTTGCCCGGCGCGAGTCTCGCCGCTGGCATCTCGCGCCGGCTGCGGTCGTACTGCTATGGGGGCGACGGTTGCGCACCTGGTGGCACTTGGGCTGCTGGAGAACAACCCCGGGTACGGTCATCCATTGCGGGCGCACTACCGGCTGACTGCTATGGGAGAAGTGCTGGCACAGTGGGCGTTGATGCTGGAGCAGCTGTTGCCCGGCGCACAACACAGAGAGGTAGTACGCGGTAAGTGGGTGCTGCCGGTTATCGGTAACCTTACCCGTGACCAGCGTTACTCTTCGTTAAAAAAAGAGCTGTCACCGGTGACCGACAGAGCGTTGTCTGCCTGTCTTGGGCGGTTAAGCGAACACCAGTGGATTGAGCGCGCTGTGAGTGTGGAGTCTGCACCACCGGCGGTTAGTTACCGCACGCTTGAGATCGGACAGGCAGTCCATGAGCACGTGTTGCGCCTGCCGCAACCGATTATTATTTAATCCAATGAAGCAGATGGCAACCATGTTAAAAACCACCGTCGTATCGGTTAATGACAATCTGACGAAAGTTGTTGATGACATTAACGCGGCACTGTGGGATGAAGCCAATGAAATCTCTTCTTATCGTGAACAGGCATTGCGGCAATATTTAAGTACACCCGATACCGTATTTATTACCTGTTACAGCAGCGAGTCAGGCGAAAAAAAATTGCTGGGTATGGCTTCCGGCAGAGTCGAGATAAAGCCGTACGATGCAACGCAATGGTTATACGTTGATGAGGTCGATGTCTGTGTTCACCAGCGGCGCAAGGGGGCGGGGCGTGCACTGATGGAAGCGATGTGCGAGCTGGCTGTGGAGCGTGACTGTGAGTTGGTATGGCTTGGCACCGAGCCGGACAATACCGCTGCCAATGCGTTGTATAAATCGCTAGAGCCTGATGAGGTAGAAAACTTTACCGGGTATTGCTTCGAGCTGGACTAGCCTGGATACTTTCGCCGGACAATTGCCGAGTAAACTCGTGGGCGCTCTATTTCATACGTACAAAAATACCAGACCTGGGTTTCGGGTCGAAGTAAGTCGACTTGGGCGGCATTAATGCGTCGGCATCTGCGACATCCATTAATTGTTGTATCGAAGTGGCATAGCAGGCAAATACCACCTCCCAGCCCTCGCTGACGGTTTGTTCTATTCCTTCAATGCCACTGACGCCGGCAATGTAGCCAAGACGCGGGTCGTCACGCATATCCTTAATGCCAAACACCGGGTCGAGGATTAGGTTCTGCAGTATAGAGACATCGAGGCAGTCGACCGCGCTGTCGTTTTCTGTGAGTGTTGAATTAACCGTCAGCCGATACCAGTTGCCATCGACCAGCATGCCAAACTGTCCGTGGCAATCCGGTTGCACCTGTGATGGTGCGTGTTCAACCGTAAAGTGTTTAGTCAGTGCATTTAGGATCTGCTCTGTGCTTAAGCCGTTCATGTCTTTCACGCACCGGTGAAACGGCAACAGATTGAGCTGATTGTCTGGAAACAATGCAACCAGTAACTGATTGTAGGGTTCATCACCACTGTTGCTGTTGTGCTTGTTACGCATCAGTTCTGCGTAGCGCCTGCCGGAGGCGGCGCGATGATGGCCGTCAGTCAGGTAGGTTGCGCTGATGTCTGTAAACAGTCGCTGTAATTGCGCAAGTTCGTCAGGGTTGTTAATGCACCAGACACGCTGAATCTCGCCGTCGCCGGTGACGAAATCGAGATCCGGTGTGCGAGCGGACAACATGCCCACGTACTCGTCGATTGCCGTGTTTTGTGCGTAAGTCAGGCAAATCGGGCTTGACGATGCGCCCACGGCCTCCTGGTACTGCGCCAGCAAGTCTTCTTTAGCGCTGCGGGTGTTCTCGTGTTTGCGCAGGTTGCCCTGTTCGTATTCTGCTACCGCCACTTCACAGACAATACCGGTTTGAATGTGTTTGCCGCTGCCAAGCTGGTACAGAAACATGCAGGGTTGATTCAGTGCCTCGAACGATCCGTTGCCAAGCAAGTGAGTGAGTCGTTCTTTGTTGCTGCCCAGCAGTTGCTCGTACGTTGGCCTGCGCGCTTCAGGAAAATCTTCCTGAAGGCGCATGGTGTTTATAAAGTTATCCGGATTGGCTTCGGCAAACTCCCGGCGTTGCTCAGGTGATACCGAATCGTAGGCAGGCGATACCACGGTGGTTGCACGATCTGCTTTTACCAGGTAACCATCGAATGCTTTAATACGAGGCATTGCTTGATCAGGCCGGATTATTGTTTTTGAAGTCGTCCATGAAAGCGGTGAGTGCAGTGACACTGCTTTTTGGTAATGCGTTGTAAATGCTTGCACGACAACCGCCGACGCTGCGATGTCCTTTCAGGTTTAGAAAACCTGCATCGGTGGCTTCTTTTAAAAACTTTTGTTCAAGATCTTCGCTTGGCAGTCGGAATACCACGTTCATGTGAGAACGACTGAGCTCTTCTACCGGGCAATTGAAGTAACTGTCGCTGTTGTCGATGGTGCTGTACAGCGCACTGGATTTTTCAGTGGCGGTGGTCTCCATGGCTTTAAGACCGCCCTGTGCTTTCATCCATTTCAATACTTTTCCAAACATATAAATCGGGAATACCGGCGGAGTATTGAACATTGAGCCCTTCGACTCCTGAATGTCATAGCGCAGGTAGCGACCAATATTTTTGTTGGTGTTTTCGAGTATCGACTTACGCACGAAAACAACCGCCATACCGGCCGGCCCCAGATTTTTCTGCGCACCGCCGTAAACCAGATCAAACTTGTCCCACGGCAGTGGCCGTGCCATGTATTCAGAAGACATGTCTGCAACCATGGGGACATCGACTTCTGGCCACTCTGCGAAGCGAATGCCGCCAATGGTTTCGTTGGTGGTGATATGCAGGTAGCGTGTGTTTTCCTGCAACTGAATTTCGCTGCTTGCCGGCATTCTGGTGTAGTTTTTGTCGGCGCCGTCCCATGCGGTGTAAACATCACCATATTCTTTGGCGTCAGTTATTGCGCCTTTGGCCCATGTGCCGGAATTAACATAAGCGCCTTTCTGCCCGTTTGTTAACAGGTTCATGGGAATCATGGAAAATTGCAGCAACGCACCGCCCTGTAAAAACAACACACTGAAATCGTCTGGTACTTCGAACACTTCCATCGAAAGGGCCATGGCCTCGTTGGCTACGTCGTCAAAATGTTTGCCGCGGTGGCTCATTTCGATCAGGGACATGCCCGCGCCCTGGTAGTCTACGAACTCGGCCTGCGCTTCTTCGAGCACTTCCAGGGGAAGGGTGCAGGGGCCGGCACTAAAGTTATGTTTGCGATTGCTCATGAGTATTGTCTCGAACTTGATTTGGGCTAGTGTAGTGTGACATGCGAAGTGTACAAATGAGAGTTTGATTTTTGGCTCACAACAAGGCGAAGCTCGCAGGGAATGGTTGCTCCCTTTTCAAGAGCTTCAACGCGGGTGTGAGCCAAAAAGCGAGCTCCCGCAGGGGCAATTGATAAAAGTGCCGGGATGACCTTTAGACATTCGACGCACTTGCAAAATACGAAAGACAGGTAATAAAACAACGCACTTTTATCGATTGACTCATTTGAATACTTTGTATGTCTCACTGCACTAGTTTACGCAGTTTTTGGGGTTGCCGTTTTGAAAAGCGGCGATTACCTCTAGCACACCATCTGATACGGCAATCTGTGCCTGATCGGTAGACGCGCCGATATGGTGAGTGCCGCAAACGCTGTTGTGGTTCGCAAGCGTTGAGTTGAA
>CAYZVB010000333.1:0-2257 GCA_964481315.1 uncultured Granulosicoccaceae bacterium
TCGCCACAGGCAAAATCTCAGCGCCCGCCGCAGGCGACATAACACTGGCCCGCCGCAGGCGAACTCAATTAGGATCAAGCAACGCCAACATATCCAACAACTCCTCATACTTATCCTCCCCAAGCCGACGCTTAAACCCCTCAACAATCTGCGCCGCCTGGTCAACCTTGTCGTCAATAATCTTTTGACCAACGTCGGTAATAGCAATGGTTTGTCGTCGGCGATCTTCATCGTCACGCGAAAGAGTAATAAGGCCTTTCTGCTGCATAGTACGGGCGATACGGGTCAGGCTTGGAAACAGCAGCGAAGCACGACTGGCGAGTGTCGATGAGTTTTGCGGGCCGTATTCTGCCAGTACCCGCAGCACACGCCACTGTTGCTCGGTAATACCGGTTTCGGCAAGCATCTCGCGAATCGGTGGCATTACCCCCTCTCTTGCACGGATCAACGCAATAGGAAGTGATCGGGTGGTAGAGGGTAGTTTGGTGGTCATTAAACTTGTGTTTTTATCGCTACACACCGATGGTAACACTTTGCACGTACCACTGGCGTGGCGGCGTTATTGACAACCTGCAGGCGTATTAATTAACATGTGAAATAAATGCGGAGTGACAATATTTGCGGGTAAACAGCGCAAATGTTAGCGCCAGTGCAAATCACTATCAGGAGACTGAAAACCGGTGAGTACCCTCGAGCAGAATGTTGAAAAACTAACCGAACACCTGGCGCGTTTTAAAAGCACCGGGATCATGAATCGGGTTGCCGGTAAAGATGTTGCCGGCAGTGCCGGTGTGTTTGAATCAACTTCACCGGTAGACAAAAGTGTTATCTGCGAGGTCGCCCATGGCACCGCCAGTGATATCGATGCTGCAGCCAACGCCGCCGCTGCTGCCTTTGCTGAATGGCGCGATCTGCCGGCAACGCAGCGCCGCAAAATTCTGATCAGTGTGGCTGAAGGCATAGAAGCGCGCGCCGAAGAAATCGCTCTGTGTGAAAGCTGGGACACCGGCCAGGCTTATCGCTTTATGTCGAAGGCTGCGCTGCGTGGTGCCGAAAACTTCCGCTACTTTGCCGATCAGGTGGTGCAGGCGCGCGACGGTCAGCACTTAAAGTCACCTACGTTAATGAACGTAACCAGTCGCGTACCGATAGGGCCGGTGGGGGTGATCACACCGTGGAACACGCCGTTTATGTTGTCCACCTGGAAAATTGCACCAGCGCTGGCAGCCGGGTGTACTGTGGTGCATAAACCTGCCGAGTCTTCACCGTTGACCGCAAGGCTGTTAATTGAAATTGCCGAAGAAGCAGGTCTGCCACCAGGTGTGCTGAACATGGTGAACGGCTTTGGTGAAGAAGCTGGAAAAGCACTGTGCGAACACCCGAAAATCAAAGCTATCGCATTCGTCGGTGAGAGCCGCACCGGGAGTCTAATTACAAAGCAGGGTGCCGACACACTAAAGCGCAACCATCTCGAACTTGGCGGCAAGAACCCGGTCATTGTGTTTGACGACGCCGACTTGAAACGCGCTCTCGATGCGGTGATCTTTATGATCTACTCCATCAATGGCGAACGCTGTACATCGTCATCGCGGTTACTGGTACAAGACACTATTCGAGATGAGTTTGAAGCTAAACTAATAGAGCGCGTCAATAATATAAAAGTCGGACACCCACTCGACCCAACTACTGAAGTTGGCCCATTGATCAACGAAGATCACTATAAAAAAGTAACCAGCTACTTCGATATTGCAAAGCAAGACAAAGCCACTATCGCAGCCGGCGGTGAGGCCATTGGCAACGAAGGTTACTTTGTAAAACCCACATTATTTACCGATGCCAGCAACGCCATGCGTATATCGCAGGAAGAGATCTTCGGTCCGGTACTCACTTCTATACCGTTTACAACCGAAGAAGAAGCACTGGAAATCGCCAACGATACGCTTTATGGCTTAACCGGCTACGTCTGGACCAACGACTTAACCCGTGCACTGCGCTTCACCGACAAACTTGAAGCCGGCATGATCTGGGTGAACTCTGAAAATGTACGGCACCTGCCCACCCCGTTTGGCGGCGTGAAGGCCAGCGGTATTGGCCGTGACGGCGGTGACTGGTCGTTTGAGTTTTATATGGAGCAAAAGCACATCGGCTTTGCCACAGGTCAACACAAAATATCGCGCCTTGGCGTACAGTGACCGGATAAACAGGAGACACTTACTATGCCCGTACCTGCGCCCAATCTTTACCCGGCATTCAACAC
>CAYZVB010000333.1:2267-4602 GCA_964481315.1 uncultured Granulosicoccaceae bacterium
CCTTGCGGCTTCCAAAAAGTTTTACACCGAAATACTCGGACTTCAGGTGACTGATGAAAGTGCCACGCACATCTATTTGCGTGCGATGGAAGAGCGCGGACACCACTGCGTTATTTTGCAAAAGTCAGATCAGCCCGGCACCGTAGAAGTCATGGGTTTTAAAACCTTCGACGAAGATGATCTCGACAAGGCCGAAGCCTATTTCAACAGCAAGGGCCGCCCGACACGATGGGTAGAGCGCGAGTATCAGGGGCGTACGTTACTCACGTCAGACAACCTCGGTATTCCGCTGGAGTTTTATCACAAGATGGACCGGCTAAAACCCATACACCAGCAATACGCGCTGTATCGTGGTGTAAAGCCACTGCGTATTGATCATTTTAATGTGTTTTCTACCAACGTCGATGAATCAGTCGCGTTTTACAGTGATTTCGGCTTCCGCGTTACCGAATACACCGAAGACGAAAAAAGCAAAAAGCTGTGGGCGGCTTGGATGCATCGCAAAGGCGGCGTACACGATATGGCGTTTACCAATGGCAATGGCCCGCGCATGCACCATGTGGCGTTCTGGGTACCAACGCCATTAAACATTATTGATCTGCTCGATCTGATGGCCACCACCGGCTATGTCGATAACATTGAACGCGGGCCGGGCCGCCATGGTATTTCGAACGCGTTCTTTTTATACATACTCGATCCGGACGGCCACCGTATTGAAATTTATTGTTCAGACTATCAAACCGTAGATCCGGACATGGAACCCATTAAGTGGGACCTCACCGATCCGCAGCGCCAAACGCTTTGGGGTGCCGCCGCACCGCGCAGCTGGTTTGAACACGGTACCAACTTTGTCGGTGTCGAAACCGAAGAACCGGCGCTGGCTGCCAGCCCCATTATTGCGCCGTAACCGGCACCGCGACCAGAAACCAATATACACCGGATTAATTGCTATGCGATTCTCTACCTATACCGCAGACGGAACCACCTTTTACGGCGCTGCCACCGATGCAGGGATGATTGCGCTAAGCCCTGAGTTTCCGCAGTGGCCAACGTTACTTGATGTTGTGCGTGCCAACGGCTTCGACCAGCTGGAAGCGGCGGCGGCAAATGGTTCGGTGACTCATACCGACTTCCGCTATGAAATGGTCATGCCCAACGCACCGCGTATTTTGTGTGTCGGGGTAAATTTCCCCGATCGCAACGCCGAATACAAAGACGGCAGCGCACAGCCAAAGTACATGTCACTGTTTCCGCGCTTTGCATCGGGCTTTACCGGTCACGAATGTAACCTGGTTCGCCCGCCGGAAAACCATACACTCGATTATGAAGGTGAAGTGGCCATTGTGATTGGCAAGGCTGGCCGGCGCATCACCATGGACAACGCCTACGATCACATTGCAGCGCTCACTTTATGTAACGAAGGTACCATTCGTGACTGGGTACGGCACGCAAAATTCAACGTAACGCAGGGGAAAAACTGGGACAAGTCCGGTGCCATGGGGCCTTGGCTGGTGCCGTTTAAAGACGCCAGCCAGCTAGACGAAGCACATATAATTACCCGTGTTAACGGTGAAGTCCGACAAGACGATGTATTGTCCCGCATGATGTTTCCTGTGCGAAAAGAAATCGAATACATCTCTACCTTCATGGCACTGCAGCCGGGAGATATCATTGTGACAGGTACGCCAACTGGTGCCGGTGCACGATTTGATCCGCCAAAGTATCTACAGCCGGGTGACGTTATCGAAGTCGAAGTTGAAGGCATAGGCACACTGCGAAACGGCGTTGAGGATGAAGCATCATGACCCCTGAAGATCACGCGCACGCCGCGGCCGACTTACTGCAGGCAGAAAGCACCGGTAAGCAGGTTGGTTTGCTTAGTATGCAATATCCGGACATCACCATGGATGATGCCTACGAAGTTCAAAATGCTATCTACCGCGCCAAGCTCGAACAGGGTCGTAAAGTTATTGGCTGGAAGATTGGCCTGACCTCCAAGGCCATGCAAAGCGCGTTAAATATAGGTATACCCGACAGCGGTATTCTGTTTGACGATATGCTGTTTAAAAGCGGCGACAAAGTAGAGAAGGGTCGTTTTATACAGCCGCGCATCGAGGCGGAAATCGCGTTTGTTATGAAAAAGGCAATTGGTGGAGAAGACGTCACTCAACAAGATGTGATCGATGCCACCGACTATGTTACTCCTGCCATAGAAATCCTCGACACGCGCATACTCCGCGCTGATCCCGCCACCGGTAAAACGCGGATCATCTTCGACACCATCAGCGATAATGCCGCCAACGCCGGCATTGTACTCGGCAGCGAACAACACGCC
>CAYZVB010000333.1:4612-5961 GCA_964481315.1 uncultured Granulosicoccaceae bacterium
CGTTTGATGTATTAAATGCCACCGACTACATCACACCCGCATTGGAAATCATCGATTTTCGAAACAACGGCGTGGATGCCGGGCAAAAACAAAGCCGCACCGTAATGGATACCATTTCAGATAACGCCGCCAACGCCGGTATTGTACTCGGCAGTGAACAGCACGCCATCGATGCATTTGATCTGCGATGGGTTGGCGCACTGGCGTACTGCAATAACGAACTCGAAGAAACCGGTCTGGGTGCAGGCGTGTTAGATAACCCGGTAGAAAGTGTGGTGTGGCTGGCACGTCGTATGGCGCAATACGGCCAAAGCATCGAATCCGGCCAGGTCATCCTTTCCGGCAGCTTTATCCGACCAATAGAATGCCCGCCGGGTAGTCACATACATACCGACTTTGGACCGTTCGGCGCGGTAGATATTCACTTCGGTTAATCATATACAAACCGCTGTGACCCTCGCCAATCCTGGGGCCATTCTACAGGCCGCCCGCCAACACTGGACCCTGGGCAACGCCACCATAGAGTTGGTGGCCGCCCGCGAAAACCACGTCTACCGGGTAGAGAACGAAGCAGGGCACATCACCGCACTGCGGCTGCACCGGCAAGGCTACCGTTCAGAGCAGGAAATTCACGCAGAGCTGCAATGGATGGACATGCTCGCAAACCATGGAGTGCCTGTTCCTAAACCGGTTAATGCCACCAGCGGCACACCGGTCACCGTAATCGGCGGCATCATTGTCGATATGCTCACCTGGGTAGAAGGCATACCGCTTTCAAAAGTCACCATAACCACAGAACACTATCATCAACTCGGCCGGTTGCTGGCCAATATGCATAAACTGGCAGATCAGTGGCCACACACTCCGGCACGGCCCACCTGGGATCTGCTGGGCGAACAGCCCACCTGGGACAGGTTCTGGGAAAACCCCCAACTCACTGCCACCCAACGCAAACTGTTCGAACGCTTTCGAGCACACGCAACTGACGAACTCGCATCGGTACACGAACCGGATATTGGCCTTATCCATGCGGATCTGGTGCCGGACAATGTGCTGGTTAACGGTGATCAGTTACACCCGATAGACTTTGACGACGGTGGTTATGGCTACCGCCTGTTTGATCTGGCGACAGTGACATTTCGCACCAGACGCATGCCTGATGGTGCAGCACTGGCGGAAGCTGCGGTCGCAGGGTACTGCACTGAACGAGCCGCCGATGTTGATCGACTGCCGTTGTTTGAAGCATTGCGTGCCTGTACTTATGTGGGGTGGAATATTTCGCGGATGGGGGAAGCGGGTGGTGTGGAGCGCAACGTGCGATTTGTGGCGGAGGCTGAAAGGGCGGTGTG
>CAYZVB010000333.1:5991-6221 GCA_964481315.1 uncultured Granulosicoccaceae bacterium
TTGGGGGGGGGGGTTACGGGGGGGGGGGGGGGGTGTTGGGGTTGGGGGGGGGGTTAATTCGTCTTCAGTGGTGTGATGAGTGGGTTTTTAGTAGCGATGAGTTGACTGTAAGGTAGGCGGCAAGGTGTTGGGGGTAAAATGATTTGAGTCCTCCCTGAGAGTAGAGTTGCGTTATCGCCGTTGTGCAAAGTGTATTCGCCTGCTTGGTGATATCATCTAACGATGTATTC
>CAYZVB010000334.1:0-6189 GCA_964481315.1 uncultured Granulosicoccaceae bacterium
TACCCAGCACCAGTGGTGTTTGCTCCGGCAGTGACTGAAAACCTGCAATCGCCAAATCTCCGTTAATCAGGTGCGTACCATCGAAGGTTACCGGCAATAAATTAACCTGGGGTGAGCCAATAAACGAAGCCACAAACAGTGACGCCGGATCATTGTATAAATCAATTGGCGCACCGATTTGTTCAATTTTACCGTCGTTAATCACCGCGAGCCGATCGGCGAGAGTCATCGCTTCAGTCTGATCATGGGTGACATAAATACTGGTGACGTTGAGTCTGCGCTGCAATCGTTTGATTTCGATACGCATTTGCACTCGCAATTTTGCATCGAGGTTGGACAACGGCTCATCAAACAAAAACACCTTGGGCTCACGCACAATGGCCCGTCCCATCGCAACGCGCTGACGCTGACCACCGGACAGTTGGTTGGGCTGGCGGTCGAGGAAGTCACCAATGCGCAACAGTCCAGCCGCTTCTTCCACTTTTTGCTTGATTTCGGCTTTTGGCACACCCCGATTCTTCAGGCCGTATGACATATTGCCACGCACAGTCATGTGCGGGTACAACGCATAGTTCTGAAACACCATGGCTACATCACGGTCAGCCGGAGAAACATCATTAATGCGCCGGTCGTCGATATAAATGTCGCCTTCAGTAATTTTTTCGATACCGGCAATCATTCTAAGCAGAGTTGACTTACCACACCCGGAAGGGCCGACGAAGACAATAAATTCACCGTCTTCAACGGTCATGTCTACACCGCGAACAGCAACAGCACCATTTGGGTAAGTTTTACGCACCCCGTTTAGTTGCACACTGGCCATTATTTTTCGCTCTCCACCAACCCTTTAACAAACCAGTTCTGAAACACCAGTACAACCAGTACCGGCGGCAACGTCGCAAGAATAGTCAGTGCAAACGCCTTGTGATACTGGGGCAACTCGCCACCTTCTGAAAGAATCTGATAAATCTGTTTAATACCAATGACCAGCGTATAGTTTTCTTCTTTGGTGGTCATGATTAACGGCCACAAGTACTGATTCCAGCCCACTACAAACATAATAATAAGAATCGCTGCGATCATGGTTTTTGATAACGGAATGAGAATATCGACAAAGAAGCCCCATGCAGTGGCACCGTCAAGCCTGGCTGCTTCAAGCAGTTCATCCGGTACGGAACGGAAAAACTGACGAAAGAAGAACGTGCCCGTGGCTGATGCAATGAGCGGCACAATCAATCCAAAGTGTGTATCGAGCAGACCGAGCCCCGCCATCACCTCATAAGAAGGAATAATTCTGACTTCCAGCGGCAGCAGCAGCGTCATGAAGATAACCCAGAACAGCGGCACCGCCAGTCGAAAACGGAAATAGACAATGGCATAGGCAGCCAGCATTGATATCACTACCTTGCCCACCGCAAAGCCAATCCCGAGTATTAGACTGTTTTTGAGCATGGTGGTGCCGAGCACAGCCTTCATTACGCCGCCTTCGACGAATAGCACTTCTTTATAGGTTTCAGTGAAATGACCGCCGGGCCACAACTGCAAACCTTCACGCAATATCGTTTCGGGCGCGTGCGTCGATGTGGCAAAGGCCACCCATACCGGCAGGCTCATGAAAAGCACACCGAGAATAAGAATGAAATGATTGGTGATTAATCGCCAGTTCCAGTTACTCATTAGTCTGCTCCGCTAGTAATGAACTTTTCGTTCAATCAACCGAAACTGAATAACTGTCAGTGCCAGTACCAGTAGCATCAACACCACCGACTGCGCCGACGAACCGCCAAGGTCCGCACCGCGAAAGCCATCCTGAAAGACCTTAAACACCAGTGTATTAGTTGCACCACCCGGCGCACCCTGCGTGGTGGTATCGATAATGCCCAAGGTTTCGAAAAACGCATATGTAATGTTAATTACCATAAGAAAGAACGTTGTGGGTGCGAGCAGCGGAAAAGTGATGGTCCAGAAACGGCGGGTCGGGCTGTTGCAATCCATCATCGAGGCCTCATGCACCGACTTTGGAATACCCTGCAACCCGGATAAAAAGAATATGAAATTCACACTGACCTGCTTCCAGACCGAGATAAGCACTACCACGAAACCCGCATCGAAGGCATCGAGCTTATGGTTGAAGTCCCAACCGGTGGCATTAAAAAGCTTATACAAGTCACCAATTAACGGGTGAAACATTAAATTACCCATTAAACCGGCAACCGGCGGCGCGATGGCATAGACCCACATTAAGGTGGTTTTATAGGAGCTGGCACCGTTAATGACATCGTTTGCTTTAACAGCCAGCAATAACGCCAGCCCCATTGAAAGGAAAGTCACTAACGTGGCAAAAATTGCCGTGAAACCAGCGGCCTGCAACCATGAATTACTTAATACTGTGTCGGTGTAGTTTCTAAACCAGACAAACTGCGTCGATAGCCCGAACGCATCCTCCAGCAAAAAGGACTGGTAAATTGCCTGTGCCGCGGGCCACAGAAAGAATATGGCAATAATGATTATTTGCGGAGCAACAAACAGGTACGGAATACTGCTGTGCTCAAACTGAACGCGCTTCATTCAGGGTTTCCGTGTGACACGTACTCTTGGGCGTCAGGTGAAATAAAGCGGTGACAACACACAGTTGCCACCGCTGTCGGAGAGACTACTTATAAGTGTCGCTAAAACGCTTCAACAGCGCATTGGATTCCGTTTCCATCGCTGCGAAAGCGTCGTCAACACTGGCAGCGCCAGAGAAAATGTCATCGAAGTGCTTGTACATCACATCACGAATTTGCACGTAATAACCAAGACGATAACCTTTAGTCCACTCATCACCCGGCTGGCTCAGCTGCAAAATACCGACTTCTGCATCGGGAGTAGACTCGTAGTAACCCTCGTCTTTTGCCGCTGCATAGGCCGCGTTGGTAATTGGCACATAGCCGGTTTCCTTGTGCCAAAACACCTGATTCTCGACATCAGTCATGTAGCCAAAGAAGTCAGCAACCGCTTCATAGTCTTCGTCGCTGTGACCCGCCATTGCAAACAATGCAGCACCACCGATAAACGTACTTTTCGGCTCTTCAATAATGCTTTTCCAGTGCGGAAGGTAAGTTGCACCAAATTTAAAGTCGGCAGACTTGGTCAGACCACCAAAAGACCCGGAAGACCCCAGCCACATGGCGACTTTTTTCTGCACAAACGCATCCTGGTTGTCACCCCAGGCACGGCCGTAGAAACCATAGTAACCGGCGTCCAGCCATTCTTTAACCTTCGACCAGTGCATTTTCATGTGATCGTTGTTGTACAGAATTTCGACGTCTGTTGTGTCGTAACCGTTGTTACCGGTTGCCAGCTGAATGTTATGGCGGCTGTGAAAATTCTCTGAGAAAATCCACGGGCTGTGGCTTTGCGCCAGTGCAATGAATCCGGCTTCCTTGAGCTTGGGTGCGATCTCTTCGAACTCTTCCCAGGTGGCCGGAGGTGCGTCGATACCTGCAGCAGCGGCAACTACCACACCGAGCAAACTAATTATCCGCACTGGCTTTTTTAGCACCATGCTGTTTTCCTCCTGTTACACCACTATAACGCCCCTGTGGCTATTCAGCTACTCGCCGATTCAGAAAAAACAGGATGGAAAAGCAACTTATTAGCTTACACTGGAAAAGCACGGGCCGGATCGTAGCTTGAAAAACTCTCAAGATATTGCAGATTACACTGGCGCTGCAGCTCTGTGCCCGGAAGTATGGCAGTCACACACGGGTACTGACTGCGATAAGCATTGGTGCGCTCGTTCTCTTCCATCACAATAGCCACCATACCTGCAACTACTCCCTGTTGTTGCTCGACCAGCTGCACCGCACCGTGCATTGTTCCACCGGTTTCAACCCACTGATCGACCAGCAATACCCTGGTACCTGCCGCGAACGCAGGCAGGCGCATTTCCATATCCTGCGTGCGACCGGAATAATTAGTAAACGATGCACTGTCAGTGTTAACACATAACTTACCGGCCTTGCGTATCGGCAGAAAGCCTTTACCAAGCCGTGATGCAATACTTGCCCCCAGTACAAAACCCATCGCATCGAGCCCTGCCACTACATCGATAGTGTCAGCGTTAAGGTCAGCGCACAGATCATCGAGTAAATCGTTAAACGCTGCACCATTTATATAGATGGAGGTTGGGTCGAGCCACGCAAACTTGTCTCCTTTTGTATTCGGCGCCATTAGACTTAAATACCAGCGGTTATCTCGCGGCCCTTTGTCTTCAGGGTTTCTGTTGTTGGCAGTCATAGCGAATTACCCCCTGGCAAGCGCCATTAGTGAGTCAAGTTTTTTCGGGTCGATATTATAAAAATCATCGGTATGATTAATACCGGTGGCAACCAGCACAGCATCGACCATTGGCAGATACTCTGCGACATTATCCGGTGTGATACCTGACGCCAGTGCCAGTGGCGAACTGCCGCACGATTGCCTGAATGTTTTTATTTTACCAAGGTCTGCAGAATGCCCGGTCGCGACACCGGAAGTGGTTACAACGTCCATATATTCCGTGGCAACAGCTGCGCTTTTTGCATAGTGTTCGGGACTGACCTCACGCTGTTTTTTAAACGCCGTGCCACCAAAATATAAACCGTCCCACCCGCATTGCTGCCTGGTGCTTGCGATGTCTGTTGCTTCCGGTTGATCGTTTGCATCGCGTGATTCATCAATACGTGCATCGTCTGCCCAGTACGCATCAACGCGGGCACCCGTCGCGCCCAGCTCTGCCAGAATCGGAAACGCCACCTTGCCGGTGACAGCCAGAAAATTCACACCAATCCAGTAATCCGGAAAACGCTGACGCGCGTGACGAATGATCGGCAGAAACTGTTCATAAGCAAAATCGTGATTAATCAGGAATACTCCCGGACAACCCGTCGCCACTGCCGCCGCAATATTGCGCTCGGCCTGGTCATTGTCGAGCACGTGAATAACCGGCAGTACCACCAGACCATCGGTGCCAAAGTGCTGTTTAAATTGAGTTTGGTTCACTGGGTATGTCCATCAGAAGTGCCTTCGATCATCTTATAGGCTGGCCGCGATGAGCAATAGCGGAACAATAACTTAACCGCGCGCTTGCTGCAGAAGCCCGTAACCACAGATCCTTCCAGCGCACTGGCAAAACCTACAAAGATGCACAATCAACTTAGATCAAACCCAAATTTAATGCAGTAGACGAAATAAACATTGACAAAAAAGGCGCATCAATGGACACTATCTCAACTGCAGTACATCGCTACTGCAAAAAAAGCCCCTGTTCCGGCAAGAACAGGGGCTTTTCCAAATCGAGCTGGTAGGCCCGGATTTGACATCAACGCTAGGTTGGCTGAGAAGCCCGCCCCGGTCAAGCCAGTTCATGAAACTTTTAGATTCACCAGAGAATTCAATAAACTAATGAACACACCAACTATTCAATGCCCTCACTGCGACGGTGAAATCACATTAAGCGAAACACTGGCTGCCGAACACATCGAAGCTGCACAGGCAGAGCACAGACGGGAAATCGTCGAACTTAAAGCTGCCCATGCTCAGCAGGCAAAGGCGATAACCGAACGTGAGGCAAAGGTCGCGCTGGCGGAACAGCAAGTACAGCAAACGCTCGCCAGTGAGCGCGGCGCTTTGACCAAAGAGATAGAGCAAAAAGTCAGGCAAGACGTCCAACTCAAGCTCGACGAGGCCGACAAGCGCATTGCAGAAAAAGACGAAAGGCTGAAGCAGACCGAAACGCTGGAGCTTGCATCGCGGCAGCGTATGGCCGAAGCGGATGAAAAATCCCGCAAGGCTGACCTTGAAGTACAGCGCCAACTCGATAAACAACGACAGGCTTGGGAGAAAAACAGCGCCGAGCGAGAGGCGGCCCTGCAAAAACAAATGGTAGAGCGCGAGGCCGCTGTTGAGCGGTCTGAGAAAGAGATAGCGCAAACTATCGAGGCGGAACGCGAAAAGCTGTCTGCTGATGTTCGTGAAAAGGTAAAGCGGGACTTCGGACTGCAATTGCAAAATGCTGATGAGCAGCTTGCCGAGCTAAACAAAAAGCTTGATGAATCAAGGGTTGTTCAACTTGATGCCTTGAAGCGAGTACGTGAGGCGGATGACAAGCTGGCGCAATCGGAGCTTGAAGTTCAGCGTCGCATAGATGCTGAAAAACAGCAGATC
>CAYZVB010000335.1:0-6184 GCA_964481315.1 uncultured Granulosicoccaceae bacterium
TTGTTGAACTACAACTGATTTTGATAACCCAGGTAGACGGTAACCGACAGATATGCTTGAGGAAACCTTTTCGACAGGTGCCGGCCCTTGCTGAAACCATTCGAACCACGCAGACTCAGTCTGCGATGGCTGGCCGCAGTCTCTTACCGCTGTCTGTTCACGGGCCTGCTGCTGTGCACGCAGGTAACACAAGCACAACAGGCCGACTCCGACACGCTGCTTGACTCGGCATGGCGCCTTGAATCAATCGGTGACTATAGCAACGCTGCCGAAGCTTATCGCGACTATTTGTTATCCGACCCGGAAAAAAGTGCCCAGCGACGAAACGCCAGACTGAAGCTTCCGGTACTGCAGGAGGCCGCCCAATATGGTCGCAGCGCAGAACTGGATTTGTATTTATCTGCACTGAACTCGCGTGCAACCGGTGATACGTCAAGCGCGCTGGCACTGCTGGACCGGATTATTACCAACTATCAGCACAGCCACTACTACGATGATGCGTTGTATCTGAAAGCCTACATCGAAATGATGGACAACTACGATTTTCAGCGCGCGCACAACACGCTGCAAACCCTGCGATACGCACACCCGACAAGTCGCTATTACGACACAGCACTGTACTCCGAGGCCATTGCCCAGGAACAGCTCGGCAACCAGCCACTGGCAATCAGCAAGCTGGAAGAACTACGGGAACGCCACAGCTTAATCTCTGTTGCCGGCCTGCATCTGCCGAAGGACTCGTTCATGTCGCGCCTGTGGTTTGACCGCAGTTACGAAAGATTGAAGTACCTGCAACAACATCAACAGCAGGCAAGTTCACTGGTTAGCATGCAACCCTATGGTCAACATGGCTATCAGTGGCGGGCGATTGTATCGGTTGATGGCAGGGACATTACGTTATTGCTCAATCAAAGCCTGGTGACCAAAGACACCAGAGTCATTAGTGGTGAAGGCATCGCTATAGACTCAACCGGCACCAACGCCTTTGCCGGTCAGGTTGAAGGTGAACCGGATTCGTGGGCACGCATTACACTCTCTGAAAACAACTTGCGTGGGATGATTTCGGTCTTTGGCGAACGTATTCGACTCACCCCCACAGAAACCGGTGGCACCCTGAGTGACATCAACCCGCTGCTGCTGGGTGATATTGACGGCAATATCTCTGAACAACCAGATCACGTGTTGTACCCGCCCAAGGCTGAAAATGAATTCGATGAATACCTGCGCGGTATACGGGTACTTGAAGGACTTAACTTCGAAGAAGGTACAGTCGGACTGACTGCAACCATTGGCGTGGTAATAGACAGTAAGTTTAACAGCTACCATGGCGGGCGCGGTGCCGAAGAGGCCAAATCAATACTCAACACCGTAGACGGTATTTTTCGTGAGCAGTTCGGTCTGGCACTGCATATAGACACCATGATAGTCATAGACAGTGACAACGACCCGATGAATCTCGGCAGCGTTACCATGGAAACCATGATGCGCAACTTCAGCAGTTATCGCAAAGCCAGTACCGAGCTTGACAACGACATTAGCATGGCGACTTTATTCTCGGGCAATAAGAATAACGATTCTGCACTGGGCCTTGCATGGATTGGCTCTGCCTGCAGAACCGATGGCTATGACGTTAGTGTGGTCTCACCGTACCGACTTGCCGACCTGCTTTCAACGCATGAAATCGGTCATACGCTGGGCGCACAACACGACTCGGACACCGCATGCGCCAGCAATTCAAGTCATATTATGTGGCCTTACCTGTCCAGCAGTACTAAGCGTGAGTTTTCAAACTGCAGCCGCGAGTCTGTCCGACAGGTATTCGCCAATGGCAGCTGTTTTATAGACACGCTCGATATCAGTGCAGGACTGGTGGTCAGCAGCACTTATGCAGAAGCTTCTGTGATCAACCGTGACAGCACCAGAAACAGCACCGGAACCACGCTGACTATTGTCAGTGAAGCGTTGTCCGATCTGGCACGCATTCCGGACAACTGCAAGTTTTCGAGTCTGAACCTGGTGTGTGACATTGGCACGATTGCGCCGGGTGGCAGCGCCAACGTCGCACTGGAATTTACCCGCGCAATAACCGCTACCGAAGACATTACAGCCATCGCGAAACCGGTTGGGTTTATGGACAGCGAACCGGATAACAACAGCATCAGCGGCGACGTTCACGGCAATCTGCATACTATAGCGGGTGGTGCTATCAACAGTGATCCGGGTACACCCAGCGGTGCTTCCCCGAACGCCTCAGGCGGCGAAGCGGCAGCAGGTTCAATGCGCAGCGCTGACCTATTGGTATTACTGTTGTTGTTTATTGCAGCCGGTGCACGTCAACTGCTCCCGGCTTCTACACGCCGAGCTTGTCAGCAAGATCATTAAAGTCCTTGCAGTGAAGATCATTGCCGTCCACCGGTGATACATCTTTGAGCTGATCAGCACCTGACTCTAAAGGCCTTTCGATATAGGCCGTGCGCAAACCACAGTCACGGGCGGCTTCAAGGTCGTCGTGATGCGCTGCTACCAGCATTACGTTGTCTGCACTAACATCAAAAACCGACGCAACACCCAGGTAGGTGTCCGGGTGCGGCTTGTAGGCCCTGAACACTTCAGCCGATAAAATCAGATCCCACGGAATAGCTGAGTGCTTTGCCATATTGGCAAGCAATGACAAATTGCCATTAGAAAGCGTGCAAACGGTGTAGCCTGCACGCAGACGGGGAAGCCCGTCGATAACATCCGGCCATGGAGTAAGGCGGTGCCACACCAGATTGAGTTCGGCACATTGTTGCTCAGTGAGGGTAATACCGAAATCAACCAGTACATCATCGAGAATTATGCGATGCAGGTCATCGATTCGGGTCCAGCCCAGCTCCCCTGACATTACACGGGCCATGGCTGGCTGGTAACCGGCACGCCAGGCTCTGGCGAACTCGGCGGCATTTACTTTCAACTGCAGTGATTCAACTTCTCGAACAATCGTACCGTGCCAGTCGACAACAGTGCCGAATACATCGAATGCAAGAATCTGCACATCCTGCCAGTGAGCCACAGCTACCCTTTGGTAATCGGCGCGCGCTCCGTTGCCAGCGCATGGTCAAGGTACTCAATACGATCCTGCCCCCAGAACACTTCACCCTGGTAAACGTACGAAGGCACGCCAACCACATCGAGCTCAATAGCCTCCTGTGCGTTATCGCTGCGAACCTGGGCAAACGCTTCATCTTTCGATGCATTAACAATCGCCTGTCCGTCGTGGCCGGCGTTATCAAGAAGCTCGGCAAGCAATGCTTCGTCGGCAATTTGTCGGTCATGCGCCCATAAAGCTTCACCCACACTGAATAAAAACGGCCCCGGGTCTTTACCCTGCTGCACCAGCACCGCGCAGCACAGATCTGCACGTTCGGGGTTGGTTGGGAAACTGTCAGGCTGCGTAATAACCGATAAGCCACGGTATTCGGCCACCCGCTGCAATTCGATTAACCGGTAACGCTGACGCATAGGCGGGCGTTGCGGCGGCGCCACAGCGCCGGAAATTTTCCACACTTCCATCAAATTGACGGGTTTGTAGTTTATTTGTTTCTTGTGCTTTTTAGCGACTTCAACGAATGCGTTGTGTCCAAACCATGTAAACGGGGAATGTGACGAATAGAAGTAATCGATTGAGTCTGACATGGTTTTCCCTCCACACTTTATTGCCTATGATCCAATTGCTGGCGACTGATTGCAAGTGTGCATATAGATACGCACTAAGGTAGACAGTGCATCTTCCGGAAACATTCACATTGACACTGTCTGCCCTGCGCGTACGGCACGAAACAATGTTTTGCAATTACAAAGATGCCTCTAAATTGAAAACCCGCCCAATTTGGTTTCGAGATATTCCATCAGTCCCTCGCGCGCGCCTTCCCTGCCCAGTCCGCTGTTATTCATACCGCCAAACGGTGCTGCTGCACTGGTGGGGTTGATGTCGTTGATTCCAATAATGCCGAACTGCAACTGTTCAAAGGATCGCATGGCTGTGGCCAGGTCACGCGTGTACACATAAGCCGCCAGACCGTAGTGCGTGTCGTTTGCCATAGCGATAACATCGTCGTCATCGTCAAACACAATCACTGGTGCCACCGGACCGAATGTTTCTTCGCGATAGATCAGCATGTTTTCCTGAACACCGCTCAGTACGGTTGGAGCATAAAAGTGACCGTTGGCGAGCGCGCCTTCCGTTAACGGCTGCCCACCGCACAGCAATTCCGCCCCTTTGGCCGTAGCGTCGGTTACCTGATTGGCAACTTTGTCGAGCGCTTTATCATTCACCAGTGGTCCGATAGACACCCCCTGCTCCATACCGTCACCCGCCCGCATTGCACCGACACGTGATACCAGAGTATCCAAAAAGGGTTCGACAATATCTTTATGCACAAACAAACGGTTGGGACAGATGCACGCCTGACCGGTATTTAAAAACTTAACCAGTGACGCACCCTTGGCCGCATGTACCGGGTCGGCATCTTTGTATACGATGAATGGCGCATGACCGCCCAGCTCCATTGAAACACGCTTCAACTGCGGCGCTGCATGGGTGGCAAGCAATTTACCCACCTGAGTGGAGCCGGTAAAGGTAAGCTTTTTCACTTTAGGGTCGGTACAAAACACATCACCAACCGGCACCGGATCGGCAGTTGTTACCAGATTGATCACACCATCGGGCACACCGGCTTCCTGAAGCATTTTAAACACTTCAATAGCACACAATGGTGTGGCCTCGGCAGGCTTTAGTACAACGGTACAACCCGCAGCCAGTGCCGGTGCAACTTTGCGGGTAATCATAGAAACCGGGTAATTCCATGGTGTTACTGCCGCAACCACTCCAATAGGCGCATGCTGCACCATAAAACGCTGATCACCACGCGCAGATGGAATCGTCTCACCGTAAATGCGCTTTGCCTCTTCAGCAAACCAGAGTAGAAAATCTGCTGCATAACGAACTTCATTAGTTGCAGCCTTGATTGGCTTACCCTGCTCACGGGTCATCAGTTCAGCCAGTGATGCCTGACGCTCACGCATTAGCTCCCAGGCGCGATATAAGATTGCCGACCGATGATGATTCGTGGTGGCGGACCACGCGGCAAATGCTTCATGTGCGGCTGCTACCGCGTCGCTTGCGTGCTGTGCACTGCCATCCGCGACCTGAGCCAGCGTTTCACCGTTTGCCGGATTGGTGACGGCAAAGGTTTGATTGGTGGTCAGCCATTGACCGTTAATTAACATTGGTTCGACAGAGGGGGGTGCCATGGAAATCAACTCCGAAGTATTTCCAGGCATTTTACATGAGCCCGAACAGGTATTCCTGTCCGGGACAATAGTACCGTCGCCCGCGACGCAAATACATGGCACATTAACAACCGGTTATCCGTCAAAACAAGTGTAAGTTATTCCGAAGGTAGCAGTGTCTTTACCGGCAACCACCTGCACAGTCCCGCCCGATCCTGCGGAATGGCAATCGACGACGACTTCAATCTCTATCAATTCCCCGGGTTGAAGCACGCCGTTTCGCGGAGAGACGAACAGTCTCGCGTCACTGGTAAGCACGTTAAAATCCAGCGGTTCGTTTCCGATATTGCTAATCGGAAGCGGGCTCAGAACTATATTTTCACCCACCGCAGTCGGCAGAAAAAGAGTCTCTCCTCCATCCCAGGGCGCTTCGAGCTTGCCGCCGCGTATTTCTTTTTGGCAGTGATACGCTCTACCTTTTTCGTCAACAGCAGAGAGCAATGACACTCCATTCTCACTAGTCACTTCAACCCGGGACAACTCTGCGTTACCAATAAAATCACTCAATCTGAGATCGATATATTCCCGCACATTCCATGAAAAATTAAAATCACCATGTCGATTGGAATACAGACCGTTACCAAGATCGCCAAACAATAATTTCTCGCCACTGACACACTGCCATATAGTTTCAGCCTCACCCTGCTCTGCCACATTCGAGATATCATTTATCAGTTTTACAACACTGCCCGCAGCACCAAAGATGCAGCTTTCAACCTCATCATCGATATTCAGTTCAAGGGTTTCGCCATCAACATGCTGAACAGTCATAACGCCCGTATCTCCGCCCACGGTAGTAATTTGCAGCTGTTGTTTCAATTCATCAACGCTAAACACAAACGGTATCTCAGTC
>CAYZVB010000336.1:0-6182 GCA_964481315.1 uncultured Granulosicoccaceae bacterium
CGTCGATATCTACCAGTGTGACGCTGAACTGTAGTTCTGTCGCATAATCTTGCAGCGACAACTGCATGTCTTCGCACAGATGGCAGGCGTAACGGTTTAAAAGCGTCAGTTCCGTCAAAACTTGTCGGCATCCAGGGTGATGATCAATGACAGGATCAATCAACAGTCAGGGCTATAAAAATCGGCCCCTGCTCCCGATGCACCAACACCGCAATCGACGATCCGGACTCCACGCTTTCCATGGCCTTTTCAAAATCGTCGACGTTTTCAATGTGCGCATTATCGATCATTGTGATGGTATCACCAACTCGTATTCCGGCATCCCTGGCCGGCCCGCTGGCAACAGCTTTTACTTCAACACCACCGGACTCCAGTTTGGCGCGCGTTTCGTCGTCAAGCGGAACCACCTCAATGCCAAGTTTGTTACTGACTTTCGACGTCGGTGCCCGTTGATTTTGCGCAAGCTCTTCAGCACCCGGTAACTCACCGATCAGAATATTCAGCGTGACCATTTCGCCTTCGCGAATCACATCGACTTCGGCGGTGCCACCTGCCCTGACCTGACCAACCAAGGGCGGCAGCGAACTGGATTTGTCGACGTAGGCACCGTTGAACGACACGATAATATCGCCAACTTTAAGTTCTGAATTGGCGGCCGGGCTGTCGGGAAGGATTCTTGAAATCAACGCACCGTGAGCGGTAGGCATTGAGAACGACTCGGCAAGCTCACGTGTGACTTCCTGAATAATCACACCCAGCCAGCCGCGCGACACGGTTCCGGTCGCTTTTAACTGCTCCGCGATATCGACCGCCATTTCTATCGGAATAGAAAACGACAAGCCCATAAAGCCGCCGGTACGACTGTATATTTGCGAGTTAATTCCAACCACTTCACCGGCCAGATTAAACAACGGCCCGCCGGAGTTACCGGGGTTAATGGCAACATCGGTCTGAATGAAAGGTACATAGTTTTCACGCGGCAAAGAACGACCGGTGGCACTGACAATGCCCGCAGTCACTGAAAAATCAAAACCAAACGGCGACCCGATCGCCAATACCCATTCACCCACCTTAAGCGAACTGGACTTGCCGATTCGCGCTGCCGGCAATCCGGTGGCGTTGATTTTAAGCACGGCTACGTCGCTGCGTGCGTCTTTACCAATGAGTTCGGCAACGTATTGCCTGCGATCAAACAGGCGCACAATAATTTCATCGGCACCATCAACTACGTGGTTATTGGTGAGCACAAAACCGTCTTCAGAAATAATAAAGCCCGAGCCCAGGGAATCGGAGTCGAACTGCTGCTCCTGAGCGCCCGGTGCCTGCTGCTGTTGTTCTTCAAGGAATTTGCGAAAAAACTCGCCGAACGGACTGTTATCGAATTCGGGCATGCTGTCGGCAGGACTGCCGCTTTCGGGTGCTGCCGAGGTACTGATATTCACCACCGACTTGTGGTTCTGCTCGACCAGTTCAGTGAAGTCGGGAAGGTCTGCCACACTGCGACCCGAGATCGTCAGCAGCAACAATGCAAAACCCACATATAAGCGCGACAGCGCGCTGGCACCATTCATAATCATTCACTCTCCCGAGTCAGAAATGTCAGATCAACAGCGAGATGCGATCCTGGATGGGAGATCGCTCAGTGGCTAAACGGTGCGAACTGCCCTAATGCGTGGTGCCGAGTCGTGCGAGTACCAGCGCGAAAAGAGATTGCAACACACCAGCCCGAGAATCAGGCCGATTAACGCCATGCCTGCTACCGCGAAATCCGACTGGCTGGCAAAGCTATAACACCCAACCGCGAATAATAGCATAACGACAACGGGCAGGAGGTAAGCCAGCGATGACAACCCGATCAATGTGGTGCCGGTCACCGTTAGTTTCAACGATTCACCGACCTCAAAATTGTCGGCCGGTGTGGCTAATTGTCGGCGCTGAATGCGCACCGGTTGTTGCGGGCCGCTGTTGAGCAGCTGGCCAAGGCAACGCCCGTTGCAGCCCTGACAGGCTGCACGGCGTACCGCCAAATCAACAGAACACTCCGACACAGCGACAACCGTTGCATGACTTTCACAGCCACCGTCACTGGCGGGAGACTTAAGGCGGGCGGCACTCGCGTTATCGCGGGTGCCTGAAATTAATTCTGAAAACTGTAAAGAGTGGCCGGGGCGCACACTATTCCGGTGCAATCAGCATCGACTTTGCAAGCATCTCGACGGTTGCTCCGGGCACTTCACCAACCACGGTGGCGTGCCATTGATCGTGCTGTACGCCAAACGCGTTAACTGCCCCCATTGAGGTACCGCCACTTAACGCACCACCTGCCGACTCGTCTTCTGCACTTGAGATAAACACTGACATTGATGCCAGCCCATCGGAATACATCAGTCGTCTGACCGGATGAGTTGAACCCGCTACCGGTGTGATTTTATCGGAGACCAGATCAAAGCCACCGGGCAATGCCATTTCGTCGACACCGGGGATCTCGGTGCTGATGATAGGCTCGATCGGTACTAACGGTGTATCGTCGTCGGCCATCCATTCGTGGCGTTTGCCACTAATAGATGCGCTGAACATTTCCAGCGGCACGGTTTCGGGGTAGCTCACGTCTGTAAACATCACCTGCTCTACCAGATCACCGTTGTTATCACGCATTGCCGAACGAATTAGCAGAAACGTTTCTTTGTCGATCCACAGTCGGTAGCCGTAGCGATAGTTATCCTGCGGAACAATATCAATCACCCGGGTGCGACGCCCTGCCACCCGTGCATCACGCCCTTTGCGGAACTCATAAAACTCGGACAATGCCGTAAGTTGCTCTGCCTCAAACTGTGGAAACGGCGTTCGCGGCTGTGCTTTGCTGACAATCACCGACTTGGTGCCGGGCCATATACAAACCACGCTGTCGGCGTCACGAATGATCTCCCGTGCTTCACCGTTTAACGAAATCAAACGCTCGTGTTCCACGCCGTCAATCTTGCTGTGGTAGATCTTCATGGTTTCAACTTCATCACCATGCAGATAAACAAACGTGCCGACGTAGGTTTCATCCTGCATCGCGCGGGACATTTTTTCGATCCATTCGCGGCCAAGCTCATCAGCCTGCATTGTGCTGCTGGCCGACGCCTTGGTAGTGGAGCTACCTGCAAGCGCTGTTGTGGAAACAAGCGTGCTGCTCATCGCGAATGCCGCGATGAGCGAAAGCGTGGATAAGCTAGAAACTCTCATTGATTGATTCCGAGTCGTATCCTACCACGCGGGTCTGTGCAACCAGGCCCTGTACGCTTGACAGGCTGGCGTCTTCCAGATGATTCATCAGCAGCGAGTTGAGCCGTTGCTCGACTTTCGCATCACGTGCACCGCCCACAGGTACCCAGTTGGTGCCTGACTCACCGCGATAAACTGTTCTGACCAGACCGGAATCTGATGCCTGCGGTGCTACCTGTGGTGATTCGATCACTGCCTGCGCCACGGTGATATCTGCCGCCGATCCCTGACTTTGCGAGTTGCTGAAAACCTGCCAGCCGATAAATCCGGCTGCCGCAACACTGGCTGCCAGCCCAAGTCCGGCAAACGGTAACCATCTTGGTGCAGCCACCTGGCTTTCCCGCGGGCGCACTACGCGGCGTTGTTCGCGTGTCTCGCGGGCGCGTGCCAGTGGAATAACGTCAGCGGTTGAATCAGCGATATTGTCTTCCATCGCAATGCTCGCGCTTACCCGGCTGGCAAAATCTGCCGGTAGTGCGGAATGATGTTCTTTCTGCAACACATCGCGAATCAGGTGGTAGCTCTGCCATGAGTCGCGGCAATCGTCGCTGACCACAGCGCGCCGCAATACATCTTCGGTATCGTTTGACTCTCCGTCGAGCAGGGCTGACAGTTCCTGCAGGTAGTATTCGTCTGCTTTTGTGCCGTTTGCGTTGTTGTCTGTTCGCATACGTTTATTGCTCTTCTACTATTTCTGTTTCATTTATTAACGGGCGAAGCTGCTGATCAATTGCATCACGCGCTCTGAAAATTCTTGAACGTACGGTACCAATAGGACATTCCATTACTGTCGCTATCTCCTCGTATGACATTCCCTTCAGTTCTCTGAGTGTGATCGCCGTCTTAAGTTCATCCGGCAGTTGTTCAATTGTGTTGCTCACCACCTGGGCAATCTGGTCTGTCATCATTTCCCGCTGCGGATCGGCAAGATCGTGCAGCGTGGTGGCTGTAGCGTACTGTTCCGCCTCCTGGGCGTCGGTGCCTTCCGTCACGCGTCGCGACATCGATGCCAGATGGTTTTTTGCTGTGTTTATCGCAATCCGGTACAGCCATGTATAAAAAGCGCTGTCACCGCGAAAGTTTTTCAACCCCCGATAGGCCTTGATAAAGGCTTCCTGTGTGACATCCTGCACTTCAGCATGGTCGTGGACGAACCTCGATACCAGATTTGCGATTTTATGCTGATATTTCAGCACCAGCAGATCGAACGCAGCTTTATTGCCGTCCTGAACCTTGCGCACCAGAGCAAGGTCATCGTCTTTTTCACTCATAACAACCAGAACCCTGCCGCATCAGGCACAGTGCCGGCGCGTTTGTTCGCTCAAGCCGTGTGCTATGACCATTAAACAGTGGTGTTAGTTCTACATCCATCAAGATATTTTTCTCATTCTTTTGCAATGCCGGGACGTCTTAGCCGAATTGTGACGGCATTCTACACCGACTGCACTGGCGTCGGGAAATGCAGCAGTCGCGGATTTCGCCGGGCTCAGCCGTTACTTGAAGAAATGCTCACGATAATGGCGAAGCTCATTGATGGAATCGAGAATATCGCTGAGCGCCAGGTGCGCCGAGTGTTTCTTGAACCCCTTCGCCACATCCGGTGCCCAGCGTTTCGCGAGCTCTTTAATTGTGCTGACATCTAAATTCCGGTAGTGGAAATACGTTTCAAGGGCGGGCATGTGGCGCGCCATAAATCGCCTGTCCTGGCAGATGCTGTTGCCACACATCGGGCTGGCTCCGCTTTCGACCCACGACGATAAAAATTCAATCGTGCGTGCAGACGCTTCTTCTTCATTAATGTCACTCTCGCGCACGCGCGCCACCAGACCCGAGCGGGTGTGATGCGTGGTATTCCACTCATCCATACCGGCAAGCGTCTCATCACTCTGGTGGATCGCCATCACCGGGCCCTCTTCCAGAATTTCGAGTTCGGCATCTGTCACGATGGTGGCAATTTCGATCACTTTGTCGGAATCGGGGTCGAGGCCCGTCATCTCCAGATCAACCCAGATGAGATTGTCTGATTTCTGGTTCATTGGTTACTGGCTCCCGTTGCCATGCAGACTGCTCGCGACGCGAGTGCCGGGCAGAGTACAATATGCGCAAGTCATGCACCACCTGTTGTAGTGATAGCAAGTTTTCAGGCAATTACTACCCGGAATAAACACCATTCGCGGAGGAATCATCCTATCCCGACCCGATTTGAAGCACGAGTGATCGCCAATCGCGGTGCAGACCTGCTGGTACGAGACCACACTGACACTTACTACACCGCTGTGCCACAGAAAAAGCTGGGGCTGGTGGTGTGCGGCGACAAAGTCCACTGCGAGCGGCCCGACCAGCCGGACGACAGCGAAAACGCCGAGAAAACTTCAGCAGAATCTCCGCACAAAATCGCAGTCCGGGTATCAAAGGTAGAGCCACGCAGCAGCGTGCTGGCGCGGACAGACCGGCGCCGACAACCCAAGGCCATTGCTGCCAATGTTACGCAACTGGTGGTGATCACCGCGCCAAAACCACCGTTCGACCCGCTACTTATCGACCGCTACACCATCGCAGCGCATGAGATGAACGTGTGGGTGTTGCTGGTCATCAACAAAGCTGACCTGTTATGCGATGCGGGCGCTGATGATCAGGCCGACGCCATCGAAACTCTGTACAGCAACATCGGTTACCCGGTGATTCGCTGCAGTTGCGAAACCGGTGAAGGCCTCGATGCACTGGCGCAGGCGCTGGCCCAACAGACAGCAATTCTGGTCGGGCAGTCGGGTGTTGGTAAATCGTCGTTGTTGTCAAAGCTGTTGCCGGAGGCATCGATCCGAACCGGCGCACTGTCGGAAATTTCGGGGCTGGGCCGTCACACCACCACCGTCACCACCTGGTACGACCTTGCAAATGGCGGTACGATTATCGAT
>CAYZVB010000337.1:0-6172 GCA_964481315.1 uncultured Granulosicoccaceae bacterium
ATGAAAGACATCATGCGTCCGCTGTATAACAAGCATCAGGACGACATCATGACCGGTCACTTCTCTAAAACCATGATGGCCGACTGGGCCAACGACGACAAAGATCTGCTGGGCTGGCGTGCCGACACCGCCGAAACAGCGTTCGAAAAAACACCGGCCGGTGATGTGGAAATCTCTGAGCAGGAATATTTTGATCACGGCATTCTAATGGTTGCCATGGTAAAAGCCGGTGTTGAACTTGCGTTTGAAACCATGACATCAGCAGGCATCATCGCAGACTCTGCGTACTACGAATCACTGCACGAAACACCGCTCATTGCCAATACCATTGCACGTAAAAAGCTGTTTGAAATGAACTCGACCATTTCAGACACCGCAGAATACGGTTGTTACCTGTACAACCATGCATGTGTACCGCTGCTTGGTGACTTCATGAAAAACATCAAAAGCGATGTTATCGGTGCCGGCCTGCAGGTTAACGACTTGAGCGTCGACAACGCCCGACTGATCGAAGTAAACGATGCCATTCGCAACCACCCGGTCGAAGAAATCGGAGCAACACTGCGTGGCTACATGTCTGATATGAAGCGTATTGTGTAATAACAAACATCGCTAACACTTCTCAGACATTACTAAAGGCCGGTAATCACCGGCCTTTTTTACACTGACCCGCCAATGACTATTACGCTTAAAAATCTCACTGTCGATTTTGACAATCAGTTCCAGTGTAAAAAAATCAACTGGACCGTAAAACCCGGTGAACACTGGCTAATTACTGGTAGCAACGGTTCAGGCAAATCGGCACTGGCAGCAATTCTGGCAGGCTACGGCGATATTCAGTCAGGTGTTATTAACAACGCACCGGACAAAGTCGGACTGGTATCGTTTGAAGCTCAGGCTGAACTGATTGCTGCAGAACGGCGCAAAGACGACGCCGACATCATGGATGTCATTACCGAAGGCACACCGGTCCATGAAATTATAGATGCAGTAGTAACAGATCGATCTGCCGCAGACAAACTGATCAAAAAACTCGGTCTTGCACCACTGCTTGATCGCGCGTTTAGAAAACTCTCTACCGGTGAAACACGCAAAGTCATGCTGATCCGCGCCCTGTGCTGCGAGCCGACTCTGCTAATACTTGACGAACCCTTTGAGGGTCTTGACGTCGACAGCCTTGCAGCACTGCAGGCGCATTTAGCAGAGGTTGCGGGTGCTACGCTTATCATCATGATACTCAACCGCCTTGATCAGTGCCCGGACTACATTTCCCATGTGGCTTATATGCACGAAGGCGAGCTGCAGCAAACCATAAGCCGCAGCGACACAGACGCCTATAACGCGCTGCTGCAACTGCTGCACCTAAAAACCACCGACCTGTCCATTCCACCAGCCGACCCCGACTTTACGTTACCCGAACTCGATGCAGCTAAGCCACTGGTCAAACTATCCAGTGCTGCCGTTCGTTATGATGAAACTGTGATTTTCGAAAACCTTGACTGGACGATAAACGCAGGCGAACACTGGCAACTCACCGGCCCCAACGGCAGCGGAAAAACTGCACTGCTTTCACTGATTACCGGCGATCACCCGCAATGTTATGTAAACGATATTAACGTGTTCGGCTTTAAGCGCGGCAGCGGTGAGAGCATCTGGCAGATCAAACAGTTTATTGGCTATGTATCGACTGCGCTGCAATGGGAATACACGGTTGGCACCAGCCTGAGAAACGTCATTATCTCTGGCTTTTACGACAGTATTGGTTTGTACAGCAAATATACCGACAACCAAAAAGATATCGCCAACCAGTGGCTACAGGTACTCGGTATGGCCGACCGCGCAGACGCCACTTTTACCAGTCAGTCTTACGGTGATCAGCGGCTGCTGTTAATTGCCCGTGCGATGGTTAAACACCCGCCCCTGCTTATCCTTGACGAGCCGTGCCTTGGGCTCGACGACATGAACCGTCAGCGCGTACTGGCACTAATAGAGATTATCTGCGCACGCAGCACTACTACCGTACTGTATGTCAATCACCATGCAGAAGATAAAATTTCCGGCATCGAAAATTATCTTGCATTGTAGTAAAGCCAACAGACATTTCCATTTCAGAAACCCGCTCGCCAATCAAGTGCCGGAAACGTTTTTACTGTCAGGTAACAAACACACCATCAACAACAAATGGCGAGCACGGTCAATAGGTAAAACGCCAATACACCGGTAAAAAAATCACACTTTTTACATCGATGTAACAAAGACTGAAATCTAATTGTGCTAGCTGGCACTGTCGCGGTGACAGACAGGCAATCTGCAGCATTGCGATGGCGAATCGAAGCGCTAACAACGCTACCATAAGCGCTCGTTCCGCAAGACTACCGGCTACTACGTGCTAGATCAGTTCCCACTCGAAGACGTTCTCGAAACCCCTGCAGCCAGTCAGAAAAAAAGTGCTGTGCATGCTATCGAGTGTGTACCACGCAGTACTGCACAACAATTACTCAGTGACCTGCTGGCATTCGAGCCGGGCGCTGCAAAAACACTGGGCATGTGGACTGAATCGATTGATACATCAGCAGTCACTGACTCAACGAATACAACAACCGCAAATATCGACTGGCACGGACTACTGGCAGAGGTACAAATATCTCTACTGTGCGGCGACACCGATCAGGAACGCCTTGAGGCAGCAGACACCTGGCTTCAACAGTGCCCGCTACCCGAAGCGTACGCAGTTCGATCTGCAGTGGCACTATTCAGTCAATGGCCGGGCAAGTCGGTTGAGTTATATAAAACCAACGGCAACATTACTCGCGGGCTGCCAACGCTGTGCTACGTACTGGCACTGCTTCAACAAACTGCACAATCACTCAATGGCCATCAAACCGATCAGCTCACCGCTGAAGATCAGCAAAAACTCGAACAACTGCAAAGCACACTCAATGCATTGTCACGTGACTACCAGCAGCAGTTTGCAGGGGACCGGTTTATTCCTGTACTGAAAGTTCTGGTCGACTTTGTGCGGGTTGTAAGAGGGGAGCGCAAAATAAAGGACACACTATGGCTCGGCGGTCTGCACATTGATGCAAGCCCCTGGCTTGATCTGTTTATAGCACTGGCCAGACACTGGCTTGGTGAAAAGCCTATCGAAGCACAGGTTGCCAGACTGGTTTCACATGTCGACAATGCCTCACAAACCGGCCTGCACTGGTTTGTCGATGAAGCACTGTCACTCATTTCCATACTGGGATTACAACGCGAAAGCTCAGAGTTTCAACCACAGATCCGCTCTGTTGGCTGGCTGCTTAACGTATACAAAATCGACTCAGACTGGCAAGGCGCACTCGATGTATTAAACCTGACCGCCAAACGCCACACACGGGTCAGCAGTTATGAAAAACCGGTAGCCGGCAACCGGCGACTGGGCTGGTGGGTAGACTCAAACGACAACCGCTTGCTGGTCGAACCGAGAGAGCAACGGCTGGACAAGAACGGTGCGTGGGTCGCGGGCAAACACTTTCCGTTAAAACTATTGCTCGACGAATGCGGCACGCTCGACTTTCTGTGCGAACATGATCTTAAAATCTGCGCACATCTTCGCAATCAGGTACAACTGAACCACGCGTTGAATTTTGAACAGAGTTTTACGTTCAGCACAGCACAGTCGCTCGACCTGCTAATTAACCATCCGAGACTGTATCGCCGCACACAGGACACCGACGACTCACTACCCGCACGCATCTCTGTTCAACCGGAAACGCCGGCACTGCACATTATTGCAGACAACACTCTGCAGGAAGTCACCGTCAGTATGCAGCCGTATCCCGAAGGCGATATACAATCGGCAAGTGATTTTTCATGCTACTGGAAAAACAGCCACACTTTACTGATTCACCGGTTTACCGAAGGTCAGCTCGATATTGCCCGCGCTCTAACCTTCAATGGTTTGTGTGTACCAATGGAAGGCAGTGAAGCGGTACTCGACTCTTTCAGAGCGCTGGCACCCATTGCAGAGATTCACAGTGATCTTACAGAAGTAAACACCGACTCTGTTGCGCCGTCGGTTAAACTGAACTTTCATGTGCGGCCACTCGACCACGGCCTGCATCTGGAGTGCCGTATTTATCCACTTGGCGAACAGGGCCCTGCAGTCATACCCGGCGCAGGAAAACCCGGACTGCATGCCGTTGTCGGCAACCGGCCGCGCAACACCATAAGAGACCTGCAGGCAGAGCTGCAGCATGCACAGAAAATTTTTGAGCAGCTGCCACTGGAGGACCACCAGAACCGCTGGCAATGGACACTCAGCAATACAGAAAGCGCGCTTGAAACACTGGCCGCTTTGCAAAAGCTGGGCAAGCGCGTATCGCTGCTGTGGCCCGCCGGGGAACCTATTTCACTAAGCAGCGAAATCTCCAGCGAGTGCATGCTTGTTCACTTCAACCCGCAGCGACCGGGTATTGCCATTACCGGAGAACTGAAATACTCAGACAACCCGGCTGACCTCCCGACACCTGCCACCGGCCCCTGCCCGTTTGCTGAAAAGAAAATTGATCTTAAAAAGTTGCTTGCCTCTCTGGCAAAAGCCGAAGGCAGGTTTTTACGACTCGACAACGGCCGCATACTGCAACTGAGCCAACGCCTTAAAAAACAACTCAATGCCCTGAACGCACTGAGTGAAGACGGCATGGCGCACGATCTTGCGGTACCGGTTCTTGAAGAGGCATCGCGCGGCATGGTACTGCAGGATGACGACGGCTGGGAACAGCAATGCGAACGCTTTCATCAGGCGCAGCAAATGAACCCGCAGCCGCCGGCCACACTCAAGGCCACGCTGCGAGACTATCAGCTGGAAGGTTTTCAATGGATGGCGCGGCTTGCACACTGGGGCGCCGGTGCCTGTCTGGCCGATGACATGGGTCTTGGAAAAACCATGCAAAGCCTGGCACTGATGCTGACACGAGCGGACGGTGGACCGGCACTGGTGGTGGCACCAACCTCTGTTTGTGGAAACTGGCTCGCCGAAGCAAAAAAGTTTGCACCTTCACTGAATGTTAGATGGCTTGGTGACAAAAACCGACATCAGTTACTCGCCAATGCAAAAGCACATGATCTTTTCGTATGCAGCTATGGCGTCATGCAAAACGAAGTCGACTCCATGCGCGAAGTACCCTGGCACACCATTGTTGCCGACGAAGCGCAAACCTTTAAAAACCCGGGTACCGCAAGGTCACGTGCCATCATGTCACTACCTGGAGACTTCCGCATGATCGCAACCGGCACGCCAATCGAAAACCACCTTGGCGAGTTGTGGAACCTGTTCCGCTTTATCAACCCCGGACTACTGGGTTCAAGCCAAAGCTTCAAGGAACGCTTTGCCACCCCTATCGAACTGCACGAAAACGACGAAGTCCGGCAGCAGCTTAAAGCGATGATTAAGCCATTTATACTGCGCCGGCTGAAGCGTGAAGTACTGACTGAATTGCCGCCGCGTACAGAAATCACTCACCTGATTGAATTTAATGATCAGGAGCGCGAGTTTTATGAAAGCCTGCGACAAAATGCCATGCAGCGCATCGGTGAACTTGCGGGGCTGGACTCAGAGCAACGCTTTAAGGTACTTGCAGAAATCACCACACTGCGTCAGGCAAGCTGCCACCCTGCACTGGTGACCGAACACCCGCCATGCGACAGCGCCAAGCTTCGCGAGTTTTCAGACACCGTGACCGAACTTCGAAAGAACGGCCATCGCTGTCTGGTGTTCAGCCAGTTTGTCGGACACCTTAAGCTTATTCGCGCACACCTCGACGCACGCCGCATAAAGTATCAGTATCTCGACGGCTCTACCTCTGCGGCAAATCGAACTGCCGCGGTCGATGCGTTTCAGTCGGGAGAAGGAGAACTTTTCTTAATCAGTTTAAAAGCCGGCAACTCCGGTCTTAATCTAACCGCTGCCGACTATGTCATACACATGGATCCGTGGTGGAACCCTGCAGTTGAAGATCAGGCATCTGATCGCGCCTACCGTATGGGTCAGAAAAAACCGGTCACTATCTACCGCATGATTGTTAAAGACACCATAGAAGAAAAAATCGTCAATCTGCATCAACAAAAACGTGACCTGGCCAACGCGCTGCTGGAAGGCACCGACAATGGCTCACGACTGTCTGTTGAA
>CAYZVB010000338.1:0-6145 GCA_964481315.1 uncultured Granulosicoccaceae bacterium
ATCGCCGGCCCGGCCAGCAGCAGCGACGCAAAACCTGCAGCAGTGGTAACAGACGTAACAAAGCACGCCTTCATTACAGTGGCGTAGGTGCTGTTGACCGCATTGTTTAGCGCCAGCCCCTGCGCACGACAATGATTGATTTGCCTGATGATGTGCAGCACATCGGAATACGTTATTACCAGTACCAGTGCGATCATCATCTGATTCAGAATATTCACAGGCACGTCGAAATACGCCATTAACGCCAGTGAACACACAACCGCACTAAGCGGAGCCAGCACCGATACCGCCACTATCAGCAGACTGCGCTGAAAGACCCACGCCACAGCCATCGCAAACAGTACCGACAACCCGCCAAAAACAATCGCGTCACGGCCGGCTTGCTGTCTGAGTTCTGTCCGCAATACAGGAAACCCTGCAAGCGTGACAGTCAGTGTTTCCGGTAACGCATCGACAACAGTGTTGCGTACATCGGCAACAGCACGCGACAACGCGCTGGAGCTGTTTACGGTAGTGTCGTTAAGGGTTGCACTGATAACTGTGGTGCGCCGGTCGGCAGAAACCATTTGAACAGGAAAATAGCTGCGATCAGCAAGCCTGCTTTTAAGCTCCTGCTGCAGCGAAGCTTCACCTGCCAGCAACCCTTCGATGTTTCTTTGAACCCACGGAATGCCAAGCAGCGAGTTCACTGCCGTCACAGATTCCAGCGCTTCAAGTTTTGCGGTCAGACTCTGTAGCTGCTGCAAAGAAGAAGCAGACAACACATCACCCTGCACAAATAACAGCACATCACTTTCGTGTGCGTCGAAAGTTTTCTGGTAAGTCAGGTATTGTTGAAACGCACTGGTGTTTGTCTGCAGGAGCAAACGGTAGTCGTCACCGGTTTTGAGCGCCGGCAGCCACCACAACGCAAACACATTGACCACCACCAGCGCGGCGGTAAGTGCGAATGTGTGCTGGCGGGTAATCACAATACCCGCAATCAGTGATAATGACCTGTTACCCGCTGCACCGGGAAGTCGTTATCGTTCCGGTTTTAACGCGCGCTGGATGTGATCGGCATACTTGGCAACGTTTTTAATTTCTGCACCCAGATCGGCGTTGCCACCGGAAGCATCACACTTGATCAGCTCAAGCGCCGCAGTCACCGCGATCATGCGCTTGTCTTCGTCACTGGTGTCAAGGTGGTTGTACATCATCATAATAGACAGCAGCGAGCTGTTTTTGTCCTGCGGATTCACGTGGGACCCTGCGAGTTAAGCCTGGGTGTAGAGTAATGGCAAACGCCGCCGGCTTCCAGCACTACTGCTGAACGGCACACACCACAACTGCACAGAGCGTCGGGCAACAGGTGCCCGACTGCCCAAAGGCCCGTCAGGCCATTACATTCAACGTTTGTTCGATTTTTGCCAGCAGTTGTTTTTCACCTTCACTAACCTGCTCGCCACCGAAACCGAGAAACCCGCCTTCAGAAGCCGCCTGAGCAACTTTTTCGGCAATGGCCATTGACCACTGCCGGTACTCGCTGGCTGCCTGCGCACCGGAACGTTCACCGACCAGCGCTATCGCTTTTTGGCAATTGCTGAGCATGTAGGTATTGAACTCATCCGGTGACTGGATGTTCTGTGACTTAAAATCGGCCATTGCTTTCTCGCGAAACGCCCCGGCTTTTTCTTTGGCATCAGAAAAACTCTCAGCTTTTTCGAGAATTCCGCCAATCACTTCGTTGTCGGGGTAATCGTTCTTGCCGGCAACCACCGACTTCATGCTCGCCATTGCTTCTTTGGTGGTGCCAATGATGCCACTCTTGCCCGCGCCAGCCATGGCAGCACCAACCATCGACGGTACCGTTGCGATGAGGTACCACTCGTCTTCCGAATATTTATCTTTTACAGACATGAATCGCTCACTAAATCAATAAGTTGACTCACCATTTTACCTGCCGACGCTGCGACCAGCCACACCGGTAAGGTACGGATTCATAAAAGTTACACAGCAAGTCGCGCTTTCGCTGAATTGCAGATTCGGCGGATTGGCCTATAAAAAATACCAGCAGCGGCAAAACCCCGCATCGAGATAATGGAGCAATAATGAAAAACAGCGTCGGCTACGATCGCAGAAGTTTTCCGCGACACCAACTGGAGTACGCGCTGAATATTGACTCCCAGGTGTCGGGACGCAAATTCGGACGTCTGGTTGACGTGTCGCTCGAGGGTATCCGCGCTATCTGCGATATGCCGGTCAAGCGCGAGCAGGTTTACGAACTGTCGTTTCACCTGCCACCCGACGTTTACGGTGACGACGAAATTCATTTCACCGCCCAGTCGATCTGGACCTGCCCCGGTCCGCGCAAAGGCACTTGCCTGTCGGGGTTCCGCGTGACTCAGTACTGGCAGCGAACGCATAACCATGCAGCGTTAAGCAGTGTGATCAATGACTACGAGAGTTTCCTGCGGCAGCTTTGATCGGACAGATGCGATGCCTGCTCAGATTGCGACCGCCCGCCGTTGCAGCCCGCTACTCATCCAAACTCTATAAACTGAACGTTAACGGTGTCTTTTCGAAGGGACACCACGCCGTAGTTCGGCGCTTCGCTGGCAGCTTCAAAAGTATCCCACGTCCAGGCAGGTACTGGTGGCGGTGCCTGAATACTTAGTGATCGCATAGTGGTGTAGCCGATTCCGCCAACCTGCCCGCTCACCGCCCGGTGTACATGACCGGCAAAGATATATTTCACGTTGCTGTGTGCTGTCAGAAACGACAGGAATTTTTCACGATCATAGAAACTATCCTGATCCTGCATGGGTAAGTCGAGTGTCATCGGCGGATGATGCATAAACAGACATACCGGTTTGTCACCCGCAGCTTCAATCTGTGCCACCAGCCACGCCAGTCGCTCCTCGCAAATCTCGCCACCCGCAGACCCTTCACGCAGGGTATCGAGACAGATCAGGTCGTGCGTCGGAGTTGGCACTACATACTGAATAAACGACTGCATTGAGTTTTCGGGTAACACCAGAGACTGTCGAAACTGCCCGCGGTTGTCATGATTACCCGGCAGGGGAAACCATGGCATCGGCAGAGTGTCGAGACGACTGCGCAGCGCTGCATAGTCTTCAGGCTCTTCTTTATCAACCAGATCACCCGATAAAACACACAGATCGGCGTTAGCGTAGTGTTCATTAATATGTCGCAGCGCTGCGTCCAGACATGCCGCGGTATTAACGCCCAGCACCGGTTCACGAAGGTTAAAATGCAGATCGGTCAGCCAGATGATTTTCACTCGTCTCTCCTGAGTACGATATCGCTGTTGAGACTACACTAAGACAACCGCCGGCGATTGTACCGTTACACTTGTACCGCCACTAAGCCGCCGTTGCAACGACCGCCGATGCACAGCAAAATGCCACGCGCTTCTCACTTTTTTGTTCGGCATTCCGATAACAACAGTGCTACCTTCAGGGAAACATCTGGATCCTTTTCTACTCTCGCGGTGGATCAATGTTTCCGCACTGTTGCGATACACAATGCATGGTGTTTTTTATACCTAAACTCCAGTGTGGATCCGGCGGCTTGTGACTGCCGGAATCCGACTGGACGTGACCCATACCTGACCTAACTGGTGACCCCATGGCAGATTTCCCTACACAGGCCCGTGTTGTCATTATCGGCGGCGGTGCCGTCGGAGCATCGTCGCTGTTTCATCTCGCTAAAGCTGGCTGGACCGACTGCGTACTACTGGAAAAGAATGAGCTGACCTCTGGGTCAACGTGGCATGCTGCAGGCAATGTTCCGACGTTCTCTGCATCCTGGTCTGTCATGAACATGCAGCGGTACTCCACGGAGCTATATCGCGGGCTGGCCGAAGAGGTCGACTACCCGATGAACTATCACGTCACCGGGTCTATCCGGCTGGCTCACTCCGCCGAGCGCATGCGCGAATTCGAACGCGTTAAAGGCATGGGCAGGTATCAGGGTATGGATATCGATATGTGCAGTATCGACGATCTCAAGAGTCACTATCCGTTTCTTGAAACGCATGATCTCGAAGGCGGCCTGTTCGACCCGTACGACGGCGACATCGACCCGGCTCAGCTCACGCAGGCATTCGCCAAGGGCGCTCGCGATCTTGGCGCAAGAATAGAGCGTTTCTGCCCTGCTACCGGCGTGCGTCGCGAAAACGATCAATGGATAGTGGAAACTGAAAAAGGCGACATTCGCTGCGAGTATGTGGTTAACGCTGCAGGCTATCGCGCGCAGGAAGTCGGGCGCTGGTTTATTCCCTTTGGTGGTCGCGAAGTCCCGATGATGACTATGAGCCATCAGTACATGCTAACGGAAGAAATTCCTGAACTTGAAAAATGGTGTGAAGACCAGGGCGTGCGCAAACTGCCACTGCTACGCGACGTTGACTCATCGTACTACCTGCGACAGGAAAAATACGGTTTAAACCTCGGGCCTTACGAACTCAACTGTAAAGGCCACTGGATGACACCGGACGACCCGATGCCTGCAGACTTTTCTTTCCAGCTATACCCGGATGACCTTGAACGTCTGGAATGGTACATAGAAGATGCCATGGCCCGCGTTCCGATGCTGGGTGAAGTCGGTGTTAATAAAGTCATTAACGGCCCTATTCCCTATACGCCCGACGGCAACCCGTTAATTGGCCTGATGCCCGGTGTCGCCAACGCCTTCGAAGCCTGTGTATTCACTTTTGGTATCGCACAGTCCGGCGGTGCCGGTAAAGTGCTTGCCGAGTGGATTACCGAAGGTGCCACCGAGTGGGATATGTGGTCGTGTGATCCGCGACGCTTCACCGGCTTCTGCGATCAGGACTACTGCAACAAGAAAGGCATGGAAGTCTACGGACACGAATACGCCATGCACTTCCCGCATCATGAATGGCCCGATGCAAGAAACAAAAAGCTGTCACCGGTGCACGATAAAATCGCCGCCCGTGGTGCGCAGTTTGGCGCCTACAACGGCTGGGAGCGCGCCAACTGGTTTGCACAGAACGGTGACGACACCTCCGAAGAAGCCACACATACATGGAAACGCGAAGGCCCGTGGCTGCCGCGCGTACGCGAAGAGTGCCTGGCAGTTAAAGATGCTGCCGGTATTCTCGACCTGCCCGGCTTCTCACGCTACAAGCTCAGCGGCAACGGCGCACGTGAATGGTTGCTTGGCTTAATCACCGGCAACGTGCCGCGTGAAGGTCGTTTGGGTCTGGGTTACTTTGCCGACGATAAAGGCCGTATTGTGACTGAAATGTCGATCATGGCGCTGCACGAAGACACCTTCTTTCTTATTACCGCAGCCGGCGCCGAGTGGCACGACTACGAGTGGCTGCAAAAGCACCTGCCGACCGACGGCAGCCTGACCCTCGATAACGTAACAGAATCATTTACCTGCCAGATATTAAGCGGCCCGAAGTCCCGCGACATTCTGACTGCTGTTACCGATGCCGATCTTAGCCAGCCGTGGCTAACCCACCAAAGTGCGCAAATTGCAGATACCTGGTGCCAGTTGGTTCGGGTGTCATTTGCCGGTGAACTCGGCTGGGAGATCCACACCAAGGTTGAAGACACAGCAGTTATCTACGACGCCGTGATGGCCGCCGGTGAACCTCTCGGGTTAAAACCATTTGGCATGTTTGCACTCGACTCACTGCGACTTGAAAAAGGTTATCGCGCCTGGAAGGGCGATCTGTCGACCGACTACACCGTGCTGCAGGGCGGCATCGAAAGATTCGTCAAGCTCGACAAGCCCGACTTCATTGGCAAAACCGCTATAGCTGCAGAGCAGCGACAAGGGGTGAGCAAGCGCTTTATTACACTGGTTGTCGATGCCGGTGAATACGACGCACCGTACATGGCCACGCTGTGGCACAACGATGAAGTCGTTGGTGAAACCACTTCCGGTGGCTGGGGGCATCGTATCGATAAGTCAATTGCACTTGGTATGGTGCGCGCTGACCTGGCAGAGCCCGGTACGCAATTGCAGGTCGAGATTTTCGGCGATAAAGTCAATGCGGTGGTACAAAAAGATGAACCGCTGTGGGACCCGGCCAACGAACGAATCAGGGCCTAGTGCTCTGGCAACACTAAAAATTGGAATACAGTATGACTTTCGATGTGCCACC
>CAYZVB010000339.1:0-6116 GCA_964481315.1 uncultured Granulosicoccaceae bacterium
GCGCACAGGCACCGGTCATTCAAAAAGCGCCGTTTGAAAATTGCATGGGTGCCAACGCGCCTGAGTGTACCGAGGCCAACTTTGGTCCTATCGGTACCGGCCCTTTCGTTGTGAGTGAATTTAAAGCAAACGACGTTGTCGCCTATGCAGCCAACCCTAACTATCGTGATGCAGCAAAACCTGCATTTGCTTCCGTAGTATTTAAAGGTGGCGGTGATGCAGCATCTGCAGCACGTTCAGTGCTTGAAACCGGTGAGTTCGACTATGCGTGGAACCTGCAGGTAGAGCCTGAAATTCTTTCTAAAATGGCAGCAGCCGGTAAAGGTACTGTGGTTTCTTCTTTCGGTACTTCTGTTGAACGCCTGATGGTTAACCTGACCAACCCTGACCCTGCGCTGGGTGACAAGCGTGCAACGGTTGAAGGTGGTCCACACCCGTTCTTAACCGACCCTGCAGTACGCACTGCGCTTTCTAAAGCCATTGATCGCCAGATTCTGGTTGATGTTGGTTACGGTGATGCCGGTCAGCCGACCTGTAACGTACTGCCTGCACCGGCGATCTATGCGTCTACCGCTAACGATGCCTGTCTTGGACAGGATATCGATGTTGCCAACAAGCTGCTCGACGACGCCGGCTGGGTGCGCGGTGGTGACGGTGTTCGTGAAAAGGAAGGTGTGCGACTGTCTATTTTGTACCAGACTTCTACCAACTCGGTACGTCAGGCAACACAGGCGCTGGTTAAGCAGTGGTGGGCAGAGATCGGTGTTGAAACCGAACTGCGCAACATCGACGCTTCGGTATTCTTTGGTGGCGATCAGTCAAGCCCCGATACCTTTCAGAAGTTCTTTGCAGACATTGAAATGTACACCAACAACTTCGATGGCACCGACCCTGAAAACTACATGGCTAACTGGGCCTGTAATGAAATACCCAGCCCGGAAAACCAGTGGTTAGGTGACAACATGCCGCGTTACTGCAACCCTGCATACGATGCGCTGGTGGCTGAAATGTCTACCACTGCAAAGCTTGAGGATCGTGCAGAGCTTGCCAAGAAGATGAATGACATGCTCATGCAGGAAGGAGCAATGATTCCTCTGATCCATCGCGGTGGTGTTTCTGCTCACGCTAATACCCTTGAAGGTGTTCGCATGAACGAATGGGATTCCGAGTTGTGGAATGTCGCTGACTGGAAGCGTGCCGAGTAATCATCAGACGTGACAAGCCGGTCGCATTCTGCGGCCGGCTATCGCTGAAAACAGTCCATGTTTAACTACACCATACGTCGTTTGCTGTTTGCGATCCCCACGTTGCTGGTGATCAGCTTTCTGATCTTTGCCATTCTCGATCTCGCGCCCAGTGATCCAACCGGTAACCTGCCGTTAACTATTCCGCCTGAAGTCCGCGAAAAAATTCGTCTGTCACTGGGGCTAGGTGAGCCGTTCCCGATTCGCTATCTAAAGTGGCTGCAGCAGTTTTTTATTAACGAACCGCTCAACATGATAGAGCAGTGGTTTGGTATTACCATTGGCGACAGTGAAAACCGGCTGCGGGTACAGTCGTGGGCAACACGAAGCCCGGTGGTTGATCTGATTGTTGAAAGAATGCCGCAAACGCTGTGGGTAGTTGGTATGTCTTACGTGGTTGGCATTCTGATCGCTATTCCTATCGGTGTTATTTCTGCCTATCGTCAATACTCTGTATTTGATCAGGTTGGTACCTTCATTTCTATGGTGGGCTTTTCAGTACCTACTTTTTTTACCGGCCTGGTGCTGATTGTTATTTTCAGTTCCACACTTGGCTGGTTGCCTTCCATTTACGACACCACGCACAAAGTGACTGACCTTGCGAGCTTCTGGTTTCAAGTGAAGCAGATGATCATGCCGGTTATGGTGCTGGCGCTTTTCAATGCCTCGCAGCTGTCGCGTTTCATGCGCGCTTCAATGCTCGATAACCTTTCGCAGGACTACGTGCGCACCGCGCGCGCCAAAGGCTTAAAAGAACGTGCGGTGTTATTAATTCATGTATTGCGTAACTCACTCATACCGGTGGTTACCGTTATTGCACTTGGTATACCGCAGATATTTGGCGGTGCCATTATCACCGAACAGATTTTCCGGGTGAACGGGCTCGGGCAGTTGCTTATAATTGGTATTCAGGGGGCTGATATTCCCCTGGTGCAAACCCTGACCTTTATCTTTGCTGTACTGATTGTGTTGTTTAACCTGCTTGCAGATATTGTCTACGGTATTCTCGACCCGAGGATTCGCTATGAGTGACATCACTGCAGAGGAAATGCCGGAACACCGCTCACTATGGGGTGATGTGTGGTCACAATTTCGTACTCATAAAGGTGCTTTGGTTGGAACCATCGTATTTTTATTAATTGTGATGGTAGTGGTATTCGGACCGTATCTTCACACCATTGACCCGCAGTTTCTCGACATTCGCAATAAAAACCTGTCGCCGTCGTGGGAACACCCGATGGGTACAGACAACCTTGGCCGTGACACACTGGCACAGGTAATGGCCGGAGGCAGGGTGTCGCTGCTGGTAGGTGTGGTGGCCATGTTGTTGTCGCTGCTGGTGGGGGCCACCATCGGCGTGCTTGCCGGCTATTTTAAAAAGCTCGACGGTCCGCTTATGCGATTGACCGATCTGTTTCTGGCGCTGCCGTTACTACCGCTGCTGCTGGTTATTATTATGTTGTTTCGCGATACGCTGCGTTCGGCATTCGGTCCTGAAACAGGCATCTTTATTCTAATTGTTTTTGTGATTGGTATAACCAGCTGGATGCAGACAGCGCGGATTGTTCGTGGTGATGTACTAACGATAAAAGAGCAGGAGTTTGTCGTTGCAGCACACAGCATTGGCACGCCTTCGCGGCGCGTAATTTCGCGGCATATTCTGCCCAATGTGTTAAGCCCGATTATGGTTTCGGCAACTCTTGGGATTGCCAATGCCATTATTACCGAGTCGGCACTGAGTTTTCTCGGGCTGGGGTTTCCGTCCGACTTTCCTACCTGGGGCCGGTTGCTTTATGACGGCGCTAATTTCATGCAGCTCACACCGGCACGGGTTATCTGGCCCGGACTTGCTATTTCGTTAACTGTGCTAAGCGTTAACTATATGGGTGATGGTTTGCGTGATGCGCTGGACCCGCGTATTCGCGGAAGGTAGTGGCACGCAGAACGTTTTCTGTATTGGAGGTTGTTTCAGTAAAAAAGGCTGGTCGGCGCAGAGCCGACCAGAGGTCCAATGGTGAGGAGTACTACTTTGGGGGTGGGAAAAACTGTTTACAGCAGTGTTAGAGTGGTGCTGTCTGAGTATAGGTACCCTTGTTGTCTTTGATCTTTTTCCAGCTTTTGCGCGAGGCTTTTTTACCTTCGGCTTTTACCCAGTTTGATTCGGCGTCCTGAATCTGGCCCGGGATATCACTTTCCCATAATCCGACCACTTTCGGTGTAATGTTTAAATACAGTCGGTCGTCGACAATGCGCCACAGGTTTGGGTTACCCGGTACCTTGCCGCCCTGTGCAACACCATAGGCGCAGTGGCCATCGTAGGCCGGTGCATATTTTTCAGGGTCTGCAAGAAACTGATCGCGGTTTTCCTCTGAAGCGAAAGCCCATTTAGCACCGTTGTATTCAGCAGTAATTCCAGAGTTACCGGGGACGGCTTCAGGTTGTTTGCTGCCAACCGCAGATTGGTCGAGCGAGCGGAAAGCAACGACGTCATAGCCGCTTGCCGCGAATCCGGTCTCATCGACGTACTGAGGGCCGGCAAATGCCAGTGTGCTTGCTGCTAACAGGGAAAGAAGGCGAGAATCTGTTTCATGCTTACGGTCCGTTTTAGTTGATCGGTGTGTGGGTTCCTTTAACTAAGAGCGGCGCAAACAGCATGAAGTTCCTGCTGTTAGAAAATCGTTAGAGATGGCACTGCGGCAATACAGGCTATTGGAAATTGTCGCTAGTTAACCGGCTTGCGGGTGCGCAGGCTTCGCTGCCCCATCGTGAAGCGACGCAGGTTGGAGCCACCAAGCGCCTGGTCCTGCAGAATGAACATGGCGGCTTCTCTTGTGGCTTTACTCTCGTCGGTATTTTCCAGTACCAGCAGCAGGTTTTCGGTCAGGGTATCATCTATATTCGCAGTGCCGTTCAGTGCATACACAGCTCTTGCTCTAACGTGTGCGTCGGTATCCTGCAGTGCAGATGACAGTGCTTCTGTGACAGCAGGGTTTTGTTTCTCCCATTGTCCCAGTACTGACAAGCTGTGTGCGCGTACTTCGGGTACGTGATGGTTTGACAGCAAAAACAGATTGTCCGAAATCAGCTGTCGCTGCTCCGCTGTCGCGCCCGCGGTCGGTGTCGCAATAACATTCATGGTGGCGACCAGTATTTCGGGGTTTGATTCGGTACCAAGCAGTTGTATAGCCACGTCGCGGGCATCGCTGCTTCTGGTTTGTATGCGGTTTAGCAAATCGAGACCGGCAAGCTGTGAAGCAGGGTCACCGGAGTAGGCGAGTTCTGCTGCAGTTTCATAAACACGCGGATCGTCAATATCTGCCAGTAAGGCTGCCAGCTGTTTAGCGCGATTTGGATCTGTATTGCTGCGAAGCTCTAACAGTACTGAAGTCAGATAGTCCGGCTCTGTGCGCAGGCGGTTTTGAATTTGTTTGAATGCTTCGTCACTGAGAGGTTCGTAACCCAGTGATGCGGTATCGGCGTTTAGTGTGGTAACAGGGGCGTCACTTAACGTGCGTTCTGCTACCGGCTCCTGCGTGACGCTGGTGCCGGTGTCCTGCTGAATGGAGGTTTCATATTCGGTGACCGTTGCAGATTGCAGACTGGTTGGCTGCGATTGATCGGTCGTCAAAGTGTCGACCGTCAATTGCGCTGCGGGCGTCGCTGTACCCGGGTCGCGGGTCAGGATAAACCAGCCGCTTATCACAATGATAAGCGGCAGGATTATTAGCAGCGATTTCTTCACTGCGTTTACGGGTTGGCTCCGAAGTCCACCAGAGTGGTGCTTCCAGGGAAATCGGCCATTTTCCAGCCCTGCAGTTCAATGCCATCGGCAAGTTGATAGAACTGAGCGGTTGTAGCGTCGCAGTTGGGACCGTCGATGGTGTGAACGTCGTAGTCAGCTTCGCTGCTTATCAGGCTGAGTTTGGAAAACAACATACCCCAGGTTTCCGGTCCGACAATGCCGTCAACACGTAAGCTGTTTGCAGTTTGAAAATCCCGCACTGCCTGGTCAGTGTTAGGACCAAAGATACCATCAGCAAACTGGTTGATGTCCTGTCCGTTGTCGAATCCCTGGCACCAGAGAATACGCTGAACACCTTTCGAGTATGAGCTTGTCGCATAGGTGCCGCCGTCCTGCAGCCAGCAGTTGTCACCCCACTCAGGAGTTTCCGAGTTGAAGTCACCGCACGGATCATTGGATGCGGTTTGATCGTCAGGGTCAGGGTCGGTGACGGTGTTGTCTGCGACAACCGGGTCAGTACCCTGCAGCAGTTCAGTGAGGTTTGAAACACCGTCGCCGTCAGTATCTTCAGCATCGTCGGTGATGCCGTTGCCATCGGTATCGGTAAGCAGCGGATCGGTGCCAAGCAGCGCTTCTTCGGCGTCATACAGGCCGTCGCCATCGCTGTCGGTGTTGGCATCGGTGTTACCACCGAGCAGGCCCTGGCCGTCGGTGTTTTCGTTACCACCGCCGCTGTCACCATCGGCTGTGCCGGTGGTGGTACCACCGCCGCAGGCACTTAATGTAACTGCCAGCAGGCATGCCGCTGAAAAGTGGCCGAGTTGTCTTAATGAAGGCTGTGGTGTTTTCATATTTCTGATATCTCCGAATGGAACCGCAGTTCGCCGGTAAACTGATAAAGGTAATTTGTGTAAGACATACAGTGTATTGCACAAACTACTCCGGCTGTGTATAGCAAGTTTAGCGGAAGGTTCCCGCCTGTCTTTGTTAATTATCGATAAGTAAGCTGAACACCGGCTAAAGCAGCGTAAAAAGTCATTTTATTGACTGCCAGCGATACGTATAGATACGGAGAGAGGGCGTTTAGAATTCTGTGTCAACAGTTAGCCGCGCTGGATCGTTATCCTGCT
>CAYZVB010000340.1:0-6028 GCA_964481315.1 uncultured Granulosicoccaceae bacterium
GCATAATGTTCGTTAATAGCGGCAAGGCTTTTTTCAATTGGCGTATCGAGATCCGGCTGATGCAGGTACAACAAATCCACAGCATCAACATCTAGGCGCTGCAGTGAGGTACTAAACTGCCTGTCGATTGAGTCTTTGCCAAGCCCGCCTTCCTTCGGGTTGACCTTGGTAGCCAGTTTACAGGCGGCGAGGTCCTGTTTGATTTCGCCCAACAGGGTTTCCGTTTTACCGCCGCAGTACACATAGGCGGTGTCGACTTCACAGTGCCCGTCGGCAGCGAACGTGCCGACCATTTGTTGCGCGCCCTGATGATCAACCTGATCACCGAAAGTCATACTGCCGAGAATGATTTTCATGATGCTTCCCCGATGGTATTGGACCGCAGTCTACTGGAACTGACAAAACAGTGACAGGTCGAAACAGATATTGACGGCGCGTTGCAGCGGTACTTGTTTGCACGATTGTAAGCAGCCTCGGCCAGAGTTTCGAATACCATCGCGCTCAAACCTGAACCGGTGCCGGTTTTACCGAAGCGGCGTTCCGGGCATGGTACAAGACTCGCAGGTTCTACAGGCCTGCAGCACTGCCAACAGAACAAGAGGATCGCCATGAGTGATTATCCCCCCTTGTCATTTCGCGTACCTGCGCCAGAAATCCGGCCCGGTGATACGCCGGACTTCTCTGGTGTTAGCATACCCCCCGCCGGTGACGTGCGACGCCCACCGGTGGACAGCGATCCTGAATCGATACGTGACCTTGCGTTTACCATTATCCGGGTAATGTCGCGCGACGGCGACGCGGTGGGCGACTGGGTACCGGAACTCGATGAACAGTCGCTGCTTACCGGCCTTCAGCACATGATGCGTTTGCGCGCATTCGACGCACGCATGTTAATGGCGCACCGCCAGGGTAAAACATCTTTTTATATGCAGCATCTTGGTGAAGAGGCAATTTCCTGTGCGTTTCAAACTGCCCTGCAACCCGGTGACATGAACTTTCCCACGTATCGTCAGGCCGGCCTGCTAATAGCGCAGGACTACCCGATGTTTTTAATGATGTGCCAAATATATTCGAATGAAAAAGATCCCAACCATGGCCGGCAGCTGCCGATTATGTATTCGTCCAAGGCGCATGGTTTCTTTTCTATTTCCGGTAATCTCGCCACGCAGTATCCGCAGGCGGTTGGCTGGGCGATGGCATCTGCGATCAGTCGCGATACAAAAATTGCGGCAGGCTGGGTAGGCGACGGTTCTACTGCGGAAAGTGATTTCCATGCCGCGATGGTGTTTGCATCAACCTATAAAGCACCTGTGGTTTTAAACATCGTCAATAACCAGTGGGCTATATCGACGTTTCAGGGTATTGCCAAAGGCGATGCGGGAACCTTCGCAGCACGCGGCCATGGTTTTGGTATACCTTCATTGCGCGTTGACGGTAACGATTATCTTGCGGTGTATGCCGCTGCAAAGTGGGCCGCTGAGAGAGCGCGTCGCAACCTTGGGCCAACCTTAATTGAGTATGTAACTTATCGTGCCGGCGGGCATTCAACATCCGATGACCCTTCGGCCTACCGACCCAAAGAAGAGGGAGACGCATGGCCGCTGGGTGACCCTATAGTGCGGTTTAAAAATTATCTGATAAAGCAGGGCTACTGGTCGGAAGAACGCCATGCGCAAATGGAAGCTGAAATTGCAGATGAAGTACTAACCGCACAAAAGGAAGCCGAGGCTGTAGGCACACTAAGCAGTGGTAACACACCGTCTGCCAGAGATATGTTTGAAGATGTGTTTGAAAAGATGCCGCCACACCTGATTAAACAGCGTCAGGAGGCCGGATACTGATGTTTCAAAACAAATCTATCTTCATGTATACAGTGTGCGAGGTGATCTGCGATGCCTAAGATGACAATGATCGAGGCTATCCAGAACGCCCACGACAATGCTATGCAGCATGATGAACGTGTAGTGGTCTACGGTGAAGATGTTGGTTTTTTCGGTGGTGTTTTCCGTTGTACTGCAGGCTTGCAGGATAAGTACGGTGCCAGTCGCTGCTTTGATGCGCCGATTAACGAGTCCGGTATTGTCGGCACTGCTATTGGTATGGCAGCTTACGGATTGCGGCCGTGTATTGAAATTCAGTTTTCAGATTATGTTTATCCGGCCTACGATCAAATCGTGTCAGAGGCGGCAAGGTTGCGTCATCGTTCAGGTGGTGACTTTACCTGCCCGCTGGTGATCAGGATGCCGGTGGGCGGTGGCATATTCGGTGGTCAGACACACAGTCAAAGTCCGGAAGCGGTGTTTACACATGTTTGTGGTATTAAAACGGTGATGCCGTCCAACCCGCACGATGCCAAAGGCTTGCTAATAGCTGCAATCGCAGATCCTGACCCGGTAATTTTTATGGAGCCCAAGCGCCTGTATAACGGGCCGTTTGATGGTCACCATGAAAAACCTGTAGTGCCGTGGCGCGATCATCAACTGGGTGAAGTACCTGAAGACTACTACACCACCGAGCTTGGCAAAGCCGCAGTGCGGCGAGCCGGTAACGACCTGACCATACTCGCCTACGGCACTATGGTTTACGTGGCAGAAGCGGCGACTGAAGAAACCGGTATTGATGCAGAAATTATCGATCTCAGATCACTGCTGCCACTCGATCTCGAGACTATTGTGGCATCAGTCAGCAAGACCGGTCGATGCGTCATTGTGCATGAGGCAACACGTACCTCCGGCTTTGGTGCAGAGTTGTGTACGCTGGTGCAGGAAGAATGTTTCTATCACCTTGAAGCCCCCATAGCGCGGGTGACCGGGTGGGATACCCCTTACCCGCATGCGCAGGAGTGGGACTACTTTCCAAGCCCCGAAAGGCTCGGTCGTAAAATGCGTGAAGTGATGGAGGCCTGAGACAATGGGAGTGCATTCAATAACATTGCCGGATGTCGGTGAAGGTATTGCTGAAGCCGAGCTGGTGGAGTGGAGTGTGAAAGTTGGCGACACGGTACTTGAAGACGAAGTAGTCGGTGCGGTAATGACGGATAAGGCCGCTGTCGAAATACCTTCCAGTGTGACAGGCAAAGTGATTTGGCTGGGGGGTGAAGTCGGTGATGTCATTGCAGTCGGGGCTGAACTGCTGCGACTCGAAGTAGAAGGCGAGGGTAACCAGGGCGAGATCACAGCGGTGACTGTCAGTGCACAGCCGTCGCAACCAGTCGATAACAATACATCGTTAAATGCTGCTGTTGAAACACCACTGCAAACGACAAATGAAACGCCTGATATTAACGAATCGAACGCCGCGGCAACGGTTATTAATCAGAAGCCACTGGCGGCACCATCGGTACGAAAGAAGGCGATGGATCTCGGTATCGACTTGCGAACCGTGACGGGTAGCGGCCCTGCAGGTCGTGTTGTTCATGAAGACATCGATGCATTGCAAAGTCAGGCGCCGTCAGGCGGTGTTAACGCGGCAGACACCACCATCACGGAAATAAAAGTAGTGGGGATGCGTCGAAAAATCGCAGAAAAAATGTCTCTGTCAAAGTCGCGTATTCCCCACATTACAATTGTTGAAGAGGTTGATGTCAGCAACCTTGAAGAGCTGCGTGCGGAGCTAAACGATACGCATGGCGATAAACGCCCGAAACTCACCGTATTGCCTTTTATGATGAAAGCTATCGTTGAGGCAGTGCGCGAACAACCGCAGCTTAACGCCCGCTACGACGATGAGCAGGGTGTGATACATCAGTACGGCGGTGTGCATATTGGTATTGCCACTCAGACTGAAGCAGGACTCATGGTGCCGGTAGTGCGCCATTGCGAAACACTGAGTCTGTGGGACAGTGCCGGCGCCGTTGTCGAACTGGCAGAGCGTAGCCGGGCGGGTTCTGTAAGTCGCGACGAGCTAAGCGGTTCGACCATCACTATTACATCGCTTGGTCCACTCGGTGCCATCGCTACCACGCCTATCATTAATCACCCCGAAGTGGCGATTGTGGGTATTAATAAGATTGCTGTCAGACCGCAGTGGGACGGACAGCAGTTTGTGCCGAAGAAGATGATGAATATTTCTGCGAGTTTTGATCACCGTGTGATCGACGGCTGGGACGCTGCCGTGATGGTGCAAAAACTTAAAACCCTGCTGGAAAAACCCGCCATGTTATTCGTTGGGGACTGATCAATGGCCGATATAAATTGTAAGCTGCTGGTAATTGGTGCCGGTCCCGGTGGTTACGTGTGTGCGATCAGAGCGGCTCAGCTCGGTGTCGATACAGTGATTGTAGAGTCGGAATCATTCGGTGGTACCTGTCTTAATGTTGGCTGCATACCGTCTAAGGCACTCATTCATGCCGCAGAAGAGTTCTACAAGGCTGTGTCCTGCAGTACAGAGAATAATCTGGGTATTGAAGTATCAGCGCCAAAAATTAACCTTGCCAAAACTATTGAATGGAAAGACGGTATCGTTGGAAAACTTAACAGTGGTGTGCAGGGGCTGCTTAAAAAGGCAGGTGTAAAAGTGCTGCATGGCAACGCTGATTTTCTTGATGGTAAAACAGTCAGGGTTACCGGCAGCGATGGTGATCAAACGATCAGTGCCGAGCAGGTGGTTATTGCCACCGGCTCTAAACCTGTCGAGCTGCCGTCATTGCCATTTGGTGGCAAGGTAATCTCATCGACCGAAGCACTGATGCAACAACAGGTGCCGGGTACACTTGCCGTTGTGGGTGGCGGATACATAGGACTTGAGATTGGAATGGCGTATGCCAAGCTCGGTGCCAGTGTAATCGTTGTAGAAGCCGCCGGCAGTGTGTTACCGCAATACGATGCCGATTTAACAAAACCGGTTGTCAGCAGCCTTGGCCAACTGGGTATTGAAGTAATGACAACCACACGTGCCAACGCTATTAGTGAAGAAGGACTGGTGGTTGAGTCTGCAGACGGTACGGTCAAAACTATTGCGGCAGACAAGGTGCTGGTCACGATTGGCCGTGTACCACGCACTGACGGATGTTCACTTGAAGAACTGAGCCTAACGATGGACGGCGCGTTTATTCAAATCGACAACAAGTGTCAGACCTCGATGCGCGGCGTTTACGCCATTGGTGATGTTACCGGCGAACCGATGCTTGCACACCGTGCGATGGCACAGGGACAAATGGTGGCAGAGATAGCCGCAGGACAAAACCGCGTATGGGATAAAGTCTGTATACCTGCGGTTTGTTTTACCGACCCCGAAATTGTCACTGCCGGACTGTCACCTTCGGAAGCGCTGGAATCCGGTCACGAAATTACTGTAGGACAGTTTCCGTTTCAGGCTAACGGGCGTGCAATGACCATGGAAAGCAACAGTGGTTTTGTGCGTGTAGTTGCTAATAAAACGAATGGTGTACTACTTGGGGTTCAGGCGGTCGGGCGTGGCGTTTCAGAACTTTCATCGGCGTTTGCCATTGCCCTGGAAATGGGGGCCTGTGCCGAAGATATCGAAGCGACGATTCATGCACATCCGACCCTAAGTGAAGGGTTTGCAGAAGCCTGCATGCAGGTAACCGGTTCTGCGTTGCATATCTAGGAATCGTCAGGTGGGTAGGGTGGCATAAGCGGATCGCGTCCACCAAATTGGAACGGTGAACGCACATACACCGCTATTAAGCCTCGTAATAGCACTGCGTGCCACTTGGATCAGTGCTGCCATTAAATTAGTCGGATCGGCATACGCAGCGGCCCTCTAAACGCCCAACCGCTGAACAGCACATCGCCGTTGAGCCTGATGTTCGGGAAGCGTTCAAACAGCATCGGCAATGCAACATCTGCGATGAGCGCGCGTGATGCTGAGGCACCGGCGCAAAAATGCGGGCCGGCACCAAAACTGATAGCAGCTGATGTATCGCGACCCACATGAAACTCATCTGCCAGTTCAAAACTCGCTTCGTCACGGTTGGCGCTGCTGAACATAAAAAACACCCGTGACTCTGGCGTAAACTCCACACCGTCCCATTCGAACTCGCGGGCTACCCGGCGTGGTGACATGC
>CAYZVB010000341.1:0-6012 GCA_964481315.1 uncultured Granulosicoccaceae bacterium
GCTGTTGCAGTCATCTGCTAAAGCCGCCGGTATTAACCTGAAGGTGGTTCAGGAGCCGGATGATGGTTACTGGTCAAACGTATGGCTGAAGAAGCCATGGTGTGCGTGCTACTGGTCCGGGCGTGCGACAGAAGACTGGATGTTCTCTACCGCGTACGAATCAGGTGTGCCGTGGAACGATACCGGTTGGGAAAACGCACGATTCCAGGAACTGTTACTGCAGGGGCGTGCAGAGCTCGACTCTGACAAGCGTCGTGAGATCTATCATGAGATGCAGCAGCTGTGTTCAGAAGACGGCGGTACCGTTGTTCCAATGTATGCAAACTATGTTGATGCTCACTCTACCAAGCTTGCTAACAGCGGCACAATTGGTAACCTGTGGCAAATGGATGGTTCGCGTATCGCTGAGCGCTGGTGGTTTTCATAAGCACTAAGTGACTGCAAAGAGCGCATCGGTTACCGGTGCGCTCTTTTAGCAATGGCCTTGTTTGTGCTGCCGGGCAATTCACCCGGCCAATTCACCCGGCCAGTGAGCCCTTAGATTTTGTGCGGTACAAACACATGAGTGTCGACACTTAAAAACATTGGATAGCATCAGTGGCGGCGAATATTACGAGATCACTGCCCCGTCGGTTGTCCGCCCTCCAACATCATCGTATTTAAAGCTTCATAGTTTGCGATTGTTCAATAATATCGCCAAACGTTGTTTCAGCGGTATATTGTTCGACCTTACTGTTTCTGTGAATCGCTGTGCAGTTGAAAAGCTTTCCCTGGTCTCGTCTTTCATGGCAGGGATTAGTGTCAGAATATTCTCCGTCGCCTGTTTATTAATATGTTGGCCTGCGGGAATACTGGTGAGGGCCTGCTAACTGCAGGTTGGCGCCGTTGGCACACCAGTAATGCCTATACGAGGTGTGCTACTGAAGGTTGATAGGAGACAGGTTTTAACCCCGCTAATTCCGACTGGGAGAAATGAATGAGAGGCACACGCCCTGAACAGGCAAGTCTGAGTAAAGACACAGATTTGAGTAAAACTGATGAAACCCGTCAGGTGATTGAATCGATGGTCGACGGACTGAACGATCACAAAATTAATGGCATGGATGAATTTTTCAGCGAGGCCTTTAGATGGATGGGTAATGCCGGCTGTGGTGTCAAGAATGGTCTAACAGAATTTCAGAACAACTGGCAGAAGCCGTTTCAGGCTGCCTTTTCGGACAAAGTCTGTGTCGATGAGGCGCGACTTTTCATGGGAGAGTGGGCCGCTGCCTTTGGCCGGCAGGAGGCAGTGCACTCCGGTGAGTTTATGGGAGTTGCAGCGACCGGCAAGCGCGTTGAAATCCGCTATATGGATTTCTGGAAAGTAGAGAACGGCAAGATCACTGACAATTGGGTGATGGTGGATTTTCCGCATGTGATGCAACAGCTTGGGCTGGACCCGTTTAACGGGCACGGTTGGGAGCGATTCGACAGCGGTGAAAAAACACCCCCTGCACCTGATCACAATCTGTAATCTGAAGGTAACAACCGTTGTAGTCGCTCAAAGGTTTAAGACTAATGACGTCAAAGCTAACCGTATTGGGTTGTCAGATTGATATCCCTTTAATGAGTACAGATTCTGAGCGTGATGCTCACGTTGAACGTGTAGCACAATGCGTTGATGAATGCCTTAAACAAAAGCCGGCAGAGCTCGTAGTTCTGCCTGAGCTCTCTTCAATTGACTATAGTCGCCATGCCTTCGAGCAGCTTAACGCACTGGCAGAGCCACCGGAGGGTAGCAGTTTTAGTGTATGGAGAGAGGTTGCCCGCAGACACAGTTGCTACGTTGTGTATGGTTATGCTCAGTCGCTAAAGCCGGGTTATACAATTGCTACTGCCATCGTTAACCCCGCCGGGGAACTTGCAGCTGTGTATCACAAGCTTCATCTTGCTCAGTTTGGTGACTCAATGGAGAAAGAGTACTTCACTGCGGGTGATCGTAACCTGGTGTTAGTTGATATATGTGGTTTCCGGCTGTCACCCATTATTTGCTACGATATTCGCGCTCCTGAGTTATGTCGTACGCTGGCAGTCGATCACGGCGTGGACTGTATTCTACATACCGGTGCATACGCGCGTGACCCTTCGTTTTACAGCTGGCATGCGTTTGCGACGACAAGAGCTGTCGAAAATCAACTGTACTTTCTAAGCCTAAACCGCGCTGGACAACACTTTGGACATTCTGTGTTCTGCCCGCCATGGGTCGATCAAAACCACCAGCCGGTGACTTTTGAAGAGTATGCTGAAGAATTCAGGTACCTCACGCTTGATCGAGGTGCGCTGCAGCAGGCGCGTAACAAATTTACTTTTCTGCAGGACCGGCTCGACTCTTACCAGCTGCCGGTCGTTGGTGGGTAAGTGTCTGTGGCAACTACAGTTACAGGTGAAACCACGATTTAATATTGGTCTCGGGGTGTTGTAGTTTTCTCGTTATTGAAATGTATTCGACTGCAACCATCAGCTGCACCAGCACAGCAAGCCTGAATGGCCAGGTGATGTTGGTCGTAAAGGCAATGAGTACCGAAACCCCCATCAATACACCGGCAACTTTTGCGCTAATGGTGTGATAGCTCATGATTTGTTTAAACTTAAGCACACTGGCAATTACCGGTGCGCCATACGCCAGTACGACCAGCAGTACAAAGAGTCGTTCCTGAATAATCAGGTGCGGGAACAGTAACCAGGCACAGACCGGAACGGTAAAGTAGGTTGCCATATCGCCAAGGCTGTCGAGTTTGGCACCGAGCTCAGAAGTAGCGTTGAGGTGTCGTGCAATAAATCCGTCAGCAACGTCTGACACCAAAGAGCATAGCAGCAGCACCAGCCACCAGTCTTCAAGTCGATTCCAGGCAAGCACCAGCAGTACCGGTGCTGACAGCAGGCGAAATACGCTGAGCAGGTTTGGTAAGTGTCGCATGGCTGGTTTTAATCGTTTAACACGGTGCAAATGGCAAATGCGTAGGTGAGGGCGCTGTCTTCAAGCTCTGCGAATCTCCCGGTTTTACCGAAATGGCCGGATGTCATGTTGGTTTTCATTAATAACGGGTTGGTATCAGTTTTTATTGCACGAAGTTTTGCTACCCATTTGGCCGGCTCCCAGTAAGTCACACGGGGGTCCGATACACCGGCGGTTACCAGTATCGGCGGATAGTCCAGTGCTGTCACATTGTCGTACGGTGAATAACCGCGAATATCCTCAAAAGCCTGTTTGCTTGTGATCGGGTTGCCCCATTGCGACCACTCACCGGGCGTGAGTGGCAGTGTGTCATCGAGAATGGTGTTAAGTACATCGACAAAAGGTACATCTGCAACAGCGCTGCCAGGCAGGTCGGGGCGCATGTTTAGCACTGCTCCCACCAGCAACCCGCCTGCTGAACCTCCGTGAATGGTTATCTTTTTCGCTGCACTATACTTGTGTTTTATTAACGCTTCGGCGGCAGCAATAAAGTCATGATACGTGTTGGGTTTGTGGCTAAGCTTGGCGCTCTCGTACCAGGCCCGACCTTTTTCCTCGCCACCGCGAACATGGGCTATTGCATATACAAACCCCCGATCGACCAGTGAGAGTCGTTTGGCAGAGAACGACGCAGGAATGGATGCACCATACGATCCATAGCCGTACAGCAGGCAGGGGGCCGTGCCGTCAATTTTTGTGGTGTGATGGTACAGCAACGTCACAGGCACTTCAGCGCCATCATGTGAAACCGCTTGTATGCGTTTGGTGCGGTAGTGCTGCGGGTCGTGACCACTGGGTATTATCTGTTCCTTTAGCAGCTTGCGCTCTGTACTGGCCAGATTAAATTCATAGGTCTGTTCCGGGGTGGCAGGGGACGAGTAGTCAAAACGAATTGTCGACGTGTTAAACTCATAGCCACTGTCCAGGGCAAGCGAATACGCTTCTTCAGTAAATTCGATAGTCTGAATTTCACCGGCATTGTTCATGTAGGAAATCTGCGGCAGTGCGTTTTTAACACACAACCAGGTAAGCCAGTTTTTATAGGTATTAAATGCATGAATCATGGTGCCTGGCCGGTGTGGAACCAGATCGGTCCAGTGCGATCGTGATGGTTGATTCACCGGTGTTGTGACCAGTTTAAAATCAGTGGCCTGATCGGCATTGGTTAAGATCACGAACTGGTCGTGCCGGTGCTCGACTTCATATTCGAGTCCGTCGGTTCGGGGTTCTATTACTTTTGGTGCTGCACGGGGAGTGGCCGCCGGTACAAACCACACTTCATCCTGATCGTTCATACCCGTATAGATGAACACGTACTCGCGTGACATACTGGTGGAAACATCGACAGAAAATCGGTCATCTTTTTCTTCAAAGACGAGTATGTCGTCAACGGGGTTGGTGCCAACCTGGTGTATGAATACTTTGTTGGGTCGATGATTTTCGTCCACTCGTGTGTAATACAGAATGTCCGCAGTGGCCCAGGTGGCAGTGTCTACATCGGCTATGCTGTAGCCCAGATCTTCACCTGTCTGCAGATCCCTGATAAATAGTTCGAAGTACTCGGCACCCGATGTGTCGCAACTCCACGCCAGTAGTTTATGGTTGGGGCTGTGCTCAACCAGGTCGTGGTCAAAGTAATCGTGCGCCTTTGCTTCGATATTAATATCCAGAAGTACCTGTTGTTGGCTGCTATCAATGTGTTTGCGCAGATAGACCGGGTGCTCAGCGCCTTCTTCGTATTGATATTGATAGTCGTATTCTCCGTCCCTGTCCGGCAGAGAGATTTCCTTTTCCTCCATGCGTCCGCGCATCTCGGCAATTAACTGCTGTTGCAGAGAGCGGGTTTCCTGCATGGCAGCGGAGAAGTACTGGTTTTCAGCCTTCAGGTATTCGGCGATTGGCGTTGGCAGTGATTCGGGCTCGCGCATCGCCTGCTGCCAGTTTTCGGCGCGGAGCCAGGCGTAGTCGTCAATCCATTCGACACCGTGCGCTTTGCAGCGATGCGGTTTGACTGCAGCAGCCGGAGCGATTTCCGGTAGTGTGATTTTCATAGGTGTTCCAGCCGGGGAATGTCACAGTATACGAAATGAACTGTTAAATATGCGCTTTGCTGAATAGTTGCAGGTTGGCAGGCGTTCAAGAATGCTCAGGTTCGACCGATAGCTGGCCCCGTCGGGTCGGTTCAGGACGACCGGCTTTAGTTTTAACAAGCAATTTCTTGCCAAAGCGGTGAATCTGATGCATTCTCCGCTGGTCTCGGTCTGGCGCTGCCAGACAGGGCTTGATGTGGGAGAGATCGTGGTACCGGAGTTTCCGGGACGCGGCGCCGAAGGAGCAACACCCAGGAAACTCTCAGGCAAACGGACCACATCAAAAGCGAGACATCTGGAGAGCGACCGGCCATGCCGGTCCACCGAAGGGGTAAAACGGTCGTACCGTTGAAACTCTCAGGTTCCAAGACAGATGGGTTGGAAGGATTGCGCACACAATCCATTGTTTATTGGGCCCGCTGTTAAAAACCTGGGAAAATCATGAAACACATTGCTGTTATCGGCGCTGGAATCACCGGTGTCACCACTTGTTACTCACTTCTGAAACGCGGCTATCGCGTCACTGTTTTTGATCGCCACAGATATCCGGCAATGGCAACGTCATTTGCCAATGGCGGACAGTTGTCGGCTTCAAACGCCGAAGTCTGGACCCAGACAGCTACTGTGCTGAAAGGGCTGAAGTGGATGCTCCGGAAAGACGCGCCGTTGCTGGTTAACCCGAAGCCTGACTGGCACAAGGTGTCATGGATGGCGCAATTCATTGGCAACATTCCTTCCTATCGTAGCAACACAATCGAAACGACCCGGCTCGCCATTGCTGCACGTGCTCACTTGCTTGAGTGGGCAGAGCAGGAAGGTATCGATTTCGATTTTGAGCAACGTGGCATTTTGCATATTTATGCCAACAAAAAAGAGTTCGACCACGCCACCCGTGTTAACGAACTGCTAAGCACTGGCGGACTCACC